>NZ_JADYVD010000040.1 GCF_020193575.1 Ensifer sp. IC4062
GGGCTTGCGCGTTATGTCCTCGATCACCCGGAAACCGTCCGCGGCCGCCGTGTCATCGATTTCGCTTCCGGCTCCGGTCTTGTCGCGATTGCGGCGATGAAGGCGGGCGCCTCTTCCGTCCTGGCCGTCGACATCGATCCCTGGACGGAAACAGCGGTACGGCTGAATGCGGAATTGAACGGCGTCGAAATCGCGTTCAGTAATCGGAACATCATCGGCGAGCCGAAGATTGCCGATGTCTATCTCGCCGGCGACGTCTTCTATGACAAAGGATTTGTGGATCTGCTTCGCCCCTGGCTCGCCGGATTGGCAGGGGCGGGTGCCGCCGTGCTCGTTGGCGACCCGGGGCGCGCCTATTGCCCGCGAGAGATGATGTCGGCGCTCGCGACCTATGAAGTGCCAGTCACGCGGGCGCTTGAAGACAGCGAGGTGAAGCGCACGATCGTCTGGCGCTTCGAGCCGGACGAAAGCTTCGGTTGACGGGCTCCTGCTGCCTCATCTCGCCTATGGCCGGATCACGCAGACGCCATGTTCCCACGAGCAGACGCGGTCGTTCGGTTGGGGCGACACGACGATGATCTTCGCGCGATTCAGCGGCGGGGTGGAGGCGGTCGCACCCTCCGTCAAATAGTTGTAGTTGCCGTATTGGCGGAAATAGATGCCGTTGCCCTCCTGCCGGAAGGCGGAGATGCCGCCGGCATAGGTCCCGATGCCGGGCGTCACCGAAGGAAAGTCGTCGCCGCCGTAGGACCCTACATCATCGTATGCGCCGAAGCCTCCACCAATCACGACCACGCCAACGTCCCGGCGCCAATTACGCCTCGCGTAACCCCATGGGCCATACTTCATCCGCACGTGCCGAGTGCGGGTGCCGACACTCGGCAAGCCCTGATTGAATGATGGAAAGTTGTCGATGCCTGACATGACGGAGCGGTGTCGCCGATGGCCGGCAAAAAACCGACGGCCGTGGTGAAATTTGCGAAAGTTATGATGGGTGAAGCCGTTCTTGAACCGGACATGGCGTGTGCGGGTCTGAACCTCGCCAAAGCTCACGCCGTTCGCCGCTGCCGCCGGCAGACTGACCGGCATTGCCAGGGCGCAAGCCAGCACTAGAACTTTGGTCGCGTGGACCACTCGCAACAGGTTCATTCTGCCGGGCCCTCCGGATCATCCTTAACAAATCGTTAATGCCATCGTGGGCCAGTTGCGGGCAAATGTCACGGATTTGCTTATGTTTTCTGTGGTTATCGTTAATTCGCTCCATGTCTCAGCGGGGCTCAAAAATGCCGTTTTTCGTCTAATCGATTTTATTCGTTTTGCACTGCAAGGATACTTGTCGTTACGGCTTAGGGTGATTAAAGGTCCGAATGACTGAATTGCGCACAATCGTGTGCGATACCGGACAAGGCGGTCCAGTTTCTTGGGGCGCGGCAATCCGGTCACACCGTGAGGTTCCGATGACGAATGTCACAAGAAGCCGGCCGCTCTCGCCGCATCTTCAAATCTACAAACCAATCCCCACCATGGTGATGTCGATTGTGCATCGCATCACCGGCAGCGCCCTTTATTTCGGCACGATCCTCGTGGCCTGGTGGCTGATCGCCGCAGCCTCGGGTGCGGCCTATTACGATTGGGTCAGTTGGCTTTTCGGCACGTGGATCGGCAAGCTCGTCCTCTTCGGCTACACCTGGGCCCTCGTCCATCACATGCTCGGGGGCATCCGCCATTTCGTCTGGGATCTCGGCTACGGCTACGATAAGCATTTCGCGACGAAGATGGCCAAGGCGACGATCATCGGATCGGTTTCTTTGACGCTGCTGATCTGGGTGATCGGCTATCTGGTTCGGTACTGAGGGAATACGACATGGATATGCGCACACCTCTCGCCAAGGTTCGTGGCCTCGGCTCCGCCAAGGAGGGGACTGATCATTTCTGGCGCCAGCGTCTTACGGCTGTCTCCAATATTCCGCTTCTGATCTTCTTCGCCTTCTTCGTGGCCCGCTATGCTGGCGCTCCCCATGCCGAGGTCGTCGCGGCGCTCTCCAATCCGTTCGTCGCTGTGATCATGGGTCTCGTTCTCCTTTCCGGTCTCACCCACATGCGGATCGGCATGCAGGTGATCATCGAAGATTACGTGCATGCGGAAGGCATCAAGATCGCTCTTCTCATGCTCAACACATTTTTCGCGATCGCGGTCGGCGGGCTCTGTCTTTTCGCCATCCTGAAGATCGCTTTTGCAGGGTAATTTCGCCATGGCATCGATCAGTTCACCCGCTGCAAACGGCAGGGCTTACCAATATGTCGATCACGCCTTCGACGTGGTCGTCGTCGGCGCCGGCGGCGCAGGCCTGCGCGCGACCCTCGGCATGGCCGAACAGGGGCTGAAGACGGCCTGCATCACCAAGGTCTTCCCGACGCGCTCCCACACCGTCGCAGCCCAAGGCGGCATCGCCGCTTCGCTGCAGAACATGACGCCCGACAGCTGGCAGTGGCATCTCTACGATACGGTCAAGGGGTCCGACTGGCTCGGCGACGTCGACGCCATGCAGTATCTCACCATGGAAGCGCCGAAGGCCGTCTATGAGCTCGAGCACTACGGCGTGCCCTTTTCGCGCAACGAGGAAGGCAAGATCTATCAGCGGCCCTTCGGCGGCCACATGCAGAATTATG
Source organism: Ensifer sp. IC4062 (assembly GCF_020193575.1). GTDB lineage: Bacteria > Pseudomonadota > Alphaproteobacteria > Rhizobiales > Rhizobiaceae > Sinorhizobium. The sequence goes on from NZ_JADYVD010000040.1 coordinate 2,671, forward strand.
GCGAAGGCCCGCCGGTGCAGCGCACCTGCGCGGTTGCCGACCGCACAGGCCATGCGATCCTGCACACGCTCTACGGTCAGTCGCTTAGGAACAACGCCGAATTCTTCATCGAATATTTCGCCATCGACCTGATCATGTCGGACGACGGGCGCTGCACCGGCGTCGTCGCCTGGAACCTCGATGACGGCACGATCCACCGCTTCTCGGCGAAGATGGTGGTGCTGGCGACCGGCGGCTACGGCCGTGCTTATTTCTCGGCGACCTCGGCGCACACCTGCACCGGCGACGGCGGCGGCATGATCGCGCGCGCGGGCCTGCCGCTCCAGGACATGGAGTTCGTGCAGTTCCACCCGACCGGCATCTACGGCTCCGGCTGTCTGATCACCGAGGGCGCGCGCGGCGAGGGCGGTTATCTCGTCAATTCGGAAGGCGAGCGCTTCATGGAGCGCTATGCCCCCTCGGCCAAGGACCTCGCCTCGCGCGACGTCGTCTCGCGCTGCATGACGCTCGAAATCCGCGAAGGCCGCGGCGTCGGCAAGAACAAGGACCACATCTTCCTGCATCTCGACCATCTCGATCCGGCCGTGCTGCACGAGCGCCTGCCGGGCATTTCCGAGAGCGCGAAGATCTTCGCCGGTGTTGACGTCACCCGCGAGCCGATCCCGGTTCTGCCGACCGTTCACTACAACATGGGCGGCATTCCGACCAACTATTGGGGCGAGGTCTTGAACGCCGACGGTCAGAACCCTGAGCGCATCGCGCCCGGCCTGATGGCGGTCGGCGAAGCGGGCTGCGCCTCGGTTCACGGCGCCAACCGCCTCGGCTCCAACTCGCTGATCGACCTCGTCGTCTTCGGTCGCGCCGCGGCGATCCGCGCAGGCCAGATCATCGACCGCCAGGAATCCGTTCCGGCGCTCAACACGGCTGCCTGCGACCGCATCGTCGAGCGCTTCGACCGCCTGCGCCATGCAAACGGCAGGACGCCGACGGCGGTGCTGCGTGAGAAGATGCAGCGCGCCATGCAGGAGGACGCCGCCGTCTTCCGCACGCAGGAATCGCTCGAATCCGGCTGCCGCCGCCTATCGGAAATCTGGAAGGAACTTCCCGACGTCAAGGTCACCGACCGCTCGATGATCTGGAACTCGGACCTTGTCGAAACGCTGGAGCTGGAAAACCTGATGGCCAATGCCATCACGACCATCTACGGCGCCGAGGCGCGTAAGGAGAGCCGCGGTTCACATGCGCGCGAGGATTACACCGAGGGCCCGTTCGGGGGGCGCGACGACGTCAACTGGCGCAAGCATACGCTTGCATGGGTCAATGAGGCCGGGGATGTCCGGCTCGATTACCGCCCAGTTCACACCGACTTGATCGCCGAGGGTATCGATCCCATGAAGATCGCCCCGAAGGCGCGCGTGTATTGATGCGATGACGAGCGAGGGCGTTCAATATTTCAATCTAGCGGTGTCCGCGGTTTCGCGGCGCGTCGAAAAAGATGGATATTTCGCTTGCCCTTGCTGTGACTCACCCTCGCTCGCCGAAGCTGGAGCATGGGAAATCTGCGGTGTCTGCGGTTGGGAAGATAACCCGGCCCAGGAAGCCGACCCGGATCTGGCTGGTGGCGCGAACAAGGTAAGTCTGCTTCAGGCGCGTGAGAACTATCGCGTCAGTGGCTGTTCTGACCCGCAGAAACAGCGCCCAAAGTTGCCATAGAAATGGACAAGCAACATGGTTGAACTCGCACTTCCCAAGAACTCGCAGATCACCGAAGGCAAGGTCTGGCCGAAGCCAGTCGGCGCGACGAACCTGCGTGAATACCGCGTTTATCGCTGGAATCCGGACGACGGCAAGAACCCGCGCATCGACACCTACTACATCGACATCGACGACTGCGGTCCAATGGTGCTCGACGGCCTGCTTTATATCAAGAACAAGATCGATCCGACGCTGACGCTTCGCCGCTCCTGTCGCGAGGGCATTTGCGGCTCCTGCGCGATGAACATCGACGGCACCAACACGCTCGCCTGCACCAAGGGCATGGACGAGATCAAGGGCACCGTGAAGATCTATCCGCTGCCGCATATGCCGGTGGTCAAGGATCTGGTGCCGGACCTCACCAATTTCTATGCCCAGCACCGCTCGATCGAGCCCTGGCTGAAGACCGTTTCGCCGACGCCGGCCAAGGAATGGAAGCAGAGCCACGAGGACCGTCTGAAGCTCGACGGCCTCTACGAATGCATCCTTTGCGCCTGCTGCTCGACTTCCTGTCCGAGCTACTGGTGGAACGGGGACCGCTATCTCGGCCCGGCCGTTCTCCTGCAGGCCTATCGCTGGTTGATCGATAGCCGCGACGAGGCGACCGGCGAGCGACTCGACAATCTCGAAGATCCGTTCCGGCTTTACCGCTGCCACACGATCATGAACTGCGCCCAGGCCTGCCCGAAGGGGCTGAACCCGGCCAAGGCGATCGGTGAAATCAAGAAAATGCTGGTCGAGCGCAGGGTTTAGTCGCCGGCAACTTTCGTCGACGTCGACGGCGGGCTTTCTGGGTCGCCGTTTGCATATCTCACGAACTTCACGGCCGCGTGTCGGCATTTGATTTTGAAACTTTCGGCGGTCCTCATAGCTTTATGTTGAGGATCGGAGATCGCGATGAATCGATTGCTGTTTGCACTTGTCGCCGGTTGCTTGCTGTCCTTGCCGGCGGGGGCGGCCGAGCCGCAGTTTGCGCTGTTTGCCGGCGGCTGTTTCTGGTGCGTCGAGACCGATTTCGACGGCGTGCCCGGTGTTCTCGAGACGATTTCGGGCTATGCCGGCGGCAAGAGCGCCAATCCGACCTACGAGGACTACGCGAAGGGCGGCCATCGCGAAGTCGTCCGCATCAAGTTCGATCCGGATAGGGTTTCCTATTCAACACTGGTGTCGGTGCTGTTCCACACGACCGACCCGACCGACGGCGGCGGTCAGTTCTGCGATCGCGGCTTTGCCTACACGACCGCGATCTACGCGCTTGACGAGCGGCAGGCGATGGACGCGAAGGCCGGAAAAATCAAGGCTGAGGCCGAACTTGGAAAACCGATCGTCACCCCGGTGGAGGGTGCCGCAAAATTCTGGCCGGCCGAGGATTATCATCAGGACTTCGGCGCGCGTAACCCGATTCGCTACTGGTACTACAGGAACGGCTGCGGCAGGAACCGGGCGGTCGAGACGCTCTGGGGCGACCGTGCCTATGCGGGCGTCAATCATTGATTGTATTCGCCCGGCCTGGCCGTGCCGTGTTTTCAGCATCGACCGGTGTGGAGCATGCCCGTTCGGTCCGGCGTTTCAATCGTGCAACAGGCACTGCTGAAATGCCTTCCCTTGATTTGTCAGGTGGATTTGCTGTAGTTCGGCCATTATTATCGCGTTGCATCATGGTTCGACGAAGATATCGGGGGTAAGAGACATGCGGGTTTTTCATGCGGCGGCGGGACTGGCGGTTGTGCTTGCGCTGACCGGATGCCAGCGGACATCCATGGGTGGCTTCAGTTCTCAGGATGTTTCACCTGCTCCGCTGCAGGCGCAGCCCGTTCCGACGGTGTCGTCGAGCCAACTCCCGGATCCGACGACCAATACCTCGCAGTTCCCGGCGGCACCCACAGCCGGCACCGCAGCTGCCGGCGGCGCGCCGGCCGGCACGCAGGTCGCGGCCGCTCCCAACGCGCTCGACGTGACGAAGGAATCGATGGTTGGCAATTGGCGCGTGTCGAGCGCCGGCAGCTCCTGTGACATGTTCCTGACCCTGACGAACCTCGGCAGCGGATCGCGCGGCGGCACGCGCGGCTGCGCCGGCGAGCTGACGACGATGGGCTCCTGGGAAGTCGCCGGCAAGCAGGTGGTGCTCAAGGATCGAGGCGGCAATCCGATCGCACGCCTCTACAAGACCGCGGACGCGCGTTTCGACGGTTCGACCAACAGCGGTCAGCCGGTCAGCCTCAGCCGCTGACCGCCGCCAGCGCCCGGCGTTCAGCCGGATGCGGCGTGGGACGAGGACGTGTGAGCAGTCTTGCCCGTCCCGCGCCTCTCGCCGAAATTGCTCCTTGCTCACCTTGGGTGCCGCGTGCTTAACCCGGACGACAGCATTCTTCACAAACTTGAAGCGCTCGTTACAACAGGCGAACGACAGCGCGACCCGGCGCAAATTGCGATCGCGCGGCGGCTCGATCACCTGACTGCGGAGCTGCTCGCCAGCAGGCCGTCTCGCAAGTCCAACGCGCTCGGCTGGCTCTTTGCCTCGCGCAAGAAGGACCAAGCTCCAGTCAGGGGACTTTATATCCATGGCGGCGTCGGTCGCGGCAAGACGATGCTGATGGACATGTTCTTCGACGCCGTGCCGATCCAGCGCAAGCGTCGGGCGCATTTCCACGAGTTCATGGCGGATGTGCACGAGCGCATCTACAAGCATCGCCAGAAACTCAAGAATGGCGAGACGAAGCAGGCCGACCCGATCCCGCCGGTGGCCTCCGAACTCTTCGGGGAGGCGCGACTTCTGTGCTTCGATGAATTTTCGGTCACCGACATCGCCGATGCGATGATTCTGGCCCGCCTCTTCGGCGAACTCTTCGCCAAGGGATGCGTCCTCGTCGCGACCTCGAACGTCGAGCCGAACGACCTCTATCGCGACGGCCTCAATCGCGGCCTTTTTCTTCCCTTCATCGACCTGCTGAAGGCGAATACCGAGATTGTCTCGCTCAACTCCGAGACAGATTATCGCCTGCGGAAGACCGACGGAAATCCGGTCTGGCTGTCACCGCTCGGTCCGGAGGCGGAGGCGGCGATGGCGCGCGCCTGGTACGTCGAGACCGGCGGGGCACCGGAAGCACCGGCAGAGATCAGCCGCAAGGGGCGCAAGATCCACGTGCCGTCGGCGTCCGGCCGAAGCGCCCGGTTTACTTTCGCCGACCTTTGCGCGCAACCGCTCGGTGCCGCCGACTATCTTGCCATCCTGACGCAATACAGCACCATCTTCCTCGACCACGTCCCGCATCTGGGGCCTCACCTGCGCAACGAGACCAAGCGATTTATCATCCTCGTCGATGCGCTCTACGACCATGGTGCCCGCCTGTTCGCCTCTGCCGTAGCCGAGCCGCACCAGCTTCTGACTGCAAAAAAAGGAACCGAAGGTTTCGAGTTCGATCGCACCGTTTCGCGCCTGATCGAGATGCAGAGTGAGGAATATGCGGCGCAACATCCGGCAAGAGCGGGCGTTTGATGACGCGATGGTGACGCGTTATCTTACGTTTACGTAAGAATTTTACGATCTAACCGATTGAATTTCCTTTGTCGAAAAGTATGCGTTGAAATTTTACCATTTGCCGTTTAAGGGCTTTCGCGAAGGTTTGGCGTTTGCCGCGTTTCAGGCCTCGATCATTTTGGGATCACAAAGGAAGCACTTTCATGGCGCGCAACAAGATCGCACTTATCGGCTCAGGGATGATTGGTGGCACGCTGGCCCATCTCGCCGGCCTGAAGGAACTGGGCGATATCGTCCTGTTCGACATTGCCGACGGCATTCCTCAGGGCAAGGGTCTCGACATCGCACAGTCGTCCCCGGTCGAGGGTTTCGATGCCTCGCTCACGGGCGCGAGCGACTATTCTGCCATCGAGGGTGCCGACGTCTGCATCGTGACCGCCGGCGTGCCGCGCAAGCCGGGCATGAGCCGCGATGACCTGCTCGGCATCAACCTGAAAGTGATGGAGCAGGTCGGCGCCGGCATCAAGAAATATGCGCCGAACGCATTCGTCATCTGCATTACCAACCCGCTCGACGCCATGGTCTGGGCGCTGCAGAAGTTCTCCGGCCTCCCGAAGAACAAGGTCGTCGGCATGGCCGGCGTTCTCGACTCCTCGCGCTTCCGCCTCTTCCTCAGCCAGGAATTCAATGTGTCCGTCCAGGACGTCACGGCTTTCGTGCTTGGCGGCCACGGCGACACGATGGTGCCGCTCGCCCGCTATTCGACCGTCGCCGGCATTCCGCTGACCGATCTCGTTCAGATGGGCTGGGTCACCAAGGACCGCCTCGAGGAAATCATCCAGCGCACCCGTGACGGCGGTGCCGAGATCGTCGGCCTCTTGAAGACCGGCTCGGCCTATTACGCGCCGGCTGCTTCCGCGATCGAGATGGCGGAAGCCTATCTCAAGGACAAGAAGCGCGTGCTTCCCTGCGCAGCCCACCTTTCCGGCCAGTACGGCGTCAAGGACATGTATGTCGGCGTGCCGACGATCATTGGCGCCGGCGGCGTCGAGCGCATCATCGAGATCGACCTCAACAAGAGCGAGAAGGAAGCCTTCGACAAGTCGGTAGCGGCGGTCGCAGGCCTTTGCGAAGCCTGCATCAGCATCGCGCCCAGCCTGAAGTAACCGCCATCCGGCCAATCAGACAGGAACAACCCCATGAACATTCATGAATATCAGGCCAAGGCTCTCTTGAAGGGCTATGGCGCGCCGGTCGCCGAAGGCGTCGCGATTTTTTCCGCCGAGGAAGCGGAAGCCGCTGCGAAGAAGCTGCCGGGACCACTCTACGTGGTTAAGAGCCAGATCCACGCCGGCGGTCGCGGCAAGGGTAAGTTCAAGGAACTCGGCCCGGACGCCAAGGGTGGCGTGCGGCTCGCTAAGTCCGTAGACGAGGTCATCGCGAACGCCAAGGAGATGCTTGGCAACACGCTGGTGACCAAGCAGACCGGTCCGGCCGGCAAGCAGGTCAACCGCCTCTATATCGAAGACGGCGCCGACATCGACCGCGAGCTCTACCTTTCGATCCTCGTCGACCGCTCGGTCGGTCAGGTTGCCTTCGTCGTTTCGACCGAGGGCGGCATGGACATCGAGGCGGTTGCCGAGCATACGCCGGACAAGATCGTCACCGTCGCGATCGATCCGGACAACGGTGTCACAGCGGAAAACCTGAAGACGCTCGCCGATGCGCTGAAGCTCGAAGGCGAGGCGCGCGCCGATGCTGAAAAGCTCTTCCCGATCCTCTACAAGGCATTTGTCGAGAAGGACATGAGCCTGCTTGAGGTCAACCCGCTGATCGTCATGAAGAACGGCCGCATGCGCGTGCTGGACGCCAAGGTCTCCTTCGACGGCAATGCGCTCTTCCGCCACGAAGATGTCATCGCGTTGCGTGACACTACGGAAGAGGACGAGAAGGAAATCGAAGCCTCGAAGCACGACCTTGCCTATGTAGCGCTCGACGGCAACATCGGCTGCATGGTCAACGGCGCCGGTCTCGCCATGGCGACCATGGACATCATCAAGCTCTATGGCGCGGAGCCGGCGAACTTCCTCGACGTCGGTGGCGGCGCTTCGAAGGAGAAGGTGACGCATGCCTTCAAGATCATCACTGCCGATCCGGCCGTGAAGGGCATTCTCGTCAACATCTTCGGCGGCATCATGAAATGCGACGTCATCGCCGAAGGCGTGCTCGCCGCCGTCAAGGAAGTGGGTCTCAAGGTGCCGCTCGTCGTCCGCCTCGAAGGCACGAACGTCGAGCTTGGCAAGAAGATCATCAACGAATCGGGCCTCAACGTCATCTCCGCCGATGATCTGGACGATGCCGCCCAGAAGATCGTTGCAGCCGTCAAGGGAGCCTGAGGTTTCATGTCCATCCTGATCAACAAAGACACCAAGGTCCTCGTCCAGGGGCTGACCGGCAAGACCGGCACCTTCCACACCGAGCAGGCACTTGCCTATAACGGCACGAAGATGGTCGGCGGCATCCACCCGAAGAAGGGGGGCGAGACCTGGACCGGCGCCAAGGGCGAGCAGCTCCCGATCTTCGCGTCCGTTGCCGAAGGCCGTGACGCGACCGGGGCCAATGCATCGGTCATCTATGTTCCGCCGGCAGGCGCTGCCGCCGCGATCATCGAGGCGATCGATGCGGAAATACCGCTGATCGTCTGCATCACCGAGGGCATCCCGGTCGCCGACATGGTCAAGGTCAAGGCGCGTCTGGAGAAGTCCTCCTCGCGTCTCATCGGTCCGAACTGCCCGGGCGTGCTCACCCCGAACGAATGCAAGATCGGCATCATGCCGGGCAACATCTTCCGCAAGGGTTCGGTCGGCGTGCTGTCGCGCTCCGGTACGCTTACCTACGAGGCCGTCTTCCAGACCACCAACGAAGGCCTCGGTCAGACCACCGCTGTCGGTATCGGCGGTGACCCGGTTAAGGGCACCGAGTTCATCGACGTGCTGGAAATGTTCCTCGCCGACGACGAAACCAAGTCGATCATCATGATCGGTGAAATCGGCGGTTCGGCCGAAGAGGATGCGGCGCAGTTTCTGAAGGACGAAGCCAAGCGCGGCCGCAAGAAGCCGATGGTCGGCTTCATCGCTGGCCGTACCGCCCCTCCCGGCCGCACGATGGGCCACGCTGGCGCGGTCATCTCCGGTGGCAAGGGCGGTGCGGAAGACAAGATCGCGGCCATGGAATCGGCCGGTATTCGCGTCTCGCCGTCGCCGGCACGCCTCGGCAAGACACTGGTCGAAGTCCTGAAGGGCTGACATTCCGATCGCCAGGCTGGGGCCGGCGTCACTGCCGGCCCCCGCCAGACCAATTAATGACGCAAGCTTGGTGCAGTAAAAAGCACCGAATGAACATGAACGACCGGGAAGACCCGGCATCCCAACTTCAGTCAGGAGGCGAACCAGGGGTTCGCGAAAAACCATGACAAGGCAAGAGGCCAACGAGCAATTCCAGCTCACATCGTTTCTGGATGGCGCCAATGCTGTTTATATCGAGCAGCTGTACGCGCGTTATGAAGCGGATCCGTCCTCCGTTTCGTCCGAATGGCAATCCTTCTTCAAGGCGCTCGCCGACCGGCCGGAAGACGTTGTGAAGGCCGCCAAGGGCGCGTCCTGGAAAAAAAGCAACTGGCCGATCGCCGCCAATGGCGAACTCGTCTCCGCGCTCGACGGCGACTGGGGTGTCGTTGAGAAAGTCATCGAAAAGAAGGTCAAGGCCAAGGTCGAAGAAGTGGCCGCTGTCACCGGTGTCCCGGTCAGCGAAGCGGAGGTTCATCAGTCGACGCGCGATTCCGTCCGCGCCATCATGATGATCCGCGCCTACCGCATGCGCGGCCATCTGCACGCCAAGCTCGACCCGCTCGGCCTTGCTGATCCGGTCGAGGACTATGACGAACTTTCGCCGAAGTCGTACGGCTTCGAAGAGAAGGACTACGATCGCAAGATCTTCATCGACAACGTGCTCGGCCTTGAATACGCGACTGTGCGCGAAATGGTCGAGATCCTCGAGCGGACTTATTGCTCGACGATGGGCGTCGAATTCATGCATATGTCCAACCCCGAGGAGAAGGCCTGGATCCAGGCCCGTATCGAAGGTCCGGACAAGGGCGTCGAATTCACGCCCGAGGGCAAGCGGGCGATCCTGCAGAAGCTCGTCGAAGCCGAAGGCTTTGAGCAGTTCATCGACGTCAAGTACAAGGGCACCAAGCGCTTCGGCCTCGACGGCGGCGAGTCGCTGATCCCGGCGCTAGAGCAGATCATCAAGCGCGGCGGCCAGGAAGGCCTCAAGGAAATCGTTCTTGGCATGGCCCACCGCGGCCGCCTCAACGTACTTTCCCAGGTGATGGCCAAGCCGCATCGTGCGATCTTCCACGAGTTCAAGGGCGGCTCCTATGCGCCCGATGACGTGGAAGGCTCCGGCGACGTCAAATATCACCTCGGCGCTTCGTCCGACCGCGAGTTCGACGGCAACAAGGTGCACCTGTCGCTGACGGCGAACCCGTCTCATCTCGAGATCGTCAATCCGGTCGTCATGGGCAAGGCCCGTGCCAAGCAGGACCAGATGGCGACCGTGTTCGAGGGGGACATCATCCCGCTGCGCGAACGTGTCAAGGTCATGCCGCTTCTGCTGCATGGCGACGCGGCCTTCGCCGGCCAGGGCGTCATCGCAGAAATCCTCGGTCTCTCTGGTCTGCGCGGCCATCGCGTTGCAGGTACCGTGCACTTCATCATCAACAACCAGATCGGCTTCACCACGAACCCGGCCTTCTCGCGCTCCTCGCCCTATCCGTCGGACGTGGCGAAGATGATCGAAGCCCCGATCTTCCACGTGAACGGCGATGACCCGGAAGCCGTTGTCTACGCGGCCAAGGTCGCGACCGAGTTCCGGATGAAGTTCCACAAGCCGGTCGTCGTTGACATGTTCTGCTACCGCCGCTTCGGCCACAACGAGGGCGACGAGCCGGCGTTCACGCAGCCGAAGATGTACAAGGCCATCCGCGCCCACAAGACGGTCGTCCAGCTCTATGCCGAACGGCTGATCGCCGAAGGTCTGATGACCGAAGGCGAAGTCGAGAAGATGAAGGCGGACTGGCGCGCCCATCTCGAGCAGGAGTTCGAGGCGGGGCAATCCTATAAGCCGAACAAGGCCGACTGGCTCGACGGCGCCTGGTCGGGCCTGCGCACCGCCGACAACCAGGATGAGCAGCGCCGCGGCAAGACCTCGGTGCCGATGAAGCAGCTCAAGGAAGTCGGGCGCAAGATCTCGGAGATCCCGGCTGGCTTCAACGCCCACCGCACGATCCAGCGCTTCATGGAAAACCGCGCCAGCATGGTGCAGACCGGTGAGGGCATCGACTGGGCAATGGCGGAAGCGCTCGCCTTTGGCACGCTCGTCACCGAGGGTACGAAGATCCGCCTTTCCGGCCAGGACTGCGAGCGCGGCACGTTCTCCCAGCGCCACTCGGTTCTTTATGATCAGCAGACGGAGGAGCGCTATATCCCGCTCGCCAACCTGTCGCCGACCCAGGCGCGTTACGAGGTCATCAACTCGATGCTCTCGGAAGAGGCGGTGCTCGGTTTCGAGTACGGCTATTCGCTTGCCCGCCCGAATGCGCTGACGCTGTGGGAAGCCCAGTTCGGCGACTTCGCCAACGGCGCGCAGGTCGTCTTCGACCAGTTCATCTCGTCCGGCGAACGCAAGTGGCTGCGCATGTCCGGCCTCGTCTGCCTGCTGCCGCACGGCTATGAAGGCCAGGGGCCGGAGCACTCCTCCGCACGCCTCGAACGCTTCCTGCAGCTCTGCGCCGAAGACAACATGCAGGTCGCCAACGTCACGACGCCGGCGAACTACTTCCATATCCTGCGCCGCCAGGTGAAGCGCGACTTCCGCAAGCCGCTGATCCTGATGACGCCGAAATCGCTGCTCCGCCACAAGCGGGCGGTCTCCAGCCTTTCCGAAATGGCGGGCGAGAGCTCCTTCCACCGGCTGCTCTGGGACGATGCGGAAGTCATCAAGGACGGCCCGATCAAGTTGCAGAAGGATTCGAAGATCCGCCGCGTCGTGCTCTGCACCGGCAAGGTCTATTACGACCTCCTCGAGGAGCGCGAGAAGCGCGGCATCGACGACATCTACCTGCTGCGCGTCGAACAGCTCTATCCGTTCCCGGCCAAGGCGCTTATCAACGAGCTCAGCCGCTTCCGCAATGCGGAGATGGTTTGGTGCCAGGAAGAGCCGAAGAACATGGGCGCCTGGTCGTTCATCGATCCCTACCTCGAATGGGTGCTCGCCCATATCGATGCCAAGTATCAGCGGGTGCGCTACACCGGCCGTCCGGCCGCCGCTTCGCCGGCAACCGGCCTGATGTCAAAGCACCTGGCGCAGCTTGCCGCCTTCCTCGAGGACGCGCTGGGGGGCTGATCGGCTCCCCACGGCCTGCCAATCGCTGGAGCACTTCGAGGAAAAGTGCGCAGCGGTTTTCCGTCCGGAAGTGCGTAACTCAAAGAGCTAGAAAACAGATATCTGATCAACGGAACAAAAATCATGGCAACAGAAATCCGCGTTCCCACTCTTGGCGAATCCGTCAGCGAAGCGACCGTCGGCACCTGGTTCAAGAAGGTCGGCGATGCAATCAAGGCCGACGAACCGATCCTCGAACTCGAGACCGACAAGGTAACGATCGAAGTTCCTGCACCGGCGGCCGGCACGCTCTCCGAAATCGTAGCGCAGGCGGGCGAGACCGTCGGCCTCGGCGCGTTGCTCGGCCAGATTGCCGAAGGCGCCGGTGCTGCCGCTGGCGCTGCTGCTCCGGCTCCGGCGGAGAAGAAGCCTGAACCCGCGGCTGTCGCTCCGGCCCCGCAGCCCGCCGCTGCCGCGCCGGCACAGCAGGCGCCGACGTCGATGCCGCCGGCTCCGGCTGCCGCCAAGCTCATCGCGGAAAGCAACCTCGCCGCCGAGCAGATCGACGGTTCCGGCAAGCGCGGCCAGGTGTTGAAGGGTGACGTGATCGCCGCTCTCGCCAAGGGCGTTTCCGCTCCCGCCGCCGAACCGGCGAAGGTCCAGGCCCGTGCGCCGGCGCCGGCAGAGGACGCCGTCCGCGAAGAGCGGGTCAAGATGACGCGGCTGCGCCAGACGATTGCCAAGCGCCTCAAGGACGCGCAGAACACCGCCGCCATGCTCACCACCTACAACGAGGTGGACATGAGCGCGGTGATGAGCTTGCGCAACAAATACAAGGACATTTTCGAGAAGAAGCACGGCGTCAAGCTTGGCTTTATGGGCTTCTTCACTAAGGCCGTCACGCATGCGCTGAAGGAACTGCCGGCGGTCAATGCCGAGATCGACGGCACCGACGTCATCTACAAGAACTTCTGCCACATCGGCGTTGCGGTCGGCACCGACAAGGGCCTTGTCGTGCCGGTCGTGCGCGATGCCGACCAGATGTCGATCGCCGAGATCGAGAAGGAAATCGGTCGCCTCGGCAAGGCCGCCCGCGATGGTGCGCTGTCGATGGCCGATATGCAGGGCGGCACCTTCACCATCTCCAACGGCGGTGTCTATGGCTCGCTGATGTCTTCGCCGATCCTCAACGCGCCGCAGTCGGGCATCCTCGGCATGCACAAGATCCAGGACCGCCCGGTTGCAATCGGCGGGCAGGTCGTCATTCGGCCGATGATGTATCTCGCCCTCTCCTACGATCACCGTATCGTCGACGGCAAGGAAGCGGTTACCTTCCTCGTGCGCGTCAAGGAGAGCCTTGAAGATCCGGAACGCCTGGTGCTCGATCTCTAAGACAAGCGGGGGCGAAAGCCCCCGCTTCTTCTCGTGGGATGCGCGGATGTCGTTGGAACTGAGCTACCTCCTGTGGAGCGCCGTGCTGGCCTTCGTCTACATGATGGCGCAGGCGGGCGCCTATCGCCTGCAGAACGGGCTCGTCGAGGCGGATCCCAACCGGGACGTTCAGCCGCCGCCGGATGTCTTTACGGCACGCGCGACGCGGGCGCTTCGCAATTTCCACGAGACCTATCCGATCTTCATCGTGCTCGTCGTCGTGACGGAGTTCACGGGGCGCGACGGACCGCTGACCGGCTGGGGAGCGGCGATTTGGTTCTGGGCGAGGGCAGCCTACCTGCCGATCTATGTCGGTGGTCTGGGCCTGGTTCGCTCTGCAGTGTGGGGTGTGTCCGCTATCGGGCTTGCCCTGATATTTGCAGGCATCGCGATCTAGAAGGAGGACGAAGCATGGCATCCGCACCGAATATTCCACCCATCCAGGCTCATATCTGCGTCAAGGACGGCCTTGCCGCCATCGCCTTTTACGAAAAGGCATTCGGCGCCGTGAACACGTTTCACCAGATGGCTGACGACGGCAAGCGCGTCATGCATGCCAATCTCGCCCTCTTCGGCGGCGAGATCATGCTGCATGACGAGTTCCCGGAGTTCGGAATGAGCATCAGCTCGCCCAATACCGCGGGTGGCGCCAGCGTCGCGATCAATATCAACGTCCCGAAGGCGGACGACGTCGATCAGGCCTATGCCAAGGCGATGGCTGCCGGAGCATCGACAGTGATGGAGCCGCAGGATACGTTCTGGCAAGCACGCTATGCGCGCATCCAGGATCCCTTCGGCCATATCTGGGCCTTCAACGCACCGGTCGCAAAGTCATGAGCCACTATCTGATCGAACTCGCATCGCTGATGGCGATCTTCTCCTTCGCCATCGTCTCGCCCGGCGCAGATCTCGCTATGGTGATGCGGCAGTCGCTGGTGCATGGACGCCGTCAGGCTATCATCACATCCGTCGGCATCGGCACGTCGCTGATGTTTCACGTTACCTACACCATTCTCGGCCTGGGGCTGATCATTTCCCAGTCGATCTATCTGTTCAACATCGTCAAGTGGTGCGGCGTCGCCTACCTCATCTATATCGGCATCAAGGCGCTTCGCGCCCACCAGACGGAGGTCACGGTCGATGCGGGCGAGGCCAGGGTTGGCAGCGAGCAGTCGGCGGCGAAAGCCTTTGGGCTCGGCTTTGCCGCCAATGCGCTCAACCCGAAGGCGGTGTTTTTCTTCCTGTCGATCTTCTCGACGGTCGTGAGCGCCCATACGCCGATGGGGATCAAGTTCGGCTACGGTCTCGTCATGGCAAGCTGCCTGGTCCTCTGGTTCGTCGGCGTCAGCCTGTTCATGACGACGCCGCGCATGCGGACTGCTTTCACCCGGGCGAGCAAGTGGATCGACCGGGCAAGCGGCGTGGTCTTTATCGGCCTCGGGTTGAAACTTGCGACGGAGAAGGCTGCCTGACGATGACGGTCCGGAACGCTCTCCTCGCTTCGCTTGCGACCATTCTGGCGGCCGCACCCGCCTTTGCGCACGAGTGCCTCCAGGCGCATGCGATCTATGCCGACCCTGCTGGCACCTACGAGTTGCGGTTCGAGCCGGTCGGCTCGGAAAGCGCCGTCACCAGCAATCACTTCAAGGTCAAGATCGGCAAGACCCGTGTGTCCCTTGACGGTGTTGTGATGCAATCCGGCGAGCCGCTGCGCGCGAACGGGATCGTCATGCATGATTGCCCGACAGGCGACGTCACTGGCGCGGAGCTTGAGGCCTGCACGGTCTGGGAGGGCGTGATCTACACGGTCGACAAGGCCGGCCGCATCGGCCTGCTTCAGGCGGAGGACGCCCCGGCGGCCGAGCAAATCCTGCTCCCCGGTTTCGGCCCATCGCTGCGCACATCGAGCGCCTGGGGCGAGGGCAAGGCGAACGCCGACAGCTCCGACATCTTTGAGTTCAAGGGATGCGCCGCATGAGCGACGGGCGCGTGCTTCTCGTCACGGGCGGCAGTCGCGGCATAGGTGCCGCCGTCTGCGTCGCAGCGGCAAGCGAAGGCTGGCGCGTCGCCGTCAATTATGCCTCGAACCGGCAGGCCGCCGGTGAGGTGGTTCGTAAGGTCGAGGCAGCGGGCAGTGCCGCAATCGCTATCGAGGGAGACGTCGGTTCGGAAGCCGGCGTGAAGGCGATCTTCTCCGCCGTCGATTCTGCCTTCGGCCGCCTCGATGGGCTCGTCAACAATGCCGGCATCGTCGGCCGGCCACAACGCATCGATGAGATTTCGCCGGAACGGCTGGACCGCATGTTCCGTGTCAACGTAACCGGATCTATCCGCTGCGCGGCCGAAGCGGTGCTCAGGATGTCGACCCGTTACAGCGGGCGCGGCGGTTCGATCGTCAATCTTTCCTCCATCGCGGCCGTGCTCGGCGCGCCGGGGCAATATGTCGACTATGCCGCGGCAAAGGGCGCGATCGACACCTTCACCGTTGGCCTGGCGCGTGAGGTGGCGGCGGAGGGCATTCGCGTAAATGCGGTGCGTCCCGGCATCATCGACACGGACATTCACGCCTCCGGCGGACTGCCGGGCCGCGCCCGCGACATGGCGCCCTCGATCCCTGTGGAACGTCCCGGCACGGCCGCCGAAGTTGCCGATGCAATTCTCTATCTCCTGTCGGATAAGGCGACCTATGTGACGGGGGCAATTCTCAACGTCAGCGGCGGTCGGTAACCGCGCTGAAGCAAGGATTATCAAATGGCTTATGATCTCATCGTTATCGGAAGTGGCCCCGGCGGCTATGTATGCGCCATCAAGGCGGCGCAACTGGGCATGAAGGTTGCCGTGGTCGAAAAGCGCAGCACCTACGGCGGCACCTGCCTCAACGTCGGCTGCATTCCCTCCAAGGCGCTGCTGCACGCTTCCGAGATGTTCCATCACGCACAGCACGGACTCGATGCGCTGGGCGTGGAGGTCGCAAGCCCGAAGCTCAATCTCGAAAAGATGATGGCCCACAAGGACGCGACCGTTAAGTCGAACGTCGACGGCGTCGCGTTCCTGTTCAAGAAGAACAAGATCGACGGCTTCCAGGGCCTGGGCAAGGTCCTAGGGCAGGGCAAGGTCTCCGTCACCAACGACAAGGGCGAGGAGCAGGTTCTCGAAGCGAAGAACATCGTCATCGCCACTGGATCCGACGTCGCCGGCATTCCGGGCGTCGAGTTCGAGTTCGATGAGAAGGTCATCATCTCGTCGGACGGCGCGATCAAGCTGGAAAAGGTTCCTGAGAGCATGATCGTCGTCGGCGGCGGCGTCATCGGCCTCGAGCTCGGCTCCGTCTGGGCGCGCCTTGGCGCCAAGGTGACGGTGGTCGAATTCCTCGACACGATCCTCGGCGGCATGGACGGCGAGGTTGCCAAGCAGCTCCACCGGACGCTGACGAAGCAGGGCATCGACATCAAGCTTGGCGCGAAGGTTACCGGTGTTGCAAAGCCCGGCAGTGGCGCGAGAGTCACCTTCGAGCCGGTCAAGGGCGGTGAAGCCACCACGCTCGACGCGGATGTTGTGCTGGTCGCGACCGGCCGCAAGCCCTGCACGGAGAATATGGGTCTCGCGAAGGCAGGCGTCGTGCTCGACTCGCGCGGCCGCATCGAGATCGACCGTCACTTCCAGACGAGCATCACCGGCGTCTACGCGATCGGCGACGTCGTGCGCGGGCCGATGCTCGCCCACAAGGCCGAGGACGAGGGCGTGGCCGTGGCGGAAATCATTGCCGGTCAGGCCGGCCACGTGAACTACGACGTCATTCCGGGCGTCGTCTACACTCAGCCGGAGGTCGCTTCCGTCGGCAAGACCGAGGAGGAGCTGAAGGCTGCGGGCGTCGCCTACAAGGTCGGCAAGTTCCCCTTTACCGCCAACGGCCGCGCCCGCGCGATGCTTCAGACGGACGGCTTCGTGAAGATTCTCGCCGAGAAGGAGACGGATCGCGTGCTCGGTGGCCATATCATCGGCTTCGGCGCCGGCGAGATGATCCACGAGATCGCAGTGCTGATGGAATTCGGCGGTTCGTCGGAAGACCTCGGCCGCACCTGCCATGCCCATCCGACCATGTCGGAAGCGGTCAAGGAAGCGGCTCTCGCCACCTTCTTCAAGCCGATCCACATGTGACAATTGGCCAGGGGGCTGCGACAAGCCGCCCCCCTGCCATGCGCCGCCACTCGGCGCGAACATGAGCGAGCCCACATGAGGATCGTTCATGAGACCGCGAAGCGTGGCCGCTCATCTTCCGAACGCCATACTGCCTGAAGCCGATTGGGCGGATCGCTACGAACTGCTCATTGTGAACGAGCAACTGGCGGCGGGCCGCTTGAGCGCAAGGCCGTTCTCGGCTTCGACGACCGGCATCTGGATTTTCGCTTTATCGTGGACGTCCGCGATGGTCCAGCCGACAGCCAGGTGGTCGGCGCCACGACCCTGGTGCGTCGCCGGGATTCTTTCGGCCGCATCCATCTCGCGGTTGTCACGCCTTTCCACAAAACGATCGTTCCGGCATTTGTTGGCCGGACTGAACGAGCGGCGTTGAGCGGGAGCGGTTCTAAAAGTTGAGACGCGGGATGCGGGCGGAAAACCGCGCACACTTTCCTCATCCCGCTCCTAGTTTACCGGCGTGACTGTGAAGCCGCGTTGGCGCAGGAGCTCGACCAGGCCTTCCGCGCCGGATAGGTGCAGCGCGCCAACGGCCATGAAGGCGTTGCCGCCTTTCAGGATCGGTTCGGCGCGTGTCGCCATGATCTTGTTGCGGTCGATGATGATGCGCTGCTCGAATTCGGCAAAACCAAAGTCCTTTGCCGCAGTCTGCGAGGAGACGGACTTCATCATCGGCATGATCATTCCGGTATCGCCGGAAAGATAGAGATCCGTCGTCGTCGTCATGACATCGTCAATCGTCTTGCCGAGCGCCAGCGTCTCGATCAGCGCCTGCAGGTGGAGCTCGACTGGCAGCGAGTCCATCGCCGAAAGCTGCTCGACCAGCGTCTCCAGGCCTTTCAGCGTCTTCCCCTCCCTGATGGCGTCCTCCGCCAGCTTCTTGTCGAGGAAGGACGCGCCGCCGGCCTTGCGCGAGATCTCGCAGGCCGGAAGCGCCACGAAGCTTGCAATCATCCACGGCTTCATCTTGGCAACAAGCGGCAGCGGAATGCCCCGTTCCTTGAGGCCGCTTTCCAGGCGCACGCGATCCTCGGGCTTGAGGAAGTCGTTGATCGTCTTCTCGCCGGTGAACATGGTGAGGTCCGGTCGCATCATGATTGCGGCCGCCGCCCTGTTGTCGTCGATGATTTCATCCGATTCGACGATGACGATTGCCGCTTTGGCAAAGGCGTCCGCCGCACCTTCCGGCATCGCCAAGACGCGCGGGTCGGTGACGTGCATGGTGCCGAGTAGCCAGGAGGGTGCCGATCCTTGGACTTCGATTTTCCAAAGGAGACCCTTTCCGTTCGGTACCGCGTCGGCCTCCCGGCGCAACGCGGCGAGGCGCGTCGGGTCCGACTGTTCCAGTCCCGTCAAGATGTTGCTGCCGCTGCAGGCGGGCTCTTCGGCGGCGCGGGCATCCGAAATCCAAAGCAATGCGGCCATGAGGCTCGCGAGCACCAGAAGATGCAGGCACGCGATCAGCCACAGGGAGCTGTCTGCAAGCCTGTCGGCAAGATTGCGCGCGGGTCTTGAGATCGGAAACGTTGTCATCGGGCACCGGCCTGCACAATTCTACTTTCCTGGAATTGCTCCCTCGAACCCTACGCTGCGGTGGTCACGGGTTCCTTAACGCGTTTGGTTAATCCGGTACTTCGCCAAATTTCAGGCACGCGGATGGGTGCGATCGTATATTTCCAGGAGGCGCGCCGCATCCACGCCTGTATAGACCTGCGTTGTCGAGAGGCTGGCATGGCCAAGCAGCTCCTGGATGGTGCGCAGGTCGCCCCCGCCGGCGAGAAGATGCGTCGCGAAGGAATGACGCAGGGCGTGCGGCGTCGCCGAATCGGGAAGGCCGAGGGCGGCGCGCAGTTTCTGCATCTCACGCTGGATGATTGCCGGCTGGAGCGCGGCGCCGCGGGCACCGCGGAACAGCGGTGCATCAGCGGCGAGCTGGTAGGGGCAAATCCTGGTGTAGTTGGCCACGGCCTCGATTGCGGCGGCAATGAGCGGGACGATTCGCGTTTTGCCGCCCTTGCCGCTAACGCGCAGCGATGAGCTGGCGCCGGTGAAATCGTTGGGCGTCAGCCCAAGCGCTTCCGATATGCGCAGGCCGCAGCCGTAGAGAAGCGTCAGAACGGCAGCATTGCGTGCGACGATCCACGGTTCTTCCGCAAGCTGCGCGTCCGCCGTGACGACCTTCAGCGCGTCGCGGTCCGTCAATGGTTTCGGCAGGGATTTCGGCTGCTTCGGCGAGCGCACGGCCTGGGCACCCGCGGCGTTGGCAAGGCCATTTTTCTCCAGATAACGCAGGAAAGAGCGCAAACCCGCGAGCCCGCGTCCGAGCGTACGCGCGCTCGCGCCGTGTTTGCGCCGCTGCGCAAGGAAGCCGCGCAGATCGGCCGGGCGCAAAGTGCGGATATCTTCCAAGCGCGGCGGCCCGGCGAGATGGCCGGTGAGGAAGGTCAGGAATTGCCGGGTGTCGCGCTCATAGGCCTCGACCGTCTTTGCGGATAGGCGGCGCTCCTGCGTGAGGCTCGCCAGCCAGCGCTGGCGTTCCGCCATGACTTCGGGGTGACCAATTGCAAGAAGCTCGTTCATTGTCGCTCCGGCGATTCCGTGTGCCGTACACAATGTCGCCGGGCGTCTTATGTTTTTGCTAACGCACTTCTTTTTGCTATCGCGCTCTTGGAATTTGTCATTGTTCGATCATATTGAACTGCAATGGTCGGTCAGCAGACGCGGATGGGACTATGGCGAGACGGGATATGGGGGGCGGATTCGCGCATTTTGCTGAGGTCATTGCCCTGGTTTCGCAGGGGCAGCCCGGCCATATCGTCGATACCCTGATTGCGGAACGCGGCCAGAAGATCGTTAGGCATCCATTGTGGCCGGCCATGCGGCCCTTTCTCTACATGCTGCTCAACTATCGCAAGGCGATCGAATTCGCCGATGCCGTCGCCAACATGCCGGGCTTTCAGGCGTTCGAGCACTTGAGCTCGCTGCTTTCGCTCGACATTCGCGTTGACAAGGCCGAGCGCATTCCGGCAAAGGGCGGCTTTCTCCTTGTCAGCAATCATCCGACCGGCATTGCCGATGGCATAGCGGTCTTCGATCTCTTGAAGTCCCGCCGGCCGGACATGATGTTCTTCGCCAATCGCGACGCGATCAGGGTCAATCCGCGATTCGTCGAGATGGTCATCCCGGTCGAATGGCGCGAAGAATACAAGAGCAAGCTCAAGGCCCGCGAAACGCTGCAGGTCACCAATCGCGCCATCGAAGAGGGCAAGGCAACCGTGCTTTTCCCTTCGGGCCGCATCGCCTACTGGGCCGACGGGCGGCTGAATGAGCGTCCATGGAAAAGCTCCGCCGTCGGTTTCGCGCGCAAATACGGCCTGCCGATCCTGCCCGTGCATATCAGCGCGCGCAATTCCGGCCTCTTCTATTGGTTCGCGAAATGGTCGACGGAACTGCGCGACATGACGGTGTTCCATGAACTTCTGAACAAGAAGGGCGACCTCTTCGATTTTCGCGTCGGCAACCTGATCGCGGCCGAAGCCCTCGACGGCGATCCGGCAGACGTCACGCGCGCGCTGGAAAGACATACGGTCTTCGAACTTGCGTCCGACAGCGATGCCGTGTTCGACCCGCGCCCGTCTTTGGAAAAAATCCAGCTCTGAGGTTCTGGTTGCGCGACGAATGCGCTAAGCCTCGTCCATGCTGCTTCGCTCGATGTTTGCCGAGAACTACCGCTCGCTCAGATCGATCCGCATGGATCTGGCGGACGTCAACCTATTCATCGGCGAGAACGGTGTCGGCAAGTCCAATCTCTACCGGGCGCTGCAACTGGTGCAGTCCGCCGTGCGCGGCCGTCTCGCGCACGAGATCGCCCGGGAAGGGGGAATGTCTTCCGCCTTGTGGAGCGGTTCGCGTCGTACTGGCAAACCGGTTCGCATCCGCTTCGATGCCGAATTGCTCGATGAAGAGCGCGCGATGACCTTCCACTATCGGATCGAGGCCGGCCTGAAGCCACCGAAGGCGGCGGCTGGATTCGCATTCGAACCGCAGGTCAAAGAAGAGGAACTGAGCGTCGAAACGGGCCACCGCCCGGTCACCATGATGAAGCGGGCGGGCCCGGGCATTTTCGTGCGCGGCGAGCGGGGCCGCATGGAAGACTATCCGGAACAGGCGCTGCAGTCGGAGACGGCGATCGCGCTGCTCGGCGATGCCGGCCATTACCCGGAAATCGGCAGCTTTCGCCGCGCGGTCGATCAATGGCGTTTCTTCCACGGATTTCGAACGGATCGCGATTCGCCCTTGCGTGCACCCTGCCTTGCGGTGACCGCGCCGATGCTTGACGAAGACGGTGCCAATATGGCCGCTGTCTTCGCGACGCTTTATCATACGCGCGAAGATACGGTCGATCTCGACCGGGCGGTCTCGGACGCGTTTGGAGGAGCGCGGCTTGACGTGCCGCATCCTGAGCAGTTCGCCGAGTTTTCGCTCGTCTTGCCGGATTTCCCGCAGCGGCCGTTTTCACCTCGGGAGCTTTCCGATGGGCAGATGCGCTTCCTGGCGCTGGCCGCGGCACTGCTCTCCTATCGCCGTCCGCGCTTCATCGCGCTTAACGAGCCGGAGACGAGCCTCCATCCGGATATGCTGCCAGCACTCGCCGACATGATCGCGAGCGCCTCGCGTGACAGCCAGATTTGGATCGTCACGCATTCCGAAACGCTCGCCTCCGCGGTGCAGGAGCGCTGCGGCGTTCGGCCGCAGCGGGTGATCCGCAAGGACGGTGCGACCTGGATCGACGGCATGCGCCTCACCGGCCTCATGGACGACGAATAGAAAAGGCCCCGCATCGCTGCGAGGCCCCTTCTAAAACTTCTGTTGCCAATCAGCCGATCTTCTGGCCGGTCTTTGCCCAGTCGGCCAGGAACATTTCCAGGCCCTTGTCGGTGAGCGGGTGCTTGACGAGCGCCTTCAGCGTTGCCGGCGGTGCGGTAACGACGTCGGCGCCGATGAGGGCGGCTTCCTTGACGTGGTTGACCGTGCGCACCGAGGCGGCGAGGATTTCCGTTTCGTAGCCGTAGTTGTCGAAGATGTGGCGGATCTCGCGGATGAGGTCCATGCCGTCGAAGGCGATGTCGTCGAGGCGGCCGATGAAGGGCGAAACGAAGGTCGCGCCGGCCTTGGCGGCGAGCAGAGCCTGGTTCGCGGAGAAGCAGAGGGTGACGTTCGTCTGGTGGCCGTCCGAGGTCAGCGCTTTGCAAGCCTTGAGGCCGTCAAGCGTCAGCGGCACCTTGATGCAGATGTTGTCGGCGATCTTTGAAAGGGCGGCCGCCTCCTTCATCATCTCGCTGTATTCGGTTGCCGTCACTTCCGCAGACACCGGTCCGTCAACGATGGAGCAGATTTCCTTGGTGACTTCGACGATGTCGCGGCCCGACTTCAGAATGAGCGAGGGGTTGGTGGTGACGCCGTCGAGCAGGCCGAGGTCGTTCAGTTCCCGGATTTCCTTCACATCGGCGGTATCAACGAAAAATTTCATGGAGGTGTCTCCCTTGGGGCATGATTGCCGTGCGGGCGCATATCTGCCGGATGGAAAATCCCCGGGCAGAAACCGCGCGTTGAAACTCTGATGGAACCGTGACAAACCCTGCTATCCACAAGGCAGCGGTTCGCTGCGCAGTTTTCTTTAACTGAAAGCGGTGGCAAGGTCACGGCAAAATGACTCTTGATTCAACCGATTTATTCGGAGCCATATTCGACCGCCGCATTGTGCCCGTCCTCGTGCCGATGCCGGCGCCGAAGGCCTATTCCTATGTAGTGCCGGATGGCATGGCGGTCGAGGCGGGATCGATCGTGCAAGTGCCGCTTGGGCCACGTCTCGTCGTGGGCGTCGTTTGGGACGGTGCAGACGATGGTGCGGTCGACCCGAAGAAATTGAAGCAGATCGAAAAGGTGTTCGACTGTCCGCCGCTGACGGGCGACATGCGAGCCTTTCTCGACTGGGTGGCGGCCTATACGGTAACACCGCCCGGCCTTGTCGCACGGATGGCGTTGCGTGCGCCGACGGCTTTCGATCCGGAGCCGATGGTGGAGGCGTTGCGCCTGACGGACCAACGGCCGGAGCGCATGACGTCCGCGCGCGAACGGGTCATCGCCGCGGCAAGCGACGGTTTTTCCTGGACGCGGTCCGGGCTCGCGCATGCGGCAGGCGTGTCCTCGAGCGTGGTCGACGGCCTTACTGCGCAGGGCGTGTTCGAAACCGTCTTCATGCCGCCGCCGCCCGTTGTCGCCCCGCCCGATCCGGATTTTGCCGCCCCGCGACTGGAGGGCGCGCAGAAGGATGCCGCAGCCGACCTGCTGGCAGCGGTGGAAGAAGGACGTTTCTCCGTTTCCCTGATCGACGGCATTACAGGCTCCGGCAAGACCGAGGTCTATTTTGAGGCGATCGCCGCAACCTTGCGGGCCGGCAAGCAGGTGCTCATCCTCCTGCCAGAAATCGCGCTTACGGCCAGTTTCCTCGAACGCTTCCAGAACCGTTTCGGTGCGAAGCCGGCGGAATGGCATTCGGACCTCGCGCCGCGAACGCGCGAGAAGGTATGGCGGCAGGTGACGACCGGCCAGGTGCGTGTCGTCGCCGGGGCCCGTTCGGCGCTCTTTCTGCCTTTCGAGGACCTTGGCCTGATCATCGTCGACGAGGAGCATGATCCGGCTTACAAGCAGGAGGACCGCGTCTTTTATAACGCTCGCGATATGGCGGTCGTGCGCGGACGGATCAGCGGCTTTCCGGTCGTGTTGGTGTCGGCAACGCCGTCGGTCGAAAGCCGCGTCAACGGCGAAATGGGCCGCTACCGGCCGATCCACCTGCCGACGCGCTTCGGCGATGCGGCGCTGCCGCACCTCGGCGTGGTCGACATGCGCCGCCATCCGCCCGAGCGCGGCGGCTTTCTTTCGCCGGTGCTCATCAATCAAGTCGGCAAGGCGATCGGCCGTGGCGAACAGGCGCTCTTGTTTTTGAACCGGCGCGGCTACGCGCCCTTGACGCTCTGCCGCGTCTGCGGTCATCGGTTCCAGTGCCCGGACTGCTCGAGCTGGCTCGTCGAGCACCGCTTCCGCGGCCAGATCCAGTGCCATCACTGCGGCTATTCCGAAAGGACGCCGGAAGCCTGTCCCGAATGCGGCACGCTCGATCACCTGGTCGCCTGCGGCCCCGGGGTCGAGCGTATTGCCGAGGAGGTCGAGCGGCATTTTCCCGAGGCCCGGACAATCGTGCTCTCGTCCGATCTGATGGGTGTCAAGCGCCTGAGGCTGGAACTGGAGGCGATCGCGCGCGGCGAGGCGGATATCGTCATCGGCACGCAGCTCGTCGCCAAAGGACACAATTTCCCGCTGATGACGCTCGTCGGCATCGTCGATGCCGATCTCGGCCTCGCCAATGGCGATCCGCGGGCGGCGGAGCGGACGTTCCAGCTCCTCTCCCAGGTGACGGGGCGCGCCGGGCGCACGGGCCTGAAGAGCCTTGGCCTGCTGCAGACCTACCAGCCCCAACATCCGGTGATGCAGGCGATCGTCTCGGGCGACTCGGACGCCTTCTACGAGCGCGAGATCAACGAGCGGGAACGCGCCGCCCTGCCGCCCTTCGGCCGGCTAGCCTCGATCATCGTTTCGGCCGACGCACGCAACGAAGCCGAAAGCCACGCGCGCGGCTTGCGCATGGCTGCCCCGCGGATCGACGGCATCTCGATCCTTGGTCCGGCCGAGGCGCCGCTCGCGCTCATCCGTGGCCGCCACCGTTTCCGCCTGCTCGTCCACGGACGCCGCAACAGCGACATGCAAGCCTTCGTCAAGGCGATGATTGCCGGCGGGCCCAAGGAGAGGGGATCGATCAGCGTGCAGCTCGACATCGATCCGCAGAGTTTTCTGTGATCGACGGCACGAACACGACGCAGCGGATTCACATCGACGCCGACATGCGCTAGACCTCCCCCGGTGCTGCGTCTGCGAGGAATCACTTCGAGCGCGACGCCAACGGGGATGATTCCATCAGCGGGGACGGCATGGAGTTCTACATTCCGACGGAAACCGGGGAGTTTCTGGCATTTTGCGCGGCGGCGGCCGCGGCACTTATCGGCCTTGTCATGCTTTTTGCACCGCGTCTTGCCTTTCGCGCGGCCGGTATCGGTATTGCCGAAGGACGCCGCGGCGGGCTTGCGGAGGCGCGCTCCACCATGGGCGGCATGCATGTCGGCCTCGGCCTCGGCGCCATCCTGCTCGGCCAGCCGATGGTCTATCTCGCCGTCGGCGCCGCCTTCGCGCTCGCCGCCTTCGGCCGCATCCTGTCGATGATGAGCGACAATGGGGCAACGCTTTTCAACTGGGTCGCCCTTGCCGTTCAGGCCGTGCTTGCGATCGTGCCGCTTGCTTATGTTTTCGGGCTGATCTGACGAGTATCGACACGATTTCAACGTTCCGTTCCGGATTAACGGCAAAATTCGGCCAATGAGAGTCGACTTATGCCGCATTCCTGCCGTTGGCGTGTTGCGAGTCCAAACATCCTATGCTAGACGAACCGCGAATTGCGGGGGAAGTGGGTCGAACGGCCTCGATATCCTGCGAGTTATTGCAGCAAATTCAAGGCGTTAAGTCAATGGTTCGCCGTAGCTGACGTTCTTGGATGATTTTGAGAGAAGCTTGTGCCCGTGGCAGACACATCCCAGCTTATTTCCGGTGTTGCAGAAAGGTATGCGTCCTCGCTCTTCGAGCTCGCTCTCGAGGCAGGTTCGCTCGATGCAGTCGGTGCCGATCTCAATCGCGTCCAATCTATGATCGACGGCAGTGATGATCTGAAGCGCCTCATCGCGAGCCCTGTCTTTTCTGCCGACGACCAGTTCAAGGCCATTTCTGCGGTCGCCGAGAAGGTTGGTATTTCCGGGCTGGTCGGCAACTTCCTCAAGGTCGTTGCCCGTAACCGCCGCCTTTTCGCGCTGCCGGGCATCATCAAGGCATTCCGCCTGATTGCCGCGCGCCATCGCGGCGAAATTTCCGCCGATGTCACGTCGGCCCATGCGCTGACCCCAGCGCAGGAAACTGAATTGAAGGCGACGCTCAAGGGCGTCACCGGCAAAGACGTGGCGGTAAACGTCACCGTCGACCCGTCTATTCTTGGAGGTCTGATCGTCAAGGTCGGTTCCCGCCAGATTGACACCTCCCTTCGCACCAAACTCTCTACCCTTAAGCTTGCACTGAAAGAGGTCGGCTGATGGATATCCGCGCCGCGGAAATTTCCGCAATTCTCAAAGATCAGATCAAAAATTTCGGCCAGGAAGCAGAAGTCTCCGAAGTTGGCCAGGTGCTTTCCGTCGGTGACGGTATCGCCCGCGTCTACGGCCTCGACAACGTTCAGGCAGGCGAGATGGTCGAATTCCCGGGTGGAATTCGCGGCATGGCGCTGAACCTCGAAGCAGACAACGTCGGTGTCGTTATCTTCGGCTCCGACCGTGACATCAAGGAAGGCGACACCGTCAAGCGGACCGGCGCCATCGTGGACGTCCCGGTTGGTCCGGAACTGCTCGGCCGCGTTGTCGACGCGCTTGGCAACCCGATCGACGGCAAGGGCCCGATCAATGCCAAGCAGCGCGCCCGCGTTGACGTCAAGGCTCCCGGCATCATTCCGCGCAAGTCGGTTCATGAGCCGATGTCCACCGGTCTCAAGGCGATCGACGCGCTTATCCCGGTCGGCCGCGGCCAGCGCGAGCTCGTCATCGGCGACCGTCAGACCGGCAAGACCGCGATCATTCTCGACACTTTCCTGAACCAGAAGCCGATCCACGACAACGGCCCGGAACAGGACAAGCTCTACTGCGTCTACGTCGCCATCGGTCAGAAGCGTTCGACCGTTGCTCAGTTCGTGAAGGTTCTCGAAGAGCGCGGCGCGCTGCAGTACTCGATCATCATCGCCGCGACCGCTTCCGATCCGGCTCCGATGCAGTACCTCGCTCCGTTCGCCGGCTGCGCGATGGGCGAATATTTCCGCGACAACGGAAAGCATGCGCTGATCGGCTATGACGACCTTTCCAAGCAGGCCGTCGCTTACCGCCAGATGTCGCTTCTGCTGCGCCGCCCGCCGGGCCGCGAAGCCTATCCGGGTGACGTTTTCTACCTGCATTCTCGCCTTTTGGAGCGCGCCGCGAAGCTCAACGACGACAATGGTGCCGGCTCGCTGACGGCTCTGCCGGTCATCGAAACGCAGGGCAACGACGTGTCCGCGTTCATCCCGACCAACGTGATCTCGATCACTGACGGTCAGATCTTCCTCGAAACCGACCTGTTCTACCAGGGCATTCGCCCGGCCGTTAACGTCGGTCTCTCGGTTTCGCGCGTCGGCTCCTCCGCTCAGATCAAGGCGATGAAGCAGGTCGCAGGCTCGATCAAGGGCGAACTCGCGCAGTACCGCGAAATGGCGGCCTTCGCACAGTTCGGCTCGGACCTCGATGCCGCAACGCAGCGGCTCTTGAACCGCGGTGCTCGCCTCACCGAACTCCTGAAGCAGCCGCAGTTCTCGCCGCTGAAGACGGAAGAGCAGGTGGCGGTGATCTTCGCTGGCGTCAACGGCTACCTCGACAAGCTGCCGGTCAACCAGGTCGGCAAGTTCGAGCAGGGCCTGCTCTCCTACCTGCGCTCGGAAGGCAAGGACGTGCTGGAAACGATCCGCACGGAAAAGGCGATTTCCGACGACACCAAGGGCAAGCTGAAGGCGGCAATCGACACCTTCGCTAAGTCTATCGCCTGAGCGGGCTTCATTTAGGACGGACAACGGATGCCTTCACTTAAGGATCTGAAAAACCGGATCGCCTCCGTCAAGGCGACGCAGAAGATCACCAAGGCGATGAAGATGGTCGCCGCGGCGAAGCTTCGGCGTGCGCAGGAGGCGGCCGAGGCCGCCCGGCCTTACTCGCAGCGCATGGCTGCCGTTCTCGCCAACATCGCCCAGGCGGTCGGCGCGGACGAAAGCGTACCGCAGCTGATGACCGGAAACGGCAGGGACGACACGCATCTGCTGATCGTCTGCACGGCGGAACGCGGCCTCTGCGGCGGCTTCAATTCGCAGATCGCGCGCTTTGCCCGCGACCATGTGCGCAAGCTGCTCGCCGCCGGCAAGACCGTGAAGATCATCTGCGTAGGCAAGAAGGGCTTCGACATGCTGCGGCGCGAATTCGCGTCGCTCATCATCGACCGTGTCGACCTGCGTGAAGTCAAGAAGATCGGCTTCGAAAACGCCGATCAGATAGGACACAAGGTGATCGCGCTCTTCGAGAAGGGCGAGTTCGATGTCTGCACGCTGTTCTACTCCGAGTTCAAGTCCGTCATTTCGCAGGTTCCAACCGCGCAGCAGCTCATCCCGGCCTCGGCAGGTGATGTTTCCGTGGAGGCCGCGGCCTCTTCGGCGATCTACGAATACGAGCCGGACGCGGGCGCCATCCTGACCGATCTCATTCCGCGCAACATCTCGGTGCAGATCTTCCGGGCCCTGCTCGAGAACGTCGCTGGCGAAATGGGCGCCAAGATGAGCGCGATGGACAATGCGACGCGCAACGCCGGTGAGATGATCAACAAGCTGACGCTCAACTACAACCGTCAGCGGCAGGCGCAGATCACCAAGGAACTCATTGAAATTATCTCTGGCGCGGAAGCGCTCTAAGGTTACGAAAGAGGGTAAGAATTATGGCTAAGGCAGCTACCCCGAAAGAAACCGCAGCGGCGAAGAAGCCCGCTGCACCGCGTAAGGCAGCTTCCGCCAAGACAGTCGTTGCGGCTACCGGCGCTGTCGGTCGCGTCACGCAGGTTATCGGCGCCGTTGTCGACGTCGCTTTCGAGGAAGGTCAGCTCCCGCAGATCCTGAACGCGCTCGAAACCGACAACAAGGGCAACCGCCTCGTTCTCGAAGTCGCGCAGCATCTCGGCGAAAACTCCGTCCGTACGATCGCCATGGACTCGACCGAAGGTCTGGTGCGCGGCCAGTCGGTGACCGACACCGGAGCTCCGATCGCCGTTCCGGTCGGCAAGGAAACGCTCGGCCGCATCATGAACGTCATCGGCGAGCCGGTCGATGAAGCCGGTCCGCTGGAAACCTCGGCACGCCGCGCGATCCACCAGGAAGCGCCTGCCTATGTCGAGCAGTCGACGGAAGCGCAGATCCTCGTCACCGGCATCAAGGTCGTCGACCTGCTCGCACCCTATGCAAAGGGCGGCAAGATCGGCCTGTTCGGCGGTGCAGGTGTCGGCAAGACCGTTTTGATCATGGAACTGATCAATAACGTCGCAAAGGCGCACGGCGGTTACTCGGTCTTCGCAGGCGTCGGTGAACGCACCCGCGAAGGTAACGACCTCTACCACGAAATGATCGAATCGGGCGTGAACAAGCACGGCGGCGGCGAAGGCTCGAAGGCTGCTCTGGTGTACGGACAGATGAACGAACCGCCGGGTGCCCGTGCTCGCGTCGCGCTGACCGGTCTGACGGTCGCCGAACAATTCCGCGACGAAGGCCAGGACGTTCTCTTCTTCGTCGACAACATCTTCCGCTTCACCCAGGCGGGTTCGGAAGTGTCGGCGTTGCTCGGCCGTATTCCTTCGGCCGTGGGTTATCAGCCGACGCTCGCGACCGACATGGGCGCGATGCAGGAGCGCATCACCACGACGACCAAGGGCTCGATCACCTCGGTTCAGGCCATCTACGTTCCGGCCGACGACTTGACCGACCCGGCGCCGGCAACCTCGTTCGCCCACCTCGACGCAACGACGGTTCTGTCGCGCTCGATCGCCGAAAAGGGTATCTACCCGGCCGTGGATCCGCTCGACTCCACCTCGCGCATGCTCGACCCGATGATCGTCGGCGAGGAGCACTACGAAGTTGCGCGTAAGGTGCAGGGTACGCTGCAGCGCTACAAGGCGCTCCAGGACATCATCGCCATCCTCGGCATGGACGAACTCTCTGAAGAAGACAAGCTGACGGTTGCCCGCGCCCGCAAGATCGAGCGCTTCCTGTCGCAGCCGTTCTTCGTCGCTGAAGTCTTCACTGGTTCGCCGGGCAAGCTGGTCGCACTCGAAGACACGATCAAGGGCTTCAAGGGCCTCGTCGATGGCGAATACGACCACCTGCCGGAAGCTTCCTTCTACATGGTCGGCTCCATCGAGGAAGCCATCGAGAAGGCCAAGAAACTGGCTGCCGAAGCTGCCTGATTTGCATCGTAAACCGTGGCGTGAACAGTTCG
Organism: Ensifer sp. IC4062; assembly: GCF_020193575.1. Lineage (GTDB taxonomy): Bacteria > Pseudomonadota > Alphaproteobacteria > Rhizobiales > Rhizobiaceae > Sinorhizobium. The sequence continues at coordinate 33,232 of NZ_JADYVD010000040.1, forward strand.
CGCCACGGTTTTCATCCTGCCGCGACGAGCGGCGGAGAACATGCCACAGCCGCTGCCAACCGGCGGCGCGCGCACCAGAAGTGAATGGTCATGGCCGACAGTTTCAATTTTGAGCTTGTTTCCCCCGAGCGCCTGCTGCTTTCGGAAAAGGTGACGGAAGTCGTCATCCCGGCAACCGAGGGCGAGATGACCGTGATGGCCAATCACGCGCCGACGATGACGACCGTCAAGCCGGGCGTGGTTACCGTGAAGATGGCTGACGGCAAGACCGAGCGTTTTGCGGTTTTCGGCGGCTTTGCCGATATCCTGCCGACCGGTTGTACGCTGCTCGCCGAGTCCGCCGTCCACGTCGACGAACTCGATCGTACGGTGCTGGAAAACCGCATCGATGCAGTTCGGGCCGAACTGGAAGGCGCGGGCGACGAGAAGAAGACGCGTCTTGAGCAATTCATCGCCGAACTGACGAAGCTCGGGGAGATCGTCATCCCGGCCTGAAAGGGTCATCCCGATAAGGGATAATGCCTACCGAACCCCGCCTCGAGCGGGGTTTTTTCGTGTCCGGCGCATGTGCCCCCGCATTCGCCGCGGCGATGGCGGGGAAGACCGTTCAAGCGACCGGACCTTACTGCTGCGATGTCGCCCGGTTTGCCCCTCACCCTAACCCTCTGCCGGCAGGCGGGGCGAGGGGAAGCCGTCGCGGCTCTCCCGCCGTCGCCATCGATCTCTCTTCACCACGGGCGGCGAGGGGACTTAAGTGGGCGCCGCGCGCCTCTTTCGTCCGATTGCGGGGAGAAGGTGGCCGCCAGGCCGGATGAGGGGGGAGCGGTTTCCGGGACGGGATGACTCTTGAACGTAAAAATGCCCGGACCATGTCCGGGCATTCGTGATTTCATTTCGTCGGCGCGCTGGAAACGCCCGCCTTAGGAGGAACGCTTCAGCTCGCGGCGCGCTCCGTCTCGTGCTTCTGGGCGTAGTAATGACCGAAGCGGTTGGCGAGGAAGGTGTCGAGTGCGATGTCCTCCTGGCGGACGAAGCCCTTCGTCGCGATCTTGCCTTCGGCAAGCAGGTCGAGGACGGCGCAGATGCTGCCAGCCGTGGTGATCTGGATGCCGCTCTGCATGCGTCCGGCGACGACGCCGCTATAGACCTTGTTGGCGTAGGTTTCCTGAACCAGGCGACCTTCGCGGAAGCCGGAGACGGTGACGAAAATGACGACGACGTCCTGCGTGGTGGTCGGCAGGGCGTTCTCCAGAATGTCCTTCAGCACCTCGCGGCGATGGCGCAGGCCAAGGTCGTTCAGGAGCGCCTTGAAGATGGCGGCGTGACCCGGGTAGCGGATCGTCTTGTAGTTCAGCGTGCGTACCTTACCCTTCAGGCTTTCGCAGAGTGTGCCGAGGCCGCCCGAAGTATTGAAGGCTTCGTAGATGACGCCGTCGAGCGAAAATTCCTCGCGCTCTTCCATAGCCGGAACTTCGATCAACGAACCTTCGACGATTGCTTCGCAGGGCTCGATATATTCGTTGATGACGCCGTCCGTGCTCCAGGTCAGGTTATAGTTGAGGGCATTGGACGGATATTGCGGCAGGGCACCGACGCGCATGCGCACGCTTTCCAGCGTCTCGAATCGCTTCGCCAAGTCGTTGGCGACGATCGAGATGAAGCCCGGTGCAAGGCCGCACTGCGGAATGAAGGCGGTCTTCGCTTCTGCGGCGATCGCCTTGACCTGGCGGGTCGATTCGACGTCTTCGGTCAGGTCGAGATAGTGGATCTCGGCTTCGGCAGCGGCCTCGGCGATGGCGACCGTCAGGTGGAACGGCGCGGCGCTCAACACGGCGAACTTGCCGGTTAGCAGACCAACCAGGGCTTTGCGGTCGGCGATGTCGACGACGGCGGTTGAAATAGCATCGTGCTTTTCGACCTGTACCAGCTGCTCGGCACTACGGTCGGCAACGCAGACGCGATAGTCGCCGGTATGCGCCAGCATGCGCGCGATTGTGGAGCCGATCTTTCCGGCACCGATGACAACGATTTCTTTCATTCTTTTCCCCGGGGTATGAGCTTCTTCATATTCTATACTCTCGCGATGCCATGTTGATTTGAAGCGTTGATACGGCTAAATCGCCGGTCAATATTCGGCAATTCGCCAAAATGGACCGACGATATGCAGGTGACCGACAAGGACCGCGAACTCCTCGCCATCTTGAGCGAGAATGCACGCATGCCGACGGCGACGATTGCCCGCAGGCTCGGCCTTTCGCGCACGACGGTGCAGGCGCGAATCGAGCGGCTGGAGCGCGAGGGCGTCATTGCCGGCTATGGCGTGCGGCTTTCGGAAAGCTACGAGAAGGCCCTGGTGAAGGCGCATGTGCTGATCACCATCGCGCCGCGGGCGCTGAGCCGCGTTACGCCGGAGCTAGGCGCAATACGTGAGATCCGCACGCTGCATTCCGTCAGCGGCAGTTTCGATCTCATCGCGGTCGTGGCGGCCGCCTCGATCAGCGAGCTCGACCTGTTGATCGATCGGATCGGCGAAATCGATGGGGTTGAAAAGACGCTGTCGTCGATCATTCTTTCGACCCGCATCGACCGCTGAGCGGTGGCGGGTTCACTGTTCTGATTGCTCAGTCGCCGATGGAGGGGCGCGGTCGGGCACGGCGTCTGGCGCGTTCCAGGCCGCCGGGCCGCGCACGAAGGAAAGAGCGGAACCGTCTCCAGGAGTAAGCCACCTGCTGCGATCGAAGAAGAGTTCGGCAATGCTCTTCGGCCGTGCTCGCGCCGTTTGGTTGGCGAGGAAATTGTAGCGGGGAACGTCGCCCGATTCCTGCTTGAACTGGATGCGGCTGCCGAAGCGTTTGAGGTCGAATTCCTGGAGCGCCTGGATCCGCAAGGCGATACTTTCGCTATCCGCCCAGCGGACCTGCGTCAGGAATACCGCGGCGGCTTTGGCGGCGGCGCTGGTGACCGCCTGCGCGTCCTCGCGTCGTTCGATATTCAGCTTCACGCGGAACGAGGTGATGTCGTCTTCGCCGCTGCCCTTGACGAAAATGAAGATCGACGATGGGTTGTCTTCGCCCGGCCGGGCAAAGGGAATGAGCGACGAGCACTCCCATCGGCCGCTCTCGGCGGATTTCCACTCGAGTTCGCGAAAGCCCGCATCGCGCAAGCCTTCGCAAAGCGCGCGCGGGTCGCTGCGGATCGCGCGCAGAAACTGCTGTTCCGGTGTGTGTAGATCCTCAAAGGTCCGGGCCGGCAGCAACATGCGCGGTGCCTCCGGTTTCTTGGAGACCTTGCGTGCCGGCGTGGTTTGCTTCGTCTCCTCCGCTTGTTTCGCCGTCTCCAAGAATGTCGTCGGCAATCCGACGGCCGTGAGAAGCTGTTTCAGATTGCGCTGCTCGTTGGCAAGGAGAACAGTTGCGAGGATCGCGGTGAAGACGAGCCCCACGGCAAGGAAGAAAAAAGCGATGCCGGAACGGCCTTTCTGCTTCATCTCCATCCGGCGTCAATGCCCCGCCTCGAGTAGCGCCTGACCGACCCAAGTTGAGGTGTCCGCGGCAAGCGTCACAAAGCGCGCAGCCAAAGTTCCGCTGCACCGGAGCTGCCGCTCCATGTGAGGCGCGCCGTTCATGCCGGCCTGCTCAGCGCTGCATGGAGGCGAAGCACCTCGTCGGTCGATGGCCGGTTGCGCGGCAGCCCGAGATAATAGCCGTAGCCGGAGGCGAGGCTTCGTTGGCCGAGCATCGCCAGTCGGCCGTCTTTGAGATGTTCCCGCACCAGGCCGAGGCTGCCGAGGGCCACGCCGTCGCCACGCACGGCCGCATCGACCGCCATCACATAGGTTGAAAATGTGTATTTCGGGCGCGGCTTCGCGCCGTGCCGGGAGGGCTCGACCCGCTCGAACCACTTCTGGAACGAAATCCAATGGGCGTTGAAGCGATCGTAGTCGATGAGATCGAGCGCTGCGATAGTCCCAGGCTGCAAGTCGGCCGCCTGAAGGCCCCGGGCGGCGAGGTAGTCGGGCGAGGCGACCGGTGCCAGCTCTTCGGCGATCAACAGGGTCAGCGACCAGCGCGGGTGGTCTCCGGTCGAATAAAGGATGACGAGGTCGTTATTCTCCGAGGCAAGCTCGGAGGGGCTGTCGGTCGTCAGGAGACGGATCGAAATGCCCGGGTTCTCCTTGCCGAATTCGCGCAGTCGTGGGCCGAGCCAGAGGTGGGAGACCGAGCCGCTCGCGGCAATCGAGATCGTCTGGCCGGTGGCACCGCGGAAAGGTTCGAGGCTCTCCTCGAGATAGTCGAGGGAGGCGCGTACCCGCTGGAAAAGCCGCTCGCCTTGCGGTGTCAGCTCCAGATTCTTGCCGCGGCGGCTGAAGAGCTGACTCCCGAGGTGATCCTCAAGCGTCTTGATGCGACGGCTCACGGCCGCCTGGGTGATGTTGAGCTCGCGACCGGCGCGGGAAAAGTTCATGTGCCGGCTCGCGGCATCGAAGACGCGGAAGACCTCCAGCGGAATGCGATCGAGCAGACGGTTTTCCATGACTTCAGGTTATCAAAAAGGCCGAAAATTCACCGGATTTGAAAATATCAGATCGTGTTGCAGGGTAAAGCCGCGACGCAGGCCAGCCGGGAGCACGACCTTGCAGTTCTCCATGTCCTTCATTCCGGAAATCCGTTTGGGAGAGAATATTCATCAGACACTTGGCCTGGCCGCAAGGACGCTTGGCGCGCAACGCGCGATCATCGTTATCGATGTCTTTCTCGCGCAGTCCGGTTTGAGCGAGAGTATTACGAAAGCGCTCGAGCGGGAGGGTATCCGCGCCCGCATCTTCTCCGATTTCACTGGCGAGCCGAAACTTGCCCACCTGCATGCGGCGCTTGATATGACAATGGGCTCCGATCTCGTGATCGGCATCGGCGGCGGCTCGGCGCTCGACATCGCCAAGATCGTCGCCTGTTGCGCTGCCTCTGGCCGGGATCCGATGCACTACGCGCTCGCCGCCAATCCGCTGCCGAAAAATCCTTTGAAGAAGATCCTGGTGCCTTCGACCGCCGGAACCGGATCCGAGACCTCCGCCACTAACATTTTCTCCGGGCCGGAAGGCAAGAAGCTCTGGATCTGGGGGGCGGAGACCAAGGCCGATCTGGTGCTGCTCGATTCATCGTTGACGGTAACCTTGCCCGCCGATCTCACCGCCTGGTGCGGGCTCGATGCGTTCGTCCACGCTTTCGAAGCGGCGACCAACCGCAACACGCACAGCGGCGCCCAGTTCTACGCGCATGAGGCGCTGCGGCTGATTGCCGGCGCGCTGGAGACGGCGGTGAAGGAGCCCGGCAATCTGGAGGCGCGCGGCAAGATGCTGCTCGGTTCCTGCCTTGCCGGAATTGCCATCGACAATTGCGGCACGGCGATCGCGCATAACATCAGCCATGCACTGGCCGGGCTCGCACCGCTGCATCACGGGCTTGCCACCGCGCTTGCCTTCGAGGCGACGATCGGCTGGCTCGTCAAGGCGGAAACGGCCGACCTCGACCGTGCCGCAAGATCCTGCGGCGTCGACAAGGCTGCCGATCTTCCTGCCTTCGTCTCCGATCTGATGGACCGCTGCGGCGTTGTGCGCGCTTTGCCGAAGACATTCGGCGCCTTCGACGCCGACGATCTTGCCCGCGAGATGAGGGCTTCGGAAAACCAGCCGATGCGCCGCTCGACCATCCGCGACGTGACGGATGCCGATATCGACCGCTTTGCCGCCAAGTTGATGGCGCTGGCGAAAGGATAATGAGATGACGAACGAATACACGCGTGCCCATTGGGAGAGCCTGCTGGCCGAACTGAAGCCCGAGGGTCGGCATTTCATCGATGGCGCGCACAGGGCCTCCGCGTCCGGCGCGACGTTCACGCGCGTCCGGCCGATGGATGGAAGGCCGGGCGCGGAACTGGCACGCGGTAATGCCGCGGATATTGATGCCGCCGTGGCAGCCGCCCGCGCTGCGTTCGACAGCGGGACCTGGCGAAAAAAGGAGCCGCAAGAAAAGAAGAAGATCCTGCTCAAATGGGCGGATCTCATCCGGCAGCATGGCGAGGAGCTCGCTTTGCTGGAAACGCTCGATGTCGGCAAGCCGATCATGGCGTCTCTGAACGTCGATGTCCGGCTCGCGGCTGACGGCATCCAATATTACGGCGAGATGATCGACAAGCTCTATGACGAGATTGCGCCGACCGGTCCGAACGCGCGCGCCCTGATGCGGAAAGTGCCGCTTGGCGTCATCGGTGCGATCACGCCGTGGAACTATCCGCTGATCATCGACGCCTGGAAGCTTGGGCCGGCGATCGCGGCCGGCAATTCGGTCGTGCTGAAGCCGGCCGAACAGTCTTCGCTCTCCGTCATCCGTCTTGCGGAACTCGCGATGGAGGCGGGGCTTCCGACGGGTGTGTTCAACGTCGTCACCGGATACGGAGAGGAAGCTGGCAAGCCGCTGGCGCTGCACATGGATGTCGACATGATCGCCTTCACCGGCTCGACCGAGGTCGGCAAGCTGATCATGGGCTATGCGGCGCAATCGAACGTCAAGCGCGTGGCGCTGGAATTGGGCGGCAAGTCGCCGCTCGTCGTCTTCGAGGACGCCGACCTCGATGCGGCGGCAAGTGCCGCCGCCTGGGGCTGTTTCTACAATTCCGGCGAAACCTGCCACGCTTCGACGCGTCTGATCGTTCAGCGCTCGGTACAGGAGAAGCTGATCGAAAAGGTCGAGGCGGTGACCAGGCGCGAGATCACGCTCGGCCATCCGCTCGATCCTTCGGCGCAAATCGGCGCCTTGATCGAGGAAGAGCACATGACCAAGGTGCTTTCGATGATCGACGCCGGTGATAGGGAGGGCGGACGCCGTGTCTTCGGGGCAGAGCGGGTGATGAGTGAAACCGGCGGCTATTATGTTTCGCCCGGCGTCTTCGTCGACGTGACCAACGACATGACCCTCGCGCGCCAGGAAATCTTCGGACCGGTGCTCGCCGCCATTCCTTTCGACACGGAGGAGGAGGCGCTGAGGATCGCCAACGACACGATCTACGGGTTGGCGGGCGCCGTCTTCACCCGCGACATGGACCGGGCGCATCGCTTCTCGGAATCGATCCATGCGGGCACGGTTTGGATCAACACCTACGACATGTCGAACTTCGCGACACCTTTCGGCGGCTTCAAGCAATCCGGCTTCGGGCGCGACCGTTCGGTGCATGCGATCGACAAATATTGCGACTACAAGACCATCTGGCAGCAGTTCGGTTAAGGTTTGCGCAGGAGAGGGATCGGAGGAGCCATGAGCAAGATCGGTTCGATCGAGATCACCCATCATCGCCTGCCGCTCGACCCGCCGTTCAAGGCAAGCTGGGATGGGCGGCCGCGCCAACATTTCGATGCGACGATCGTCAGGGTGCGCGACGACGAGGGCCGCGAAGGGATCGGCTCGGGCGACCTCATGAAAGGCTTCGAGGGCCACGAAGACCTTTTCATCGGCGAGGACCCGCGCCACGTCGAGCGGCACTACGAGGTGGTGTCGCATATCAGCTTCCACTATGGCCGCTGCTGGCCGATGGATCTCGCCCTCTGGGATCTGGTCGGCAAGATCACAGGCGAGCCTGTGTGGCGCATACTCGGTGGTCGGGCGGACAGGGTCCGTCTCTATGCCTCGTCAGGCGTCCTTCGTGATGCCGGAGCGATGGCGGCGCGGGCCGAAAGCTATCTGGAGGAAGGTTTTCCGGCGATGAAGGTCCGCTTCACCTCGTCCGCCGGCGGGCGCAATAGCTGGCGGGAAGATGTGCGGGCGCTGGAGGCAATCCGGGCGCGGGTCGGCGACCGGCTGGAGCTGATGGTCGATTGCAATCAGGGCTGGCGCATGCCCTGGGATACGACGCTTGCCTGGACCTTCAAGGATGCACTGGCGGTCGCGAGAGAGCTGGAGCGGCTGGGCGTCTACTGGATGGAGGAGCCGCTGCATCGCTCCGACCGGAAAGGCATGCGCCGGCTGAGCGATGCGACGTCCGTCCGTATTGCCGGTGGCGAGATGACGCGCGAGCTTTATGAATTCCGCGACATCATCGAAGAGCGGGCCTTCGACGTGATCCAGCCGGACGTGGCGCTGGTCGGCGGCATCACCGGCTGCCGCAGGCTCGCCTGGCAGGCCCGCGAGGCGGGCGTGATGTTCACGCCGCACTCCTGGACAAGCGGCATCGGCGTGCTGGCGAACGCGCACCTGACGGCGGGCGTGGGCGATGCGCCGTGGCTCGAATATTCTTACGACAATCCGGAGTGGAGCGAAACGCGTCGCGACTATCCGATGGCAGCGCCACTGAGGCATACGAGGGGTTGGCTCGAACTTGGCGAAGCGCCCGGCCTTGGCGTTGTTCTCGACGAGGAGCGGTTAAAGGCGACCCGGATCGGCTGAGACACCGGCTGCCCTGCCATTTCACTCATACCAAAATCTCGCAACGAATTGAGGCGTGGGCCGCCATTCAACGCCTGTCGTTATAGGTCTTCTGGTGCGCATTGAGGTTGATCAACAGAGCGATTATCAACCATTGTGACATTTAACGCCGAAAGTGATCCGCATCTCCGGGGCGTTCCCGGTCTCGGCATTGCTTTGTGCGGCTTTTTAAACAGTTAATGTAAGGTTAATTAATTCGATCTCGAGAGTGACGCAGGTTGGCGATCGGATCAACAGACCTAATGCGTTTCGAGGCCCTATCGAGGCTGTCCGGGAACCCCGACCTGTTTACCGGGGTCGAACCAAAGTGATGGTCGAGCCGAACATCCGTGCTGTACCGCGGCGCGATGACATTCAGGGTCTGCGGGCAATCGGCGCACTTCTGGTCGCGATATATCACATTTGGATCGGACGGGTTTCCGGCGGTGTCGATGTCTTCTTCATCGTTTCCGGCTATCTGCTTGTTGGGTCGCTGGCGCGCCAGGCGGAAGCCGGACATCGCGTGGACCTCGTCCTCTTTGCCACCAAGTTGGCCCGTCGGCTTCTCCCCTCGTCCTTTTTGGTGATTGCTGTGATCGCAATGTCGGCGCCGTTTTGGCTGCCGAGAATGCGGTGGCAAACCGCGATGCATCAGATTGCGGCCAGCTCGGTATATCTAGAGAATTGGCTATTGGCGACTGCGGCGATCGACTATCTCGCACGAGACGAGGTGGCAAGCCCGGTCCAGCACTACTGGGCAATGTCCGCCCAGGTCCAATGCCTGCTGATTTTGGCAGCGTGTGTTGCCATATTCACCTTGATAAGGCGCCGGCCGTCGCACACCGACCTGTTGGTATTTCTCATAAGTGTGTTCGCGCTGTCGTTGGCCTACTCGATCTACAGCACGTCACGAAATCAGGCATTCGCCTATTACGACACCTTTGCCCGGATCTGGGAATTCGCGCTTGGTGGGATCACTCGCCTGCTGCTGCCCGGTATCAGTTTGTCGCCAACGCTGCGGATCATCGGCGGATGGCTTGGTTTGGCAGCGATTTTGAGTTGCGGCATCCTGCTTGAAATATCGACTGTTTTTCCCGGCTACGCCGCGCTCTGGCCGACACTCGCCGCCGCTGCGATCCTTGTTTGTGGCGATGGTCCGCCGTTGCGCTTCGGCGTCGCAAGGTTGCTGGGTGCGCGACCGCTCACGTGGCTTGGGGACATATCCTACTGTCTGTATCTCTGGCACTGGCCAATCCTCGTCTTCTATTTCACCTACACGTATCAAACCTCTGCCGGTCCAATAGAGGGCACGGTCGTCCTGATCATCTCTATCGTCCTCTCCTATTTCACGACCCGAATCGTGGAGGCGCGTTTTCCCCGACGGACGGAGGATGAGCGGCCTTTGCAAACGGCGTTCGGAGCGATGGTCGCCCTTGCTGTGATTGCTGCGGGCCTGTTCGTTTGGAGAGGAGAGGCTGCTCAAAACATGGCCGAGGAGCGTCTGCGTGTCGCGGATCCAAAGCGTTACCCCGGTGCGGCTATCAAGGGTCTCGCGGCGGGTTCGAGTGATACCCCCGTCCATCCTGGACCAATGACCGCAAGGTGGGACGATGCAGACGTGTATCGGGACGGTTGCCACCAGTCGCTGCTGGGCACCACTTTGCTCAGTTGCAGTTATGGACCGAGGGACGCAAGCCACACCTTGGTGCTCGTTGGCGGTTCTCACAGCGTGCATTGGCTACCTGCACTGCAGGGCGTCTTGCAGCGGTATCCGGAGTGGAAAATCGTCACCTATACCAAGAGCAGTTGCGCTCTGAGTTCGGAGGAGTCGTCCGAGGTACCCGCGTATCGCGATGCCTGCACCAAATGGAACGAACTGCTAATGGAAAGATTGTTGGCGACAAAGCCGGATCTGATTTTCACCACATCCACGCGGGTGATCAATGGGATCGAGGAAGTTCCCGTTGGTTATCAACGGCAATGGGGGAAGCTGGTGGCGGCGGGAATTTCGGTCGTGGCAATGCGCGACACGCCCTGGTTTGGGTTTGACGTTCCCGAGTGCGTGGAAATCAATGGTCGTTTCTCGCCGAAATGCGCTGTGGAGCGGGATTCGGTGCTCGCTCCGATCAGTCCGACGCGCACGGTGTCCTTCAAGGAAAACCTGCATTTCCTGGATTTTTCCGATTATTTCTGCACCGCAGAAATGTGCCCTGCGGTCATTGGCAATGTGCAGGTCTATTACGACACGCATCACGTAACGGCGACTTACATGCGCACTTTGAGTGAAGAGCTTGCTCGTCAGCTTGCACCGTTCTTGGGCGACGCGAAACCTTTGGCGCAGAAATGAACGTCACGAGCGCCTACTGGAGATAGATCAGGCGATTCCGCCCCAAGGTGTTCGGCGCGGATATTAGTCATGGGAGCGCTGATAGTCTGAATTCAACGAGTTCGCCAGGCGTGCCGTCCTCCAGGTGGAATAGGCGAAGGCGGCGAGAAAGATCACCGTCATCAGCATTACGATGGTCGGGGCTGGAGCGCTGTCGATGAAAAAGGACAGGTAGACCCCAGCAAACGAGGCGACGGCGGCGACGAGCACCGCGACGATCAGCATGCCGCCGAACGTGCGCGTCAGCAGGAAGGCGATCGCGCCGGGTGCGATGAGCATCGCGATCGCCAGGATCAACCCGACAGCCTTCAGCGCGCCGACGATCGTGAGCGAGAGGATCGCGAGCAGACCGTAGTGCAGCCATCGCACCGGCAGACCGACGGCGCGTGCCTGGGCAGGGTCAAAAGCGTGCAGCAGCAGGTCGCGCCACTTGAGACCGAGGACACCGGCGGCAACGAGCGCAATGATGCCCGTCTCCAGGATGTCGCCCCAGCCGATGCCGAGCATGTCGCCGAACAGAATGTGGTCGAGGTGCACGTCGCTCTGGATCTTGGTGTAGAGCACAAGGCCGAAGCCGAACATGCCGGAAAAGACGATGCCCATCACCGTATCCTGCTTGATGCGGCTGTTTTCCTTGAGATAGCCGGTCAGCAACGCGCAACACATGCCGGCGGCAAAGGCGCCAACGGCGAACGGCAGGCCCACGATGTAAGAGATGACGACGCCGGGAAAGACCGCATGCGAGATCGCATCGCCCATCAGCGACCAGCCCTTGAGGACGAGGAAGCAGGAGAGCATTGCCGTCGGGATCGCGACGAGGACCGAGATCAGCAGGGCGTTGCGCATGAACTCGAACTCGAAGACGGCGAGAAGCATATCGAGCGAGATCATCGTGTGACCTCCAGTGCTTCCGAGCTGCGTCGTCGGGCGGCGATCAGTCCATGCTTCGGCGCGAAGACGAAGGCGAGCAGAAAGATCAGCGTTTGCAGCACGATGATGATCCCGCCGGTCGCGCCGTCGAGGAAATAGCTCGCATAGGCTCCGAAAAAGCTTGTCAGTGCGCCGATGGCGATGCTGATCGCAATCAGCTTCGGGAAGCGGTCGGTGAGCAAATAGGCGGTCGCCCCTGGCGTTACGACCATGGCGATGACGAGAAAGGCGCCGACGGTCTGAAGAGCGGCGACCGTAGAGGCCGAGAGCAGCGTGAAGAACAACACCTTGAGAAAGGTCGTTCTGATGCCGATCGAGCGGGCGTGACTCTCGTCGAAGAAGGTCACCATCAGGTCCTTCCACTTCGCGAAGAGGATAGCCAGCGAGACGACGCCGATGATCGCGAGCTGCAGCGTGTCGGCCGGCGTGATGGCGAGGATGTTGCCGAGCACGATCGTTTGGATGTTTACCGAAGTTGGCGACAGCGACACCATGAAGAGGCCGAGCCCGAAGAAAGACGTGAAGATCAGTCCGATAATCGTGTCCTCCTTCAGCCGCGTGCGTTGGTTCAGAAACAGCATGGCGGCTGCGGCAAGCGCACCGGAAAAGAAGGCGCCGAGCGAAAAAGGAAGGCCCAGCATGTAGGCACCGGCGACGCCGGGCACGATCGAGTGGGAAAGTGCGTCGCCGATCAGCGACCAGCCTTTGAGCATGAGATAGGCCGATAGGAAGGCGCAGACCGCGCCAACTAGTGCGCTGACCCACATGGCGTTCAGCATGTAACCATATGTGAACGGCTCGACGAGGGTGGCGATCATTCGGTGTCCGTCTCGGATTCGGGCTTCGCCGGCTGCGTCACCATCCGCCCCTGCGCGCCATACATGACGAGCGGGCGCTCGTCGTCGCTGATGACGGCAAGCTGGCGCGGGTCGGCGTCGTCGTGCAGATTCTCGCCGCCGAGCACGAAATGACGCAGCACGCCGCCGAAGGCGAGTTCGAGGTTTTCGCGGGTAAATGTTGTTGCCGTCGGCCCGTAGGCGAGCACCGTGTTCTTCAGAAGCACGGTGCGGTCGCAGAACTCCGGCACGCTGCCGAGATTGTGGGTGGAGACGAGCATGACCCGTCCCTCGTCGCGCAAGGCGATCAGCAGACGGATGATCGCGTCCTCGGTCTTGACGTCCACGCCGGTGAAGGGCTCGTCGAGCAGGATGACGCGGCCGTCCTGGGCTAGGGCTCGAGCGAGGAACACCCGCTTCTTCTGGCCTCCGGAAAGCTCGCCGATCTGGCGCTTGCGGAAGTCGCTCATGCCGACACGCGCCAGTGCGGCCTCGACCGCGTCATGATCCGCTTTCTTCGGAATCCGAAGCATGTTCATGTGGCCATAGCGGCCCATCATCACCACGTCCTCGACGAGAACCGGGAAGTTCCAGTCGACCTCCTCGGCCTGGGGCACATAGGCGACGAGGTTTCGCTTCAGCGCCGTCGCTACGGCAAGGCCGAGGATAGAGATTTCGCCCTGCGCCAGCCGGACGAAGCCCATGATCGCCTTGAACAGGGTCGACTTGCCGCTGCCGTTGACGCCGACGAGTGCTGCGATCGTGCCGGTGGGGATCTCGAAGGAGGCATCGCGGAGCGCCCGATGACCGTTGCGATAGGTCACGGTGGCGCCGCGGACGCGGATGCCGCCGCCCTCGTCCGTTGACGCTCGCTTGGCGCGGTCCTTTACCTCAAGGTTCATTGCGAAAGACCTTTTGCGATCGTTTCGGAGGTGACGCGCAGGAGATCGATGTAAGTCGGCACCGGACCATCGGCTTCGCTCAAGGAATCCACGTAGAGTACACCACCATATTTCGCGCCGGTTTCCCGCGCCACCTGTTCCGCCGGATCCGGCGAGATGGTGCTCTCGGAAAAGACCACCGGAATATTGTTGGCACGCACCGCGTCGATGACCTTGCGCACCTGTTGCGGTGTGCCCTGCTGATCGGCATTGATCGGCCAGAGGTAAAGCTCTCTCATGTCGAAGTCGCGGATCAGGTAGCTGAAGGCACCCTCGCTCGACACGAGCCAGCGCTTTTCCGCGGGGATCTTCTCGAGTTCTGCCCGGATCGGCGCGATGGTCGCCTCGATCTTCCGCTTATAGGCCTCGGCATTCGCCCTGTAGGTTTCGGCGTTCTGAGGGTCGAATTTCACGAAGGCGTCACGGATGTTGTCGACATAGATCAGTGCTGCCGAGGGGGACATCCAGGCATGCGGGTTCGGCTTGCCGCTATAGGGTCCCTCCGCGATCCCCATCGGCTCGACCCCTTCGGAGACGACGACGCCCGGAATGTCGTCGAAGTTCTGGAAGAATTTTTCGAACCAGAGCTCCAGGTTCAGCCCGTTCCAGAGGATGAGCTTGGCGTCGTGGGCTTTTAGGATGTCGCGCGGCGTCGGTTGGTAATTGTGGATCTCCGCGCCGGGCTTGGTGATCGATTCGACGATTGCCGCATCGCCGGCGACATTCTGCGCCATGTCGGCAATGACCGTAAACGTAGTGACTGCCTTGAATTTTTCCTGGGCCAGCGCCGCGCCTGTCGCGAAGGAAAAGGCAACCACTGCTGCGGCTGCCGCCAATATCATGCGCCTCGTGCGATCGATCATTCGTCACCCCTCAGGACCAGCTTCGATGTAAACTAGTACTATGGGTAGGGGAATGACCTGCATAAGTCAATGCAAATGAGAACCATTTGCAACTAGCTATTTCCAAACAGGGCCCCCTTGGCTAGTGTCGACTGATGAGACAAAGCAAGAATCGGATCGAGGAACTGGAAGGAATCCTGCGGGACGGCGGCGTGCGTGTTACCCGCCAACGCGCTGCAATCCTTAAGATTCTGGCCGAGGCCGAAGATCACCCCGATGCCAGCGAATTGCACCGGCGCGCAAAGGAAATCGATGCGACGGTGTCGCTCTCGACCGTCTACCGGACGCTGTCGGCGCTGGAGCAGCAGGGGGTCGTGCAGCGGCATGCCTTCGAGAATGCTACCGCTCGGTTCGAGACCGCGGACGCCCCGCACCACGACCATCTGATCGACATCGACACAGGCGCCGTGATCGAGTTCCGCTCCGACGAGATCGAGCAATTGCAGGCGGAGATTGCCGCCGAGCTCGGCTATGACCTGGTGCGCCACCGGCTGGAGCTATATTGCCGGAAGCGCAAGGCCTGACGGCGATCACCCCTTGGCTGCGACCGCCGCCGCGCGTTGGCGCGCCGGTATGGTCATTGCGGCGACGCCGGCAATAACGCAGCAGAGGCCGATCCACGCCGTCGTTGACAGCGTTTCACCGAGGAAAAGGACTCCGATGGCAACGCCGATCGGAACACGTACGTAGGCCTGTGCCGTCGTGCCGACGGATCCGAGCGTGTGGATCAGGCGGAAATAGATGACGAAGCCGAGTGCGGTCGAGAAGGCCGACAGGCAGACGAGCGCGATCAGCGATTCCGGCGAGGGGTCGAGGGTCCAGGGCCGGTCGACAATCAGGCTCGTCGGGACGAGCAAGACCGCGCCGGCGAGAAGCGACCCTGCGGCGGGTATCATCGGATCCTGCCCCTTGAAATTCTTCCCGAAGATCGCCGCGCCCGCATAGCAAACAGTTGCAAGGACGACGGCAAGCTGCGGGACAAGCTGGTCGCCGATGCCGCGAAAGGCTTCGAGCCCAATGATCAGACTGATGCCGGTGACACCCGCAATGACGCCCACGAATTTGCGGGCGGTAACGGGTTCGTGCCGGGTGATCATGGCCGTCAAAAGGAAGGCGAAAATCGGCGTGGTGGAATTGAGGATCACCGCCACACCGGCGTCGATCGTCCGCTCGGCCCAGGCGATCAGCGTGAACGGAAAGACGCTGTTGAGGCAGGCCTGAAACAAAAAGCGCCTCAAGGTGGCCATGTCGCGGGGCAACGAAAGGCCGCGCCATCCGATCACTGCCAGAAGAATTGCGCCGGCGAGCAGGGTGCGCGCGGCAATCAGCGTCACCGGTGGAATGGTTTGGACGCCGATCTTGATAAAGGTGTAGGAGGCGCCCCAGAGCGTCGCAAGCGCGAGAAGAAGCGAGAGTTCGAGGGCGATGTTTGTCTTGGCGGCAGCGGTCATCGGGTCCTTCCTTGAAGCGAATCCATACCGCTCTTCTAGCATCGTCGGAGAGATAGACGCTTCGGTCCCGATCGAAATGTGATGCATCTGCGGGAGCTCTCGCCTGCAGCGCTGCGCGTCTTAGTTAGACGCACAAAGACGCTGTAGCACTTTGAAGTGCTGCATGTTTTTACCCTTAAACCGGCTACGATCTAAGGAAACATGCAGCAGAGGGGGAGATCTTTTCAATAACGGGCGCGCCCGCGCTGAGGCTTGATTGCGGAAGCCGCCTAATTCAGCGGAATGGCGTTGTTGTTCTTGCCGGCCTGGTAGGTGGCGGACAGTTCTACATATTTCCGGCTTATGGCTTCGGCGCGCTGCTGAAGCCGGCTCCGGTCGGACTCGGGAAGACCGGCAATCAGACCGGGAATCGACCGGCCCTTCCAGAAAGCGTTCGTCCTGTTGTAGCCGCCGGGTTCCAGCGTGAAGACCTCCTTCAGGATCCTGAGGTCGTGCGGGATCGAAAAGGCGTCACGCGAATCCTCGTGGCTGAAGAAATAGTAGAAATTGTCGAAACCTGCCCAGGTGATCGCTGAGAGGCACATCGAGCAGGGCTCGTGCGTCGACAGGAAGATGAGATCGCGCGATTGGGGGCGGTCCGATCCCGCCATTTCGTAGAACCGTTTCAAGGTGTGGACTTCGCCGTGCCAGAGCGGATTCTCGGTTTCGTTGTTTGTTTCAACGAGAACGATCGACAAATCCGACTTCTTGAGCAGGGCGCCGCCGAAGACCTTGTTGCCGGCCGCCACTCCGGCCTCCGTTGCGGGGATAATTCCGCGCTCCATCGTCGTCAGCAGGGCGTCGAGTAAGCGCAGCGCTTCGTGTTCCTGTGTCATGTAGTTCTTCTTCCTTGATTGGTGCATGTTGGGCATGCTGGCCGGCGACGATTTCAGGCGTCGCCGACCAGATCCGCCGGCGGGGGTGGTTGGTCAGTGGGCTTCCGAAGCGATCACCGGCACCTCAATGCCTTTTGCATCGTAGAGCTTGCCGTTGAGGAAATAGTCGCCATCGTGCAGCCGGGCGATATCCTGATATCGGAGCGTCCGTTCCGTTCCGGCAACGAACACCGACTGCTGGTCGGAGTTTCCGACCGTCAGGTGATTGAAGATCAGATTGAGGCTGATCGCCATCAGCGCGGCGGAGCTGATGCCGGAGTGGAAGATCGTCGCGACCCAGGCCGGAAAGTGCTCGTAGAAGCCGGGGGAGGCGATCGGGATCATGCCGAAGCCGATGGACGTGGCGACGATGACCAGGTTCATGTTGTTGTTGTAGTCGACCTTGGACAGGGTGCGGATGCCGCTGGCGGCGACCGTGCCGAAGAGCACGATGCCGGCGCCGCCGAGCACGGCGCTTGGAACCGCCGCGACAATGCGGCCCATGACGGGCAGCAGACCGAGCACTACAAGAAACAAGCCGCCCGTCGCCACCACGTAGCGGCTCTTCACGCCGGTCACGGCCACAAGCCCGACGTTCTGGGCAAAGGCGCCCTGGGTGAAGGAGCCGAAAACGGGTGCGATGAGGCTAGACAGCATATCCGCCCTGAGCCCGTCGCCGAGGCGGCGCGAATCCACCTTCGTTTCGATGATTTCGCCGACGGCGAGGATATCCGCCGAAGTCTCGACCAAGGTCACCATGATGACGATGAACATCGAGACGACTGCTGCGATCTCGAAGGTCGGATAGCCGAAATGGAACACCGTTGGCAGGGAGAAGAATGGTCCCTCGGCCACCTTCGAGAAATCGGTCATGCCGGCGAAATAGGCGATGGCCGTGCCGATGATCAGCGCGATCAGGATCGACAGCCTGGAGATCGTTGCGCTGCCGAGCTTGCTGAGCAGGAGCACGATCACGAGCGTTGCCGCCGCAAGCTGGATGTTGGCCGGGCTGCCGAAGTCCGGCGCGGCGCTGTTGCCACCCATGGCCCAGCGCGCGGCGACGGGCATCAGGGTCAAGCCGATGGTGGTGATCACAATACCCGTGACGAGCGGCGGAAAGAAGCGGGTGATGCGCGAGAAGACGGGCGTGATCAGAAGACCGATCAGCGATGCAGCCATGACGGCCCCAAGCACAGCCTCGATGCCGCCACTGCCGGAAATGGCAATCATCGTAGCAACACCAGAGAACGACACTCCCTGGACCAACGGCAATCGGCTGCCGAAAAACGGCAGACCGATGGTCTGCAGGATGGTGGCGAGGCCGCCGGCGAAAAGGGAGGCGGTGATTAGCAGGCCAATCTCGCTGGAACTCAGGCCGGCCGCCTGGCCTAGGATCAGCGGTACGGCGACGATGCCGCCATACATCGTCAGGACATGTTGCAGGCCATAGGCCAGGTTGGCGCCGATGCCAAGGTTCTCGTCTTCCGGTCGCGTATGTCGTACAGTTTCGTCTGCATTGTTTGCCAAGGTAATCTCCTCCAATACCTTTGCATATATTCCCGCCTCTTCATAAGGCAGGTGGCAAACTATGGCAGCGACAGTGAGGCATTACCTTATTGAAATAGTCGAAACAGTTTTCGTTTGACCAACGGTAATACGGTCGATCGGCGATCGTCTCGACGCTTATGTTATCCATTCTTTCCGGATACTTGCGCTGTAAGAAGTGTACGGCCCGCCTGACGGGGGATGGAGTGCCCGTTTCCTCATCAAGCGAAAGCCGGAGCTGTTTCCAGCCCCGGCGCCGCATCTCTACTGCATGATTCTCAAAGCTCTACAGCACGTTTGCGCGTCAGATTAGACGCGCGGCGCTGTAGATGTCGTGGTGCCGCCCGATAATTCGGACGGCACCTGCCTTGGGAGGCTTAGTTCGTCTGCCAGCTCTTGACCAGTTCGTCGTAGTTGACGGTGATCGGCTTTTCCTTCTCGTTCTCGACCTTCAACTGCGGAGCGAGGTTGCCGGCCTTGACGGCTTCCGCGTTCCAATATTCGAGGTCGTGCTCGTCCGCCAGCTTCGGGCCGATGTCGCCCTGAACGCCGGCACGCTCCAGGCGCTGCAGCACCTTTTCCTGCTCGGCGCAGAGCGAGTCCATGGCTTCCTGGGCGGTCTTTGCACCGGAGGAAGCGTCGCCGATCGCCTGCCACCAGAGCTGGGCCAGCTTCGGATAGTCAGGCACGTTCGTGCCGGTCGGCGACCACTGCAGGCGGGCCGGCGAACGGTAGAACTCGACCAGGCCGCCGAGCTTCGGTGCGCGCTCGGTGAAGCTCGGATGATCGAGCGTCGACTGGCGTATGAAGGTGAGACCGACATGGCTCTTCTTCACGTCCACGGTCTTGGAGGTCACGAACTGCGCGTAGAGCCAGGCGGCCTTGGCGCGGTCATCGGGAGTGGATTTCAGGATCGTCCAGGATCCGGCGTCCTGATAGCCGAGCTTCATGCCGTCCTTCCAATAGACGCCGTGCGGGCTCGGGGCAAAACGCCACTTCGGCGTGCCGTCCGCGTTCACGACCGGCAGGCCTTCCTTCACGAAGTCCGCGGTGAACGCCGTGTAGGTGAATATCTGCTGGGCAATCTCACCCTGCGACGGAACCGGGCCGGATTCCGAGAAGGTCATGCCCTGAGCAGCCGCCGGAGCATAGGCCTTCATCCAGTCGAGATACTTCTGGATGGAATAGACCGCAGCCGGACCGTTGGTGTCACCGCCGCGTGCGACGCAGGATCCGACGGGACGCGAATTCTCGTCGACCCTGATGCCCCACTCGTCGACCGGCTTGCCGTTCGGGATGCCCTTGTCGCCGTTGCCGGCCATCGACAGCCAAGCGTCGGTGAATCGCCAACCGAGCGACGGGTCCTTCTTGCCGTAATCCATGTGGCCGTAAACCTTCTTGCCGTCGATCTCGCGGCCGGTGAAGAACTCGGCAATGTCCTCATAGGCCGACCAGTTGACCGGAACGCCGAGGTCGTAACCGTACTTGGCCTTGAACTCCTCCTGGATCTTCGGATCGTTGAACCAGTCGTAGCGGAACCAGTAGAGGTTCGCGAACTGCTGGTCGGGAAGCTGGTAGAGCTTGCCGTCTGGAGCGGTGGTGAAGGACTTGCCGATGAAATCGTCGATGTCGAGGTTGGGGTTGGTGACGTCCTTGCCCTCGTTCGCCATGAAGTCGGTCAGGCTGCGCGCCTGCTGGTAGCGCCAATGCGTGCCAATCAGATCGGAGTCGTTGATGTAGGCATCATAGACGTTTTCGCCCGACTGCATCTGCGTCTGCAGCTTTTCGACGACATCGCCTTCGCCGATCAGGTCGTGGGTGATCTTGATGCCGGTGATGTCGGAGAACGCTTTGGCGAGGGTCTTCGATTCGTATTCATGCGTCGTGATGGTTTCGGAGACGACCTTGATTTCCATGCCGGCAAAGGGCTTGGCCGCATCGACGAACCACTGCATTTCCGCTTCCTGGGCGGCGCGATCGAGCGACGAGAGGTCGCCGATTTCTTTGTCCAGGAATGCCTTTGCCTCGTCCATGCCGGCATAGGCCGAGCCGGTGAGAGCCAGCAGCATTGCTGCCGTCGTCGTTAGAAGATGCCGTCGCATAATTTCCTCCCTTGGGTTTTGCGATTGCAGTTCATTGCAGGTTTCGAGGGGCGCGCCGTCGATGCGCCCCTCATTTCGTTCTCAGACATAGCGGAAGACGCCGATGGCATAGACCACCGAGAGCGCGACCGCCCACCAGAGGTTTGTGCCGACGAGCCCCAGCCAGCCGAGATGAATGAAGGCGGATCCGAGCAGCGAGACGAAGAGCCGGTCGCCGCGCGTCGTTTCGAAGCGCAGGACACCGACGCGCGGATTGCCTCCGGGTCGGGCATATTCCCAGACGGCCATCAGCGACAGCAGCGCGAAGATCGTCAGAAAGAACATGGCGGTCGGGAAGGACCAGGCCATCCAGCCGCCGGGGATCAGCGGGGCGAACCAGTCGCGCTCGCCGTCCTTGACCGGCAGGACGGAAACGAGCAGGCCCGCAGCTACGACATAGACGACAAGCACGGCGACAAGTGCGACGGGCCAGCGATTCTTGCGCGTGGCGATGGTTTCCATCAGACCCTCCCCAGGGCGAAGCCCTTGGCGATGTAGTTGCGAACGAAATAGATCACGAGCGCACCGGGGATGATTGTCAGCACACCGGCGGCGGCGAGCACGCCCCAGTCGAGACCGGATGCCGAGACGGTGCGGGTCATGGTGGCCGCGATAGGCTTGGCATCGGTGGTCGTGAGCGTGCGGGCAATCAGGAGTTCGACCCACGAGAACATGAAGCAGAAGAAGGCGGCGACGCCGATGCCGGATGCGATCAGCGGCACGAAGATTTTTACGAAAAAGCGCGGGAAGGAATAACCGTCGATATAGGCCGTCTCGTCGATCTCCTTCGGCACTCCCGACATGAAGCCTTCGAGAATCCAGACTGCCAGCGGCACGTTGAACAGGCAGTGCGCGATGGCGACCGCGATATGCGTGTCGATGAGACCGAAGGCGGAATAAAGCTGGAAGAAGGGCAGCGCGAATACCGCCGGCGGCGCCATCCGGTTCGTCAGCAGCCAGAAGAACAGGTGCTTGTCGCCGAGGAAGCGGTAGCGCGAAAAGGCGTAGGCCGCAGGCAGCGCCACCGTCACAGAGATCACTGTGTTCATCACGACGTAGGTGATCGAGTTGATGTAGCCGTTGTACCATGAGGGGTCGGTGAAGATAACCCGGTAGTTCCGGAGCGTCGGGTTCTGCGGCCAGAGCGAGAACGTGCTGAGAATCTCGCCCGTCTCCTTGAAGCTCATATTGACCAGCCAATAGATCGGCAGGAGCAGGAACACGATGTAGATCGTCGGGACCAGCCAGGAGAGGCGTTGCGACAGTGGTTGCGTTTGAGTCTTCATAATGTCCTCCCTCCCTTCTCAGCCTTGCGCATCACTGGTGGTCATTACCGTGTAGAAGATCCACGAAAGCAGCAGGATGATGAGGAAGTAGATGATCGAGAGAGCTGCGGCCGGGCCGAGATCGAACTGGCCGATCGCCATCTTGACGAGATCGATCGACAGGAAGGTCGTCGAATTGCCCGGACCGCCGCCGGTGACGACGAAAGGCTCCGTGTAGATCATGAAACTGTCCATGAAGCGCAGCAGGAAGGCGATCAGGAGGACGCGCTTCATCTTTGGAAGCTGAATGTAGCGGAAGACGGACCAGCGCGAGGCGCCGTCGATCTTGGCCGCCTGGTAGTAGGCGTCCGGGATCGAGACGAGGCCGGCATAGCAGAGGAGCACGACGAGGCTCGTCCAGTGCCAGACGTCCATGACGATCAGCGTGATCCAGGCATCGAGCGGGTTCTGCACATAGTTGTAGTTGATGCCGAGCGATGCGAGGGTGCGTCCGAGAAGACCGATGTCGACGCGGCCGAAGACCTGCCAGATGGTGCCGACGACGTTCCATGGAATGAGCAGCGGCAGCGCCATCAGAACCAGGCAGATTGGAACGCCGATGCCCTTCTTCGGCATGTTGAGTGCGATCACGATGCCGAGCGGAATCTGGATCGTCAGGATGATCGCCGAGAAGATCAGGTTGCGGATCAGCGCATCCCAGAAGCGGGCGGATTCGAGCGTTTCCACGAACCAGTCGGTCCCGGCCCAGAAGAACTCGTTATTGCCGAAGGTGTCCTGCACCGAATAGTTGACGACAGTCATCAGCGGGATCACGGCGGAGAAGGCGACGAGCACCAGCACCGGCAGGACCATGAACCAGGCCTTGTTGTTCCAGGTTTTTTCCATGGCTCAAACCTCCTCACCGACGCGCCAGGAATCGGCGTAGATATTGATCGCCTTTGGATCGAAGGTGACACGCGGGTCGGCGGGAATTTCGCCGTCCTCGTCGACGATGATCGAGATCGGCAGGTCGGCAAAACGTGCGCGAACGATCTTGTGGCGGCCGATGTCCTCGACCTTGGTGATCGCGATCGGCATGCCTTCGCGACCGAGCGAAACGAACTCCGGGCGGATGCCGAGTTCGGTCTTGGCGTCGGACTTGATCTTCGGCAGGAAATTGAGCGCGATGCTCTCGCTACCGATCGCGGCCGTGTTGCCGGCGATCTTCGCCGGCAGCACGTTCATGCCGGGCGAGCCGATGAAATAGCCGACGAAGGTGTGTCGCGGCCGTTCGAAAAGCTCGGCCGGCGTGCCGATCTGGACGATCTGGCCGTCATACATGACCACGACCTTGTCGGCGAAGGTCAGTGCCTCGGTCTGGTCGTGCGTTACGTAGACCATGGTGAAGCCGAACTGCCTGTGCAGCCGCTTGATCTGCGAGCGCAAGACCCACTTCATTTCCGGGTCGATCACGGTCAGCGGTTCGTCGAAGAGGATGGCGCTGACATCCGAGCGGACGAGGCCGCGGCCGAGCGAGATCTTCTGCTTCTGGTCGGCAGTCAATCCGCGAGCAGTCTTCTTCGCCCAGCCGCCGAGACCGGTCATCTCGATGATCTCCTTGACGCGGCGGTCCACTTCCGCCTCCGGCACGTGCCGGTTGCGAAGCGGGAAGGCGAGATTGTCGTAAACCGTCATCGTGTCGTAGATGACAGGGAACTGGAACACCTGGGCGATGTTGCGTTCCTGGGTGGAGAAATGGGTGACGTCGTGGCCGTCGAAGAGAATGCGGCCCTCGGAGGGATTGATGAGGCCGGAAATGATGTTGAGAAGCGTCGTCTTGCCGCATCCCGAAGGACCGAGCAGCGCATAGGCACCGCCGTCGTTCCACTCGTGATGCACTTCCCTCAGGGCGTAGTCCGCTTCCGACTTGGGCTTGGCGCCGTAAGCGTGGCGGATATGTTCAAGGTTGATTCTTGCCATTTTCTCCTCCCAGCGCCGCCTCAGGCCGCGCCGCCGATCGCGCGACCGTCCGGCCCGAAGACCATCAGGTGGCGTATATCGACAAAGACCTGAAGAACCGCGTCCGGTTCGATGTCGTGAATGCCAGGCGCGAGCATGACCCAGCGCGCGCCGGCAAAACCGACGTGAATGAAGCTCTCCGACCCGGCGATCTCGGAAATCGCCGTCTTGACGGTAAGCGCATTGCCGCTGCCGTTTGGCGGATCGAAAGAAAGGTGGTGCGGCTGAAAGGCGACGGTGCAGAGACCGTCGGGAACGGCCGAAAGGTGGGCCGGCACGGTAAGCACGGGCTTTCCGTCGAGCGTAAAATCCGCTCCCGTTTTCACGAGCTCGATCGTGTTCAGCGGCGGATCGGCAAAGGTGCGCGCGGTGACGATATCGATCGGGCGGCGATAGACGTCGATCGTGCGACCGAACTGGGTGATGCGGCCTTCGCTCAATGTTGCGGTATTGCCGCCGAGCAGCAAGGCCTCGGACGGTTCCGTCGTCGCATAAACGAAGATCGCGCCGGAGGCGGCGAAGATCTTCGGCAATTCCTCGCGCAGTTCCTCGCGAAGCTTGTAGTCGAGATTGGCGAGCGGTTCGTCGAGCAGCACCAGATCGGCATTCTTGACGATCGCGCGCGCAAGCGCGGTGCGCTGCTGCTGGCCGCCGGAAAGATTCAAGGGCGTGCGGTCGAGATAAGGGGTGAGCTTCAGGAGTTCGGCCGCCTTGCGCACTTCCCGATCGACGGTTGCGCTATCGGCGCCCTTGATACGCATGGGCGAGGCGATGTTATCGTAGACCGTCATCGCCGGGTAGTTGATGAACTGCTGGTAGACCATGGCGACAGAGCGCTGCTGCACTGGCAGGCCGGTGACGTCGGCGCCGTCGAAATGGATCGAACCGGAGGCTGGCTTGTCGAGACCGGCCATCAGCCGCATCAGCGACGTTTTGCCGGAGAGGGTGGGGCCGAGCAGCACGTTGAGCGACCCCCTCTCCAGCACAAGGTCGGTCGGGTGGATGTGCGTCTCCCCGCCTACGACCTTGGATATATTCTTCATTTCAAGCATTGCATTCTCCGGTGTTCCACCCAGCCATCGGCAGTCTCATTGCAGGGTCTCATAGCGGTATGAGGAAGGGTTTCTGCCTTCCGCCCTCATATCGTGATCTAGGCGGCAGCGTTGGCCGCACCCTGCATATATTCCTCCAGCTCCGCGGCCTCCGCTGGCGAGAGCTTTAGTCCCAGTTTCGTGCGGCGCCACAGCACGTCCTCCGCGCGCCGCGCCCATTCCTGCTCGATCAGCCAATTGACTTCGATTTCGTAGAGGTCTGCTCCGAAACGCCTCCCGAGATCGGCTTCGCTCGCCGCCTTGCCGAGAAGCCGGGCCGCCCGTGTGCCGTAGAGCCGCACGAGGCGGCGCGCGTGTGAACTGGCGAGAAAAGGGTAGCGCGCCTTAAGGCTGGCGACTTCGGCATCGTAGCCGGTAGCGGGAAAATCGCCACCCGGCAGACTCGATTCGGCGGTCCATTTCCGGCCCTTGACCCCAATCGCCTCACCGATTTTTTCCAGCGCGGACTCGCTAAGCCGCCGATAGGTTGTCAGCTTCCCCCCGAAGACGTTCAGCAGGGGCGCCTGGCCGTTCTGGCCGTCGAGGCGCAGCACGTAATCGCGGGTCGCCTCCTGCGCCTTGCTGGCGCCGTCGTCAAACAGCGGACGTACTGCCGAATAGGTCCAGACGATGTCGTCGCGCGTTACCGGGTCCGTGAAGTACTCGCTCGCCGCCTTGCAAAGGTAGTCGATCTCGGCGTCATTGATGTGCGCCTCCGCCGGGTTGCCTTCGAAATCGTGGTCCGTCGTTCCGATCAGGGTGAAATCGTTCTCGTAAGGAATCGCGAAGATGATTCGCCCGTCGGGGTTCTGGAAGAAATAGGCGCGCGGATCATCGAACTTCTTTTTCACGACGATATGGCTGCCCTGCACGAGGCGGACGTTATGCACGTCGTTCTTGCCGATGGCATCCGCGAGTACCCGATCCACCCAGGGACCGGTGGCGTTGACGAGCATGCGGGCGCGCAGGGTCGCGCGTGCGCCCGTCACCATATTTTCTGTTTCGATTCCCCAGTGTCCATCGTTGCGGCGTGCGGAGACGACTCTGGTGCGCGGCATGACCAGCGCGCCGCGATCGGCCGCATCGCGAGCGTTAAGCACCACGAGCCGCGCATCGTTGACCCAGCCGTCGGAATATTCGAATGCCTTGGTGAAAAGCCGCTTCAGCGGCAGTCCCGCCGGGTCGCGGGTCATGTCCAGCGTGCGTGTCGGCGGCAGCAGCTTACGGCCGCCGATATGATCATAGAGAAACAGGCCGAGGCGGATAAGCCAGGCGGGGCGCATTCCGCCCTTCTGGAAGGGCAGCACGAAGCGCATCGGCCAGATCACGTGCGGCGCCATCGCCCACAAGATCTCGCGCTCCATCAGTGCCTCGCGGACCAGGCGGAACTCGTAATATTCAAGATAGCGCAGGCCGCCGTGGATAAGCTTGGTGGAGCCGGACGATGTGCCGGAAGCGAAGTCCTTCATTTCGGCCAGCGCAACGGAATAACCCCGACCGACCGCATCGCGTGCAATGCCGCATCCGTTGATGCCACCGCCTACGACGAAGACGTCGAAGATCGTCTGCTCTGACACTGTATTTCCCCTCCGCATTTCGCAATGCACAAATTGATGCGGCTGCGAAAGTGAAACCAGTTAAAACGAAAAAATATCGAATGTCAAACGAATGTTTCCGCGAAGCCGGGCGCCCACGACGCGTGCACGATCAGGCGTCGGTCTCGATCAGCCGGACGTCCTGTTCCGCACAAATTTTCCGAACGTTTTCAACGATGCAGCGGTCGGTGATAAAAGTCTGGACCTGCGAGATGTGGCCGATCCTAACCGGCGCGGTTCGTTCGAATTTCGTGGAATCCGAAACGAGAATGACATGCCGGGCATTTGCGATGATTGCCTGGGCGACTTTCACTTCCCGGTAATCGAAATCAAGCAATGCGCCATCGTGGTCGATCGCCGAGGCTCCGATGACGGCGAAATCCACCTTGAACTGCTTGATGAAATCGACGGCGGCTTCCCCGACGATGCCGCCATCGGAACCGCGCACGACACCGCCCGCGATCACCACCTCGATCGAGGGGAATACGCGCAACCTGTTGGCAACATTGATGTTGTTGGTGATGACCATCAACTCCTTGTGGTCGAGCAGCGCTTCTCCCACCGCCTCGGTGGTAGTGCCGATATTGATGAAGAGCGAGGCATTGTCGGGGATAAGCGCGGCGGCGGCACGGCCGATCGCCTGCTTTTCGGTCGCGGCGATCTGGCGGCGCGCGTCGTATTTGACATTTTCCTTGCCGCTCGGGAAGATAGCCCCGCCGTGGATGCGGTTCAGCACCCTTGCATCGCAGAGGTCATTCAGATCCTTGCGGATCGTTTGCGGAGTCACGGAAAAGCGTTGGGCAAGCTCCTCGACCAGAACGCGCCCCTCGGTTTTTGCCAGCTCCAGGATTTCTGCTTGCCGCCCACTCAGATACATTTCGCTCCCTCGTTTTCGGTTTTTTTCATAATATGCAAAAACGAAAGCCTTGCAATTTCAGAAATCGGCGTTTTGCATGATGCTGGTTTCGCGGCAGCCGCTGACGCGCCCATGTTGCAATCCGGCGGTGGATAGGCGAGCTTGTTGGTCTGTCAGGGGCAGGAGAGAAGATGTTGGGTGCTTTTTTCTCCCGCATTCTGCTCCAAATTTATCACTGTTGATCGGCGCTTGTGATCCGGACCGAGATCGTGGGTCAGAGGGGAAAAAGGCATGTTTCATCCGGCCTTGTTCAAGGGCATGAACGTGGTGGTGACCGGGGGTAGCCGCGGCATCGGGCTGGAGGTTGCGCGGCAATTTCTCGATTGCGGCGCGCATGTCCTCGTCCACATGGGCAGGACGGTCGCACGCGAGCGTCACGATTTTCTGGAATTGGCCGCAAGCGAGGGCAGGGCATTTCTTTGCGCTGCCGATTTTCTCGTCGCTGGCGGTGTCGAAAGCCTGGCGGATGCTGTCCGGGGGCGGTTCGACAGGGTCGATGTCCTCATCAACAATGCCGGCACGATGGTCGGGCGCTTCCCTGCCGCCGACCTGACCGACGAAGACTATCGCACCGTCGTGCAACTCAATCAGACGTCAGTCGTCGAGATGACGCGGGCGATGTTGCCGCTGCTGCGCAAGGGAACCCATCCTGCGATCGTCAACACCGTCTCTATTTCGGCTTCGACCGGCGGCAGCGCCGGCTCGTCGATTTATTCCGCCACCAAAGCCTTTGTCGCCACCTATTCGAAGGCGCTGGCGCGCGAGCTGGCGCCGGAGGGCATCCGCGTCAACTGTGTATCGCCGGGAACGATCGCGACCGATTTCCACGAGCGCTATTCGTCGCCGGAGAAACTGGAGGCAACGCGAAAGACAATCCCGCTCGGCCGGCTCGGCTCCGCCGAGGATTGCGCGCCGGCCTATCTCTTCCTCGCGTCGCATGCGCTTTCGGGCTATATCACCGGTCAGGTGCTCGAGGTGAATGGGGGCCAACTTATCTGTTAGGTCACGGGAAGCTATGCCGGTTTTCTGCCCTTCATCCGCCTGCCGGCGCCTTCTCCCTGGCTCGACGGGACAGGGCTAGGGTGAGGGCAAACCAATCTCCACTCTAAAGGCCAGGCATGATCGATAAGCTGGAGTTCTTCCTCGCACTTGCCCGCCAACGGCATTTCGGCCGGGCGGCGGAGGAGTGCGGCGTCACGCAGCCGACGTTGTCGGCGGCGATCCGCCAGCTCGAGGACCAGCTCGGCGTCATGCTCGTCAACCGCGGATCGCGTTACCAGGGGCTGACGCCCGAGGGTCAGCGGGTGCTCGAGTGGGCGCGGCGGATCGTCAGTGACACCCGCACCATGCGCGAGGAGATGCGAGCGGCACGTAAAGGCCTGTCCGGGCATATCCGGCTGGCTGCCATCCCGACGACGCTTGCCATGGTCCCGTTGATCACCGCGCCGTTCCAGGAAAAGCATCCGGATGTGACGTTTTCCGTGCTATCGACGACGTCGCTGCAGATCCTGACGCTTCTGGAAAACCTCGAGATCGACGCAGGCTTGACCTATCTGGAGAACGAGCCGCTCGGCCGCGTGACCACCGTGCCGCTGCAAATCGAGCAATATCATCTGGTTACTGCCTCCGGCACACCGCTGTCGGATCGCAAAAGCGTGACCTGGAAGGAAGTCAGCAGCGTTCGGCTTTGTCTATTGACTGCCGACATGCAGAACCGCCGTATCATCAATCAGCATTTTGCCGAAGCCGGCGCGATTCCTAGCCCGACACTCGAATCGAATTCGATGATAGTTCTTTTCTCTCACGTGCGCACGGGCCGATGGGCGAGCATCATGCCCTATAACGTTGCGAAATCATTCGGCTTTCACGAGGACATCCGTATGATCCCGATCGTCGATCCGGATGTCCATCACACGGTCGGTCTGGTCGCCACCTACCGCGAGCCCTTCACGCCGCTTGTCTCCGCGCTCCTGCACGAAGCCCGTATTCTGGGCGAGCGCAACAAGGCCCTGGATCACGTTCATGACCCTGAACGCGATCAATTTCAATAAGTTGATGCGGGATGCGCGCAGAAAGCCGCTTCGCATCTCTCTTAGGCTCCACATCGATAGGGTTTTTCTATCGATCAACGGAACAGCATTATTGACCCTTCCGGCCTTAAGCGCGAAGCTTAAGGGGCAGAGACGAGGCTCTGGTCTTTGCCGAGATTAAAACATTCGGCGCTTCAACGGTCGGGCGGAGGGCCTGATCGCGGCGCTCACGAGCCGGGAGGGCTCTTCGGGTGAATATTCAGCTGCCGCGCGCAGATGTGGCTGAGCGAACGCTCGCGATTGTCGGTGAATTCAAGGGACTCGAAGGTCCGCTTCTTCCGATCCTGCACGATATCCAGGACGAATTCGGCTATGTGCCCGAGGAATGCCTGCCGGTGATTGCGCGCGAGCTCAACTTGTCGCGCGCCGAGGTCTACGGCGTCGTCACATTCTATCACGATTTCCGCGAGCATCCGGCCGGGCGGCATGTGCTGAAGCTCTGTCGCGCGGAAGCCTGCCAGTCCATGGGCGGGGACCGGCTAGCCGAACGCGCCAAGGCGCTGCTCGGCATTGATTTCCATGAAACGACGCCGGACGGCGCGGTGACGCTTGAGCCGGTCTATTGTCTCGGGCTCTGTTCCTGCTCGCCGTCCGCAATGCTCGACGGCGAGGTGCGGGGGCGGGTCGACGACGCAGAGCTTGAAGCGCTGGTCGCGGAGGCACGCCGATGACCGTGAAGATCTACATTCCGCGGGATGCCGCCGCACTTGCGCTGGGTGCCGAACGCGTCGCCACAGCGATGGCTGAAGAAATCGCGGCACGCGGGCTCGACGCGGTCGTCGTCCGCAATGGTTCGCGCGGCATGCATTGGCTGGAACCGCTGGTCGAAGTCGAAACCGCCGAAGGCCGCATTGGCTACGGGCCGGTGAAAGCGAGTGACGTTGCGTCGCTTCTGGATGCCGGGCTGCTCTCTGGCGGTGCCCACCCGCTCTCACTCGGGAAGACAGAGGAGATTCCGTTCCTCAAGCAGCAAACGCGGCTGACCTTCGCCCGCTGCGGCGTGATCGATCCGCTGTCGCTCGACGACTACCGCGCCCATGGCGGCTTGCGTGGTCTCGAAAAAGCTGTGGCCATGCAGCCTGCGGCCATTGTTGCGGAAGTGACCGAGAGCGGACTTCGCGGGCGCGGCGGCGCCGGCTTCCCGACCGGCATCAAGTGGAAAACGGTTCTTGACGCGGCTGGTGCGCGCAAATACATCGTCTGCAACGCCGACGAAGGCGACAGCGGCACCTTCGCCGACCGGATGATCATGGAAGGCGATCCCTTCGTGCTGATCGAGGGCATGGCGATCGCCGGCGTTGCGACCGGCTCCACCAAGGGCTATGTCTACACGCGTTCCGAATATCCGCATGCAATCGCCGTCATGACGGAGGCGATCGAGATCGCCCGCGCCGCTGGCGTGCTTGGCACCTCGGTACTCGGTTCCGCCCACTCCTTCGACATGGAGGTCAGGACCGGTGCCGGCGCCTATGTTTGCGGCGAGGAGACCTCGCTGCTCAACAGCCTCGAAGGCAAGCGCGGTATCGTTCGCGCCAAGCCGCCCCTTCCGGCGCACAAGGGGCTATTCGACTGTCCGACCGTCATCAATAACGTCATCTCGCTGGCCTCCGTGCCGACCATTCTGGACAAAGGGGCAGCCTACTACCGCGATTTCGGCATGGGGCGGTCGCGCGGCACCATCCCGATCCAGATCGCCGGCAACGTCAAGCATAGCGGGCTCTACGAGACCGCTTTCGGCCTGACGCTCGGCGAGATCGTCGACGAGATCGGCGGCGGCACGGCAAGTGGCCGACCGGTCAAGGCGGTGCAAGTGGGCGGCCCGCTTGGCGCCTATTTCCCGCGGGCACTGTTCGACACTCCGTTCGACTACGAAGCCTTCGCGGCCAAGGACGGCCTGATCGGCCATGCCGGCATCGTTATCTTCGACGACACGGCCGACATGCTGAAGCAGGCGCGCTTTGCCATGGAGTTCTGTGCGGTCGAAAGCTGCGGCAAGTGTACGCCGTGCCGCATCGGCTCGACACGCGGCGTCGAGGTCGCGGACAAAATCGCGGCCGGCATCGAGCCTGAGAAGAACCGCGAGTTGCTAGCCGATCTCTGCAACACGATGAAGTTCGGCTCGCTCTGTGCGCTTGGCGGCTTCACACCCTATCCGGTGATGAGTGCGATGACGCATTTCCCGGAGGATTTTGAGCCGGCGCCGGTGAGGGAGGCGGCGGAATGAACGTGGCCGCCTATATCCCCTCCCTGAACGCAATTTCCCAGGAGGCCTAAATGTCTCTCATTCATGAAATCGACTACGGCACGCCGGCTTCCAAATCCGAAAAGCAGGTGACGCTCACCATTGACGGTCGTGAGATCACCGTACCGGAGGGCACCTCGATTATGCGCGCGGCGATGGAAGCGGGCATCGAGGTACCCAAGCTCTGCGCTTCGGACATGATGGACGCCTTCGGGTCTTGCCGCCTCTGTCTCGTCGAGATCGAGGGACGCGCTGGCATGCCGGCTTCGTGCACGACGCCGGTGGCGCCGGGCATCAGCGTCTCGACGCAGACCCAGAGACTCAAGGATGTGCGTCGCGGCGTGATGGAGCTCTATATCTCCGACCACCCGCTCGACTGCCTTACATGCGCGGCCAATGGCGATTGCGAGCTGCAGGACATGGCCGGCGCCGTTGGCCTGCGCGATGTGCGTTATGGCTACGACGGTTCCAACCACGTCAAGGCACGCAGCAACGGCGGCGAGATCAATCTCAAATGGGCGCCGAAGGACGAATCCAATCCTTATTTCACCTTTGATCCGGCGAAATGCATCGTCTGCTCGCGCTGTGTTCGCGCCTGCGAGGAGGTGCAGGGCACGTTCGCGCTAACGATTGGCGGGCGCGGCTTCGACTCCAAGGTTTCGGCGGGGATGAACGAGGATTTCGTTTCATCAGAATGCGTCTCCTGCGGCGCCTGCGTGCAGGCCTGCCCGACGGCGACGCTCACCGAAAAATCGGTGATCGAGATCGGCCAGCCTGAACATTCGGTGGTCACCACCTGCGCCTATTGCGGCGTCGGCTGCTCCTTCAAAGCGGAAATGCGTGGCGAGGAACTGGTGCGGATGGTGCCGTGGAAGGACGGCCAGGCGAACCGCGGCCATTCCTGCGTCAAGGGGCGTTTCGCCTACGGCTATTCGAGCCACAAGGACCGCATCCTCAATCCGATGATTCGCGAGAAGATCACCGATCCCTGGCGCGAGGTCACCTGGGAAGAGGCGTTTGCGCATGTCGCCTCCGAGTTCCGCCGTATCCAGTATCAGTACGGGCGCGATTCGGTCGGCGGTATCACCTCGTCGCGCTGCACCAATGAGGAGACCTATCTGGTGCAGAAGCTGGTTCGCGCCGGCTTCGGCAACAACAATGTCGACACCTGCGCCCGCGTCTGCCACTCGCCGACCGGCTACGGCCTCAACCAGACCTTCGGCACCTCGGCAGGCACGCAGGATTTCGACAGCGTCGAGCATACCGACATCGCGGTCATCATCGGCGCCAACCCGACCGACGGACACCCGGTCTTCGCCTCGCGGCTGAAGAAGCGGCTGCGTGAAGGGGCAAAGCTGATCGTCATCGATCCGCGCCGGATCGATCTCGTCCGCTCTGCTCACGTCGAGGCGTCCTACCATCTGCCGCTGAAGCCTGGCACCAACGTCGCCATTCTGACGGCGATGGCACACGTGATTGTCACCGAAAGCCTCGCCAACGAAGCTTTCATCCGCGAGCGCTGCGACTGGTCGGAATACGAGGACTGGGCCGCATTCGTCGCCGAGCCCTACCACAGCCCGGAAGCGATCGAAGCTTATACCGGCGTTCCGGCGGACCTCGTGCGCGGCGCGGCGCGCCTATACGCCACCGGCGGCAACGGCGGCATCTACTACGGCCTTGGCGTCACCGAGCACAGCCAGGGCTCGACCACTGTCATGGCGATCGCCAACCTCGCCATGGTCACCGGCAACATCGGCCGGCCCGGTGTCGGCGTCAATCCGCTGCGCGGCCAGAACAACGTGCAGGGCTCCTGCGACATGGGGTCCTTCCCGCATGAACTGCCGGGCTACAGGCACATCTCCGACGATGCGACGCGCGACGTCTTCGAGAAGCTCTGGGGCGTGACGCTCAACAACGAGCCGGGTCTGCGCATCCCGAACATGCTCGATGCCGCCGTCGACGGGACCTTCAAGGCGCTCTACATCCAGGGCGAGGATATCCTGCAGTCGGATCCGGACACCAAGCATGTCGCTGCCGGCCTTGCGGCGATGGAGTGCGTCGTTGTGCACGACCTGTTCCTCAACGAAACGGCCAACTACGCCCACGTCTTCCTGCCGGGCTCGACCTTCCTCGAAAAGGACGGCACCTTCACCAATGCCGAGCGGCGGATCAACCGCGTTCGTCGTGTGATGCGGCCGAAGAACGGCTATGCTGACTGGGAGGTGACGCAGAAGCTCGCCCAGGCCATCGGGCTTAACTGGAACTATCGCCATCCGTCCGAGATCATGGACGAGATTGCGGCAACGACGCCGACCTTCGCGATGGTCTCTTACGACTACCTTGACAAAATGGGCTCGGTGCAGTGGCCCTGCAACGAAAAGGCGCCGCTTGGTTCGCCGATCATGCATGTCGATGGCTTTGTGCGCGGCAAGGGTAAGTTCATCCGCACCGAGTTCGTCGCAACCGACGAGAAGACCGGTCCGCGCTTCCCGCTGTTGCTCACCACCGGCCGCATCCTCAGCCAGTACAATGTCGGCGCCCAGACGCGGCGCACCGACAACGTCATCTGGCATGCCGAGGACCGGCTGGAGATCCATCCGCACGATGCCGAGCAGCGCGGCATTCGCGACGGCGACTGGGTCAGGCTGGCCAGCCGTTCGGGTGAGACGACGCTGAGATCGCTGATCACCGATCGCGTCGCGCCGGGCGTGGTCTACACGACCTTCCATCACCCGACGACGCAGGCGAACGTCATCACCACTGACTTCACCGACTGGGCAACCAACTGCCCGGAATACAAGGTGACCGCAGTGCAGGTCTCGCCGTCGAACGGCCCCTCCGACTGGCAGCGCGACTATGACGAGCAGGCTCGCCAGTCGCGGCGGATCGCCAGCAAGTTGGAGGCGGCGGAGTAGGGGAGTGCGGGAGCGCGTCGCATGACCGGTTTCAAGACAAGCGTGAAGGTCGCCGAATCCGCTCACCGCGCAGGGACCCTTGTCGCCGGGTCACGGGTGGTGCCGGAGGAGACGCCGATCGCGTTGACCTATGGCGGTTCCACCCACGCGGTAATGATGGCCACGCCCGCCGACTTCGAGGATTTTGCCGTCGGCTTCAGCCTGACTGAAGGCATCATCACCGAACCGGACCAGATCGAGGCTGTGGACGTCGTGGTCGAGGACAAGGGCATCGACCTGCAGATCACCCTTCGGGACGAAGAGAACGACATGCTGCGCCGGCGGCGGCGCCACATGGCCGGTCCGGTCGGTTGCGGACTTTGCGGGATCGAATCGATCGAGCAGGCTGTTCGCCATACTCCGGATGTCTCGGGAGCGACGCTCAGGCTTTCCCAGGCGGACGTCGTCAGGGCCGTGGCACTTCTCAATGACAAGCAGCCGCTGCATTTTGAGACGCGCGCTGTCCATGGCGCGGCGTTCTACGTGCCGGGAAAGGGCCTGATTGCCGTACGCGAGGATGTTGGACGCCACAATGCGCTCGACAAGCTCGTCGGTGCGGCAGCGCGTGCCGGTTTCAAGGGCGATGAGGGTGCCGTCGTTGTCACCTCGCGCGTATCGGTCGAGATGGTTCAGAAGACCGCGATCATCGGGAGCCCGGTGATCGTTGCCATTTCGGCGCCGACGGCGCTCGCCATTCGCACGGCGGA
The DNA here is from genome assembly GCF_020193575.1 of Ensifer sp. IC4062. Classification (GTDB taxonomy): domain Bacteria; phylum Pseudomonadota; class Alphaproteobacteria; order Rhizobiales; family Rhizobiaceae; genus Sinorhizobium. The sequence continues at coordinate 68,607 of NZ_JADYVD010000040.1, forward strand.
AGAGGCGGGCATGATGCTTGTCGCGCTCGTGCGCGGCGACGAATTCGAGATCTTCACCCATGCCGCGCGCATATATTCCGGAGCTGTTGCCGATGTCGCCTGATACCAATGCCAAGCTCATCTACATGGCCAACCAGATCGCCACGTTCTTCAAGAGCCAACCGGCAGCGGAAGCGGCGGCGGGCGTCGCGACCCATATCAACAAATATTGGGAGCCGCGCATGCGCCGCAAGCTGTTCGAGCACATCGATCATGGCGGCGAGGGACTGAACCCGCTGGTGCTCGAGGCGGCCGCGAAGATTCGGCGTCCGGAAGCGGCGTAGTCTGTTATCGGCAGCGGGCCGAAGAACCCCGTCCCCAAGCCCTCTCCACAGATGAGAAGGGCTACGATGCCGCACCGCTCTTTCGTGTCTTGGGTGTCGGAGTCCGGATGTCGCAGATAACGTCATGCGACAACGCCTCTGCTCCATGTTTCCTAAATGGGCTTCGCTTTGAGGGCAGGACATGCGGGACTCTAAAGCGCGTCGCGTTCAAACGCGAGACGCGCTTTAGATCTTTGTTTTCATGCATGTCGTTGCCACAAAACTGCTGCACACATTTGGGCGACATGCATCAGACGCGGACGGTAAGAATCCGTTCTTGAAATGGTCACCCGTTTTCCCGCGTCGAATGCGTCGTTTGAGAAGAACCGCTTGTTGTTTTCCGCTCGCGTCCCGCGCTCCAGCCTGATAAAATCAATCATGAGGCGCACCGGTACCGGGCGCTTCGCTCTATACTGCATAGACACATTGATGGCCGTTTGGCCTCAGATTTTTCATTTTAGCTTTATCATATTGGATCAACGTTTTTATTGGTCGGTATCGCGAGTACCGCCTCAGAGAGGCGAAGATGATAATAGATGTTATTGGCTATGCTAAAGAATTTGAGAAAATTCGGGAAAATTGGAACAGAGTATATCTTTCAGATCCAGAATCTCATCCTTTACTCTCCTGGAGCTGGCTGAACGAATACTTGTCCTGCCGGGAACGATGGTTCATCCTAGCCTTCCGGCAGGAGCAGACTGACCATCGCTACGACGCTTTTCTGCCGCTGGAGGTCACGACTCTCCGGGATCACGACACGGGGCTTTTCTCAGACCAGCTTCTGATGATCGGTAATCGCGAGGGCGGCGAGAGTGGCTTCCTCTGCATGCCCGGTCTGGAGAACGAGGCGGCAGACGCCTTCGCCGGCTTTCTCATGAGCGAAAGTTGGACGAGCATGCGGTTCGAGCTTTGCGAGCCCTCATCAGCCAGGCTCGAACACTTGCTGCAGGCGTTTCCCGGTGGGCCGCTTGCCCGAAGCTCGGAGGATCAAGCGAGGGGCGAGACGGACAAGGATCCGGTTCACAGCGTGCTTGTCAGAACCCGGACGGGCCGAAACCTGCATGACAGGCTGAACCGCCGCAGCGTCGGCTTCGTGTTCGAACGGGCGAGGGCGCTCCATCTCGAGGGCGAGCTCGACGCGGCGGAAGCGGGGTATCGTCAGGTGATCCGCACCATCCCCGGCCATGTGCAAGCGCGCTATGCACTTGCACAGCTTTGCAGTGACAAGGGCGACCACGCCGAGGCGGAAGATCTCTATCGCGGGCTGTTGTCGGTGCTTCCCGACGCCGACGATATCCTTTATCGGCTTGGCGACACGCAGATGGAGCAGGGCTCCTTTGGCGAGGCAAGTAAGACCTTCGAGAAGCTTGTTGGGCGACACCCCCATCGGGGCATCCTGCGCTACAAGCTGGCGGTCACGCTTCTGGCCGCCGGCCGCAGGGATGCCGCAATCGCAGCCTTTCTCAGTTTCGACGAGGTCGCGTCCGACGACTCGGACCACATTCGCTGTAAGCTGAAGGCACGCGAGGTCCTGCGCCGCCTGGAACCCGTCTGCGGTATGGAGAAGCAACCGGAGATGCAACAGCAGCCGATTTCCTTCGTGTCGACCGGTCCGCTGTTCGGCTACTCGGACCCGGTCGCCGCGCCTTCGGCGCGCCTACAGACATTTGCCGGGTGGTTGCTCGAGCCTTCTCTTCCCAGCGGCGCCTGGGCGCACCTTCACCCCCGATCATGCGAGCACGACTGCAAGGGCTCGAGGCTGAAGCACTAATGCATGTCGCCCAAAATCGTGTTGCGGTTTTGGGGCAACGACATGCACGAAAACAAAGATCTAAAAGCGCGTCGCGTGAATATCCGACGCGCTTTAGATGCCGTGACGACATTTGCACATGTGCTGATGCGCCGGCGCTGTAGGCGTGCGGCCCACATGAGGCTTGCGACGCAGCGCGAGCCGGGCTTGGCCGTTCAACCGGCTCGGACGTTCGAGCTGGCACGCCCCTCCAACCTTGGGCAGGGATTGGGGAGGAGTCTCTTTTCTGGCCTCTCGTGGGCAGTCAGAAGCTCAGGCGGCGAGCTCTTCGGTTTCCCGCTCCTTAAACATGCGTGAAAGATTGAGAAAGCAGATCATGCCCGATTCATTGGCGATGATGCCTTCGGCAAAACTCTTGTCGAAGGAGGCGGTCACTTCCGGCACAGGCTGGACCTGGCTGCCCTGAACCGTGAGAATGTCGGAGACGCGGTCGACGACGAGGCCGATGACCATGTTGTGCACTTCGGCGACGACGATCGCGCTGCGTTCGTTGGCGACCGTCGATTTCATTCCGAGCTTGTGGGCAAGGTCGATGATCGGGATCACCGTGCCGCGCAGATTCATCACGCCGATCACTTCCGGCGGCGAATGAGGAATGGGCGTTGACGGCGCCCAGCCGCGGATTTCCCTGATCGTCGTGGTTTTGACGCAAAATTCCTGATCGTGAAGACGGAACGCTATGATTTCCAGCGTCTCGCCGTCGAATCCGGCCGTTCTCAATGTGCTTGTCATCGAAGGTCCTTCCAGCTTGCCGGTCGACGCCTCGCGGATGCCGCTGCCGGCCGCAGCTCTGAGCAATTCAGGAGGTGTCGTTAGATCCGCCGAGGACATCCGGCGAGGCGCAAGCTGCATCATGCGCGGAGGAACCCGCTTTGCGCTTTGGAGAGCTATTCTAAGCGGGGATTCGTTAAGACTTGCTTTTGAGAAGGATGCGGACCGCCTCGGCCATGACCGAGGCGGTCGGAAACACGGGGCGTCAGGCCGACGCGAGCACGGCCGCAAAATGTTCGATCGCCCAATCGACCTGGTCCTCGGTGATGACGAGCGGAGGGGCGATGCGGATCGTATCGCCATGGGTGTCCTTGGCGAGAATGCCGCGCGCCTTCAGCGCCTCGCAATATTGGCGGGCGCCGCCGGCTTCCGGAACCAGCTCGACAGCGAGCATGAGGCCGCGACCGCGGACATCCTTGATGATGTTGGAGCGGATGTCCCGCAGGCCGTTCTGAAAGCGCTCGCCCATGCGGGCGGAATTTTCGATCATGCCCTCTTCGGTGAGCGCCTTTAGCGCCGCCCTCGCAATCGCGCAAGCAAGCGGATTGCCGCCGAAAGTGGAGCCATGTTGGCCGGGCTTCAGGACACCGAGCACCTCCGAATTCGAAAGCACGGCCGAGACCGGGTAGAAGCCGCCGGAGAGTGCCTTGCCAATCAGCGTCACGTCCGCCTCGATGCCCTCATGCTCTTCCGCAAGAAGCTTGCCGGTGCGGCCGAGACCGGTCTGGATTTCGTCGAGAATGAGCGTGATGCCATGCTTCGTGCAGAGCTCGCGAACCCCGGCGAAATATCCCACTGGCGGCACGATCACGCCGGCTTCGCCCAGGATCGGCTCGACGAGGAATGCGACCGTATTTTCGCTGATCGCCTCGCGGAAGGCGTCGATGTCGCCGAAGGGAACGATCTTGAAACCAGGCGCGAAAGGCCCGAAGCCGCTGCGGGCGTCCGGATCGGTCGAAAAGCCGACGATGCCCATCGTGCGGCCGTGGAAGTTGTTGGAGCAAACGATGATTTCGGCCTTCTCGGCGGCGACGCCCTTGACCTCGTATCCCCACTTGCGCACCGCCTTGATGGCGGTCTCGACCGCTTCGGCGCCGGAGTTCATCGGCAGCACCTTGTGCGAGCCGGTCAGCGCCGCGATCTCCTCGTAGAAATGCGCGAGTTGGTCGTTGCGGAAGGCGCGCGAGGTGAGCGTCAGCTTCTGCGCCTGCTCTATCATCGCCTTGAAGATCTTCGGATGACAATGGCCCTGGTTGACGGCTGAGTAGGCCGAGAGGCAGTCGAGATAGCGATTGCCTTCGATATCCCAGACATAGACGCCTTCTCCGCGCGAAAGCACGACGTCGAGTGGCTTGTAGTTATGGGCGCCCAGCCGGTATTCGGTTTCAATCAGGGCGGCGGTTGTGCTCATCAACGATCCTCCGGTTGGTCTGGCGCGCCCCACTCATGCGCGGGTCCGCCAGGATATATGCGTTATGTCAGGCGCTGCGGGTCGGCCGATCGAGAATGCGGCGGCCGAAGAGGCTTGCGGTCAGTTCCACCAGGATGCGGGCGCTCTTGCCGCGGTCATCGAGGAAGGGATTGAGCTCGACGACGTCGAGCGATGAGACGAGATCGCTGTCGCAGAGCATCTCCATGATCAGATGAGCTTCGCGGAATGTCGCGCCGCCCGGCACCGTAGTGCCGACACCGGGTGCAATTTCCGGATCCATGAAATCGACGTCGAGGCTCACATGCAGGAGGCCGTTGGCGGCGCGGACCTCATCGAGGATCTGACGCATGATGTGGGCCATGCCCATCTCGTCGACGGCGCGCATGTCGTAGACACTGACGCCATGCTCGGCGATCTCCTCACGCTCGCGCGCATCGACTGAGCGAATGCCGATCTGATAGACCTTCTTCGGGTCGACGAGCGGCCGGTCGCCGGCGAGGATCGGGGCGAATTCCGCCTCGCCGCAGAAAAAGGCGACGGGCATGCCATGCATGTTGCCGGAGGGCGAAGTGTCGGGCGAATTGAAGTCGGCATGGGCATCGAGCCAGAGGACGAATAGCGGCCGGCCGACTTCATCGGCGTAGCGCGCCATGCCGGAGACGCTGCCCATGGAAAGGGCATGGTCGCCACCAAGGATGATCGGGAAACGCCCCTTGCGGGCGGCGTCGTGCACGGCATCGTTCAGGGCCCGAGCGAAGGCAGCGACCATCTGCAGATTGTTGGCGCGCGGATGATTGGCGAGGTCGCGTGCCGGCAGCGGCCGGACATCGCCTTCGTCGTGAACGGTGTGGCCGAGTTCGGCTAGAACCGTATCGATGCCGGCGATCCTCAGCGCCGTCGGGCCCATGGCCGCGCCGCGCCGTCCGGAGCCTTCTTCGATGGGTGCGCCGATCAAGGTGATGGTTTTCATTCCGCCTATGTCCTTTCTCTGATTCCCCGCGAGACTGCCGCGAATTATCGTCAAATGGCATGACAGCAAAAAGATGGAAAACTGTCGATTGGGAGGCTATTATCGCCATATTGATAAGCCGAAATTGCCAAATTGGAATATGGACGACCTCGATCAAGCTCTCATCAGCGCGCTCAGGCAGAATGCGCGCACACCGGTCTCGACACTTTCAGCGATGACGGGCGTATCGCGCGCAACCGTTGCCGCGCGCATCGATCGGCTGGTCGCAAACGGAACAATTGCGGCCTTCACGATCCGGACCGGCTCGGAAATTCCGACGTCCGGTGTGCGCGCTGTCGTCATGATCGAAGTTCACGGAAAAATGGCCGACCGCGTCGCGGATCAATTGCGCGGCTTGCCGCAGGTCAGGGCGCTGCACAGCACCAACGGACGGTGGGATTTCATCGCCGAGCTCGAGGACCGCGACCTCGTCAGCTTCGATGAGACGTTGAGGCGCATTCGGCTGATTGACGGCATCACCGTGACTGAGACGAATATTCTCCTGAAGACCACCAAGATGAGTGGATCGTTCTGACGCGGCTGCATGTCCTTGAATCGGAGCCGACCTAAGGAACCACGCAGCAACTCAAAGCGCGACCGCGCCGCCCTTTTTGCGGCCGCAAAGTTCGGTTTGTTCTTGCTTTGTTCCGATTTCTCTGTAAGATATCCCACCTCAGCGAAAAAGAGAGGCAGAAGGACTGCGTGGCGTCCGCCCGCATCCGTTCTCATTCATTGGAAACGATCACGTTCATCGCGATCCAGGGAGGTTGTCATGGCCATGTACAATGGCGGCCCGGCACGGCAGATTTGCATAAAACTGTTCGTCCGGCATGGGGACGAAGAGCGAGCGATCGCCTTCTATCGTGACGTCTTCGGTGCCGAGCTTCTGCAGCGCCATGAATGGAGCGGAATCCTGACGAGCGCCGACCTTTGCCTCGGCGATTCCATCTTCCGGGTGGCCGGCGCCAATCCGCGCCGGGATGCCGAGCCGGGACTGGGCGGACCGCGGTCGCCGCATGCGCTCGGCACGACGGCGGCGATCCTCGAACTGCACGTGGACGACGTCGATCGGGTACTTGGACGGGCGATCGGATCGGGCGCGAGCCTGCGCAATGCCGCCGAAACGTTGCCGACGGGAGATAGGGTCGGCGCTCTCATCGACCCGTTCGGACACATCTGGGCCTTGTTCACCGCCATTGACGAAAGCGAGGTACTCGACGCGTTCGGCGTCGACCGGAACGCCGCTTGATGCGAGGCCTGCTGCTCCCCGTTCCAATCCCCTTCCCCTTGTGGGGAGGGGTCGGGTAAGCGTAACCGATGGTCGGCGGGAGCCGAACGCATCCGCTTTCGTCGTCCACTCTAGAAAAACTCGTCCAGAAGACAGTAAAAGGAAAGCTTCTCCGGATCGGGATTCGGCAAGCCGTATAGGTCGAGGAACGGCTGAACCCAGTCTTTTCCCAGATTGTAGCTGATGCTTCGGCAGGCCAGAGCGATGTCCTGGTAAAGATCCGCGACTCCGAGCCGACCGCAGTCGATGAAGCCGGCGAATCGGTCCCCTCGCGCGACAATGTTGGGCAAGCAGGCATCGCCATGCGTCACCACCAATTGCTCCTCGTTCGGGCGTCGCACTTGAAGCTCGCCGAAGAGCTCTCGCGCCGTCTTTCCCCGCCGTTCGTCGTCGAAATCGTCTTCATCGACAAGGCCGGCGGCCATGCGCGCCTCTGCGGCGGCGATGCGGCCCCTTAGTCTGTGATCGAAGGGACATTTAGCCGGGTTGAGGCGATGCAGACGACGCAGCGCATCGGCAAGAATGACGATGCGTTCAGCCGGCGACAGGCGAGAGGAGGCAAGATCGAGCCCCCCGATTGCTTCCATCAACAGCCAGCTTTGCCCTGCATGCTGCGCTTGGCCGAGAACTCGCGGACAGGGCAAGCCCTGTGTTGCAAGCCATTCAAGTCGCGCCGCCTCGTTTTCAAGTTCCGCAAAAGGTCCTGGCTTTTCATGTTTGACGACGAGTAGGGGCTGGCGATCGGCCTTGAGCATGAGCACCGTGGACGCGGATTGACCAAGCGTGTCTTTTTCTGAGGTGTAACCTGAAAGCCGATCGCGGAACGCCCGCGGCAGATCGATCTCTTCTATTTGCATGGACGGCTCGACAGGTTGATTTGCCGTGAATTGTGTGGGCGCCGCAGTGATCTCCTCGGCGCAAGGGGGCGAAGGGCGAGGCCGCCGCAGCGGTTCAGTCTCGTTCTCCTGGGCAACCGAAACCATCTCTGCTTCGTCTAGTACTCTCTTTCGAAGAAGATGCCGCCTGCGGCTGAGCCGTCGCCGGCGGCCTCGCCCTTCAGCTTAACGCCCCTTCCGACATCGAGATTGATTACAGCCTTGCTGGAGCTCGAATCCGAGCCCTGCTGCAATTCGAGGTAAGTGCGGTCGTTGAGGTATTTGCCGGCCCGCACCTGCGCGCCGCCGCTCTCGTCGGTCGTTATGTCGAGATCATCGACGCCGAGCTTGTTGCGCAGACCGTCGAGCACGGATGTCGAGCCGCCGCCGGCGAGTTGGCTGACGGCCGAGGCGAGCTGCGCGATCTGGAACGCCGACAAGTTGGAAAGGGAGCGGTTGAAGATGAGGCGCGCCAGGATTTCGTCCTGGGGCAGCGCCGGCGAGGAGGAGAACGTCACCTGCGGATTGTTGGCGAGCCCGGAGACATTGACGGTGATTGTCGTTGAGCCGGCGCTCGAGGTGGCGTCGAGGTCGAGCGTCGGAATCAGGTCGCCGCCAAATCCGATCCGCCCACGGGTGAACGTCAGGCGCTTGCCGAGAATTTCGAGCCGCCCGCGCCGCATGTCGAAGCCGCCGGAAACGATCGGCTGTACGGCAGTGCCACGGATCGTCAGCTCGCCGCCGAGCTCCGCGTCGATGCCGCGTCCACGCACGAAAAACTGTCCGGGGGCACTGACGACGAGGTCGAAAGCAACGACGCCCCGAGCCTGGACACCGGCGCCCGCGGAAGTGTCCCTGCGCAGGTTCCTCGCCATCTGCTGCACTCTGGCCGGGGCGTTCCTGTGCGTAATGTCGATCTCGGATAGAGAGGTGGGCAGTTTTTCCGGAATCGTGATTGCCGCGCGGCGGATCGTCAGCCTGCCGCCGAGGACCGGCGTCGCGACGAGCGGGCCCCTGAGCGTCAGGTCGCCGGCAAGGTTTGCCGTAAAGAGCGTGCCGTCGACATAGGTCGCGTTGTTGAGACGGATCCTCAAATCCGCAGGAAAACCGGAACCGGCCGCGATCCCGACTGTCCCGCTCGCCTCGATTGAGCCCCCGGTGGCGAGATTGGTGGAGAGCCTCGAAATCGTCGCCTGCCTGCCGTCGAGTGTGACATTTGCTGCAAGGTCGTTGAAAGCGAGATTGCGCCGAACGTCGACCAACCGGCCGCCGGCGGTCCTGATCGTGCCGGAGATCTGCGGCGCCTTGGCCGACCCGGAAAGCGTGAGATCGACCGTCGCGGAGCCGGTGAGCGTGAAGCCGTTTTCCGCCATGAGATTGGCAAGGAGCGCGAACGGGACGTTGCCTGAGAACTTCATCGAGAGCGGCATGTTGCCGCCAAGCTCAACGGTGCCGCCGCCCCTGATGGAAAGCCCGGAAGCGCCCGACAATACGGCGTCGAGCGTGACGCGATTATCGACGAGCCTGCCTTTCGCGGTAATGTCTACTGCGCCGACGCCCGCCGCGCGCACCTGCGCCACAGAAGCACCGCTCCACTTGAGATCGTATACGACGACCGGCGCAGCCGGAGTTCCGTCGATATCGACCGTTCCGGCGATCGCGCCTTCCGCTCCGACATTGGGCGCGAAACTGTTGATCAAAGCCGCGGGCATAGCGTTTAGTCGTGCCGAAATATCAAGCTTTTCCCCCGCCGTGCCGGTGACCGTTATGGTGCCCCTCGACGCCTGAATGACGAGGTCCTTGAGACGCACGATGGTATCTTCCATCGCCACGACCGTCGGCTTGGCGAGTTTCAACGGAATTTGCTTCGGCGTCGCGGAGAAGGAAGCAAGACGGACTTCGGTGCGGCCTCCACCTCTGAAAAGATCGCCTTTTGCCGCAAGCGGCCCGCCGTCATAGTTTCCGTCGATCGAAAAGCCCGTCCTGTCACCTTGCTGCTCGAAGGCGAGATTAAGACCGGAGAGACGATTTTGTCCTTGCGCGATGCTTTCCGCCTTGACGCTGCCCCTAATGGCGAGCGCGGCGACATCGGCGATGGTGATGTCCGCCACAGGTTTTGCGATCGTCAGGGCGTCGCGCTTGATACCGCTGCCGCTTGCCTTGACTGACACCGAGGTGATTCCGTTGATGGTGCGGACTGTTGCGGAACCGGCGAGATCGCCGGATGCGGTCTGGCCGGCCATCGCCGCCAGAAGGCCGAGGTCGGGCAAGGTGAAGTCGATCGTGCCATCCGGTTTGAAGTCGGGCGTCAGGTTGAGCGCGCCGGTCAGCCGGTTGTCGCCGATCGTTGCCTCCAGGGTTGGGATCGAGGTGCGTCCGTTCTCGGACACCACGTCGGCCCGCACATCGATTGCCTGACCGCCAAGGGCGCCGGTCGCGGTCAGCTTGGCTTGTGGGCTGCCGGGCTTGGCTGTCACGTCGGCATTGATCGCCAGGTCCGACAGGCCACGGCCCGCGAGCGTCGCGCCGCTGGAGGTCATCTCCGCCTTGATGCCGAGCTCGTTGAGCGGGCCGGAGATGTCGGCGCTGAACGCGGCCTTGCCCTGTGCGTCCGCAAGCAGCTTGCCGAGGTTGG
>NZ_JADYVD010000041.1 GCF_020193575.1 Ensifer sp. IC4062
ATATCATCGAGCCCGAGCAGGCCGCCGAGGATGGGTAGGTCAAATGTGATGTCGCGCACTTCCAGCCGCATCGTCAGCACCGGTCCCTGCGGCCGACCCCAATAGCCGAGGCCGGAGCGTTGATAGGTCACCACCAGCTTGTCTGGCGTGATGCGGTGCCTTTCATTGATGCTCCAATTGAGATCGCATATCCCGCGCCGGCCTGCGGTAACCGGGCCGCAGACTCCGTCGCTGCCGGTCACGATCCGGCTCAATTCGGCGCTGCAATTGGCGAGATCCGGCCCGCAAGTCGAGGACACCGTTGCATCGTTCGGCGTCGGGGTCCCGTTATCGAGCGGGTCGGCTGCTTCGCTTGGGAAGACCACGTCAAAGTCCGAAGTCAACGGATCGGAAACCGTCGCCAGTCGTGCGCCGTATTGCAGCGCCTTGACCGTCTGGTTCCACTGCGACAAGGCGAAGCCGAACTCGACCAAAGCGGCAAACACCAGTAGCACAAGAGGAAAGGTGATCAGCGCCTCGGAAAGGGCGATGCCGCTTTCGTCCTGCCGGAAGGGTACACGCGGGCAAGAAGTCACCATCCGATGTACCTCTCTTCGTGCGAGGCGCTGATGGTGATTGCGTCGATGCCAAGCCAGCCGAACAGCGGCGAGGCTTCATATTGATGCGTCGTGGAAACGGTGAAGTTACCGTCTGCATCGATCACGACATTGCCGTCAGCGTCGACGGGCACGGTGATATCGGCAAGACTGGATCCCCAACCGGGCACACGCGGCGGCGTCGTCCCAAGACTTTGTGTCCCATAGAAGGCGATCCGCTTCGCGGTTTCCACGCTGCAATCGGAATTGAACGTTGCAGTATGCCGACAGCGCGACAGATAGCGCCCGGCGTCGCGCAGGCCCGCGTCGATCTGCATCCGCTCCCAGAAAATATTGCCAAATTCCAGGATGCCCGCGACAAAGAGCGTGGCGAAGGGAACCGCCAGCAGCGCCTCGGCAAGCACTGCCCCCTCCTCCTTCGCGAGGAAGCTCGGACAGAGCCGAAGGCGGATGAAGTTTCGGAGCCCCATCATCGGACCAACTCCGCTTCTTCCCGGAGGAACTCGTCGAGCGTGCCGCGCCCGCCCCTGCCGGTAATGTCGATCATTTCCAGCGAAAGGTACCGCTCACTGTTTTGCTTTATCGCCGGCTTCGTCAGGAACATGCGGGCGAAGGCCACGGCCCTGGTGGCTTTGTGGCCGTTCAGGTGGCCGACGGATGCCTCGTAACCGCAATTGACGATGGCCGAGAAAATCTCGCGTCGGTCGCCGTATTCAGGATCTGTGTAGTTCGATAGGTCCGGACCGGAATAGCACTGGCTGCTAATTGTGGGGGTGCCGGTCTCGCCGTTGGCGGAAGCATGGCCTATGAGCGCAGCGTTGGCGAGCTCGTAACGATAGACGTCGTAAGCGGATGGCTGGGACGGCCCCGCCCCGCCCGACACCGGATAGCTCGAATAGTTGTCGAGGATCGTGCTTACCGAGGGCGCCGCCGTTCCCTGAGCGACGTTCCAGTACGTGCCATACTGCCAATTGTTGCCGCTGCTGACCTTGCCGCCGCCCATTGTGGTCATCGTCGCCCCATAGCCCAACGGCACGGCCATGCTCGGGTCGCCGACAACGTCCCCCACCATCACAGGCGAATAGCTATCGCACGCCTTGCTTCCGTTACCCTTGCCCGATTGCGCCTGGGCGGACCGTACGTTTTGCGCGGGGCGATAGCGGTAGTCGCCGTTCACTTTATTGAACGACGAGGAGTAAAAGCCGAAACGCGTATTGACGCCGTCTTCGACGGGGCCTGCCTTTGCGCCCGTTTCGGTGTCCAGATTGTCCTGCGTATAGCAGGTTCCCGGGTTCCCGGTGGCAAGAGCTTCCGCGAGCTCGGACGCCCCGTTGCCTAAAGGCGTCCGGAGGAAGCCAAAATTGCCGGGCCCTGGATTGGACGCCGAGGTGCTGTGAAGCTCGATTTGAACTCCGTAGAGGTTGCCGGCCGCGAAATTGTCATGCAGCGCTTCCGCGGCCTCCTCGGATGCGGTCTCGCTCGTGTTTCCCGCAGGCTCGTAGGGGTTGCAGATAAAGATCGGCGTCACGTCGCAGGCGCTCGCCCTGTAGACGGCCACGGCTTCGGCCGAGACATTGACCGTGTCGCGATTGAAGCCGACGGGAATCGGGAAAATCGTCGTCAGCGCCTGATCCTTGGCGACGACCCAGGCATAGGAAGCCGCGTTGGAATCGGTCGTGACTTTTGAAAGGTCGATAGGGCTGTCGTCGCTGTTCGGGATTTCGGTCAGGAACCTGACGGTCACCGTGCTCGTGGCATCGCTTTCCGCGTCGTAGGCGACCGTGATATTCGAGCCGAGCGACCAGTCGGTCCCCCCGCCCCCAAAGGCCGCGCTGTTGGCAAGCTTCTCGATCGCGTCCTGAGCGCGCGGGATTGCGTTGTCCCGGCCGTCGAGTTCGCGAGCGCCCGCGAGCGCCATGGCGTCAACAGCGTTCTGGAGGTCGGTGTGGAGATTGCCAGTGCGGCCGACATCGATGACGAGCAGGGAAAAGCCGAGGAGCAGCGGCATGGCAATCAGCGTCAGCGCAATGACATAGCCACGACGATCGTCCCAGAAGCGCTTGATAGCTTTACGCAACATTGGCATGCCCCTCGGATCGCGGCGGTTCCTCCGCCGTGCTGTTCTGTTACATTCCCTTCCGGCGCCCCCGCCGTTCACTCTCTCTTGCGGCCACCGTCAGTATCACCCGCCGTTGCCGCCGCCATTACCGCTGCCGGTCCCGGGCGGCATCGTGGCCGCCGGCAGGATCACCGCTGTGGGCGCCGGCGCGCCGCCGCCCTGTCCTCCGCCTTGATAGTTGCGGATGACCCGGTTGATCACCTTGCCGTCGCTCGGGATGCGCGTGTTCTGCGCCGCCCGCGGGAACGGATCCTGCGCGTGGATGCCCTTATTGGCCTCGACCGCGTTGCCAAGCCCGAAGGTGATCGTGTCGCGATGATTCAGGTAGTCGGCGCAACCCGAAAGAAGGCTCGCGGCAGCGATGACCAGCAGTGCGCGTTTATTTTTTCGCAACGGCAACTTGGCCTCCCACATCGAGATCGAGACGGTGGCCATAGGGCCCCTTGACGCCTTCGCCATTCTTGAAGCGGCGCAGCATGTCCTTGTCCACCTCGAGAATGCCGAGGGCGAAAAGCTCCCAGTCGTTCGACGAGCGCGTCTGGTCGAGCGGGCTGTAGAGATCCTCGCCGGGTGCGGACGGCCGCACGATGTGCGGCGTCACGATGATGACCAGATCGGACTCCCGCTTCAGGAAGCTCGTCGAGCGGAACAGCGCGCCGATCACCGGAACCTGCGACACCCACGGCAATTGTTGAACGTCCTTGGCATTGATCGACTGCAGCAACCCGGCCATGGCGAAGCTCTGGCCGTCGCGCAGCGCCACAGTCGTCTTCGCCGCGCGCGAGATGAAGCCGGGATTGCCATTGACGTTGATCGAGGTATCGAGCTCCGAGACTTCCGGCTCGATCCTGAGACTGATGAGCCCGTTGTCGAGCACCACCGGCGTGAAGGTGAGCCGGACGCCAAAGGGCCGGTAATCGGTTTCGGTCGCGACCGTGGCGCCATTGGCCACCGTCGTCTGGATCGGCACCTCGCCGCCGGCGTGGAAGCTCGCGGTCTCGCCGCTCATGGCGATGAGGTTGGGCTGCGCCAGCCGGCGCACCAGGCCCTTCTGCTCCAGCGCATTGATGACGATGTCGATCCGGCCGCCGGCAATCTCCAGCACCTTGGCGATCAGCTGCCCGAACGGCTGCATGCCCGTCGCCGCGCCCGCGGCGTCCTCGAGTGTACGGACGAGCTGGCCGTCTTTCGTGCCAATGCCCACGCTGGTCGTCGCCTTGCCGATGCCGTTGTTGCCGTGGCCAGCCCAGCCGATGCCGAGGTCGCGGCCGGTCTGGCGCGAGGCCTCGATCACTCGCACCTCCAGCATGACCTGCTGGGAATCGGCGACACGCAACTGGTTCAGCACCGGCTGTGCGGAATAGGACTGGGCGATCTCCAGCACGCGCTGGAGCTCGACGGCGTCACGCACCGTGCCGGTCAGGCGAATGCGGTCGTTGGAATTGAACACCCGGACCTGCGACGAGGGTGCCGCGGAACGAATGGCCGCGGCCGCTTCGCTGAAGTCGCTGGTAACGCGGATATCGATGACGCCAAGAAGGTTCTTGTCGTCGTCATAGACGGAAATATTGGTGGCGCCGATCTGCTTGCCGCGGATGAAGAGCGACCGGTCGGAGAGTGGCACGACATCAATGAGTTCTGCGCTGCCGATGACCAGATCGCCGAATGGCTTGGCGGTCCTGATCGTCATCGTGTCGTTCGGCGGCAATGTCACCTGCTGCACGGATCCGCCGAGGTTGATGAACTTTTCCTGGGCATCCGCCTGCCCCGCCGAACCGGGTCCCAGGAGGCCACAGGCCGAAATTGCCGCGACCAGTGCCGCTAGGGATCTGGCTCTCGCCGCCCCCTTCATGCTTCCCCTCAACATTCCTGCCTCAGCCCCTCTCCTCGCAGTCCGGCCCGCCACTCCAGCGGCAGGCCGCATTTGATATTACTGGATCAGGCCCACCCGGTGCTCCTCACGTTTGGTCGTGTTCCAGACGCCCACGGTCGCCCACTTCGGCTCCGCCGGCAGGACCGGCTCGACCTTGCGCTCGACAATCTGCACCTGCTTCTCGCGCACAGGCTGCTTCATCTTGCCTTCGACAGAGTCGATCCGGCTCCCCAACTCGTCGCCAACCTTGCGCACAAGCTTCTCGATCGTCTCGAATCGCCCATCGTCAGTATTGTTGGCGAGTTCGGTCGAAATCAAGCCGCCGCCGAGATCGGCAATGGTGATCGGACGAGTCTGTTCGACATTGGAGGAAGCGATATTGCGCAGTGCGAGCGACAAGGTGCCGATCGTGGCGCCGAGCGTCAGGCGCTGCGCCTCGTCGGTCGTCACCTCGAAAGTGACCGTCTTGACGACGGAAGGCTCGTCCTTGCGCTCGTCCGCGGTCTGGTCCACCGCCAGCACCTTAACGCCCTGCAGCAGCACGTCGACATAGGTCTGCTCGCTGTTGTTCCGAGTGCGGACGACACGAGTCAAAAGCACGTCGACACGATCGGAAGGTCGCACAAAGCCGGCAACACCGAGCACGTCGTTGACGCGGATCGAAACCGCCTTCATTCCCTGATCAAGCGCTGCGGACAGAGTGGCCCGCTCACCAGCGCCGGTGATCTTCGAGGCCAGCACCGGCTCGCCCGGATCGATTGCCTCCATAGCATAGCGTGGCTTCGCATCGTCGCCGATAACGGCCTGAATTGCCGCGAAGGAGCCATCCGGTCGTTCTTTTGCGGGCCAAGGAATGGTTTTCAGATTTTCCGGGTACACCCGGTCGCCAAAGCGCATCGGCTTTGCGGCAACGACGAGCGTTTCTTGCTGGGTCTGTTGGCCGTTGGCCGCTGCCAATCGCGCCTTTTGATCGGCGAGATAGCTGCGCATTCCAAAGACGGCAGCAAAAGCAAGAACAAGTGCAATAATGATGCTAAAAATCGTCGAACGCATTGCCGATACTCGCAGACATTGATCGCAATGGAACCATTCCAAAATAGTAGAGAGGAGTTAAAAAACTCCTCTCTACTCAAAATAAATAAATTAAGGGGTAGCGGGCGGCGGAGCCGGTGCGTCTAGATCTGCTGTCTCAAAGAAGTCTTCCCATGTGCCCCATGCGTCCGATAGATCGCCACCAATGGCCAAAACCGACGCAATAACACCACCAGTGAGCAGGCCCAGCAGAATAAGATATTCAGTCAGCGCCACGCCATCTTCTTCCCGCGCGAAAGCGCGTACTTTAGACAAAAGTGCTTTCATCGAGAAATTACCTCCAAAATATTTGGCGTACCGCATTTCCCCCGGCCCGCCCGTCATCGAGACCACCTCTCCGACTATCATGATTAATAATCTCTTAATTATTATATCGTCAACTGCTGAAATGTAGCCAGTTTCGACATCTCTATTTTATGGTTAAAATCGAAACCGGCAAGCTACTAGAATATTTCGCAACTCGTCTGCCGCAATGCGACACATGGAAATATTTCTTGATATTTTATAACCCAAAAGACTTACAAAAACTGCGCGTCAATCGCTTTTATTGGTGACATCGCGCAAAAAACGAAGGAGAAAAGCAAAACATGATTGAAACAGCCAACATTATTACCGCCGTCGCGGTTCTGCTTTTTCTTTGTGCCGCCTGGAGCGATTTCCGCTTCTGGAAGATCCCGAACGCCGTCGTGCTCACCCTTATCGCCCTCTACGCGCTCAGTGCGGCGCTGAAACTGACCACAACCGAACAAGCCGGTGGGGCGCTCGGGCAGATGGTGGCACAAGACACAGGCGCCACGCTCTTCTCCTCCGCCGGTACCGGCGGCGATATCGGAGCCGGCCTCCTCCTCTTCGTCCTCGGCTTCGGCCTCTGGTCTTTCAAGCTCTTCGGCGCTGGCGACGCCAAGCTGTTCCTGCCGGTCGGCCTTTTCGTTGGCTGGAACGGCATGCTGCCCTTCGCCGTATTCCTGCTGATCGGCGGCATCGCCGTGATCTTCGCCCTCAAGCTGCCGATGCCCATGCAGCTCGCGCATTTCTCCGTGGTGATGCGCATCGAGGAAATCCGAGCCACCCGCAAGATCCCCTACGGCGTCATCATGGTCTTCGCTACCATCGCCTCCCTCGCCCTGCGTTACGGTAAGGCGTAATAAATTCGACACGCATCGAAGTTAAGGTCATATTCGCCCCACCACGATAACAATCGCCCGAATGGCTTAGATGCAAAGCGTCGCGTTTTTGATGACGCAGGCGAAGGTCGTGGAAGAACGCTATCGGCGCAAATCCACCCTGACCACCGCCCAGGTTCCGGTGGCCGGATGGCATGACCTGATCGCAGACCCCACCGTCGCAGACGCCATCCTTAATAGGATCGTTCCACCGCATCACCTCCAGGGCGACCGCATTCGATGCCGTAACGGAGCGATTGCACCCGAATTCCGCTCAATTGCAGGCCAAATTCATTTGCCTGCAAGCTGGAATAGCGGAAAATTCAGGCGGAGCCGCATGCCAACCGCGCATCGCAAGTAACGACGCCGGCAGCTGGCCTTTGAGGGAGGAGAAAATGGCAGGCAACCATTCAGACCCGACCGGACCCGATCTCGCCCTCGGGATTGCGCTCGCCGATCTTCCCGATGGCGGCAAACTGGTCGGCCATCGAGACGGCGAGCCCGTGCTTCTGGTGCGCCGCGGAGCAGAGATATTTGCCATTGCTGCAGCCTGCTCGCACTATGGCGGGCCGCTGGTCGACGGCCTCGTCGCCGACGACAGCGTCCGCTGCCCCTGGCATCACGCCTGCTTTGACCTACGCACTGGAGAGGCCCTGCGCGCCCCAGCCCTGTCGCCGCTCACTTGCTGGTCGGTCGAGCAGCGCGGCGAAAGGATTTTCGTTGGCGAGAAACGCAAGAAGCTGTCGCCGGCCCCGCGCGAGAGCGATGCCGGGGTGTCTCCGGAACGGATCGTCATCGTCGGCGGTGGCGCGGCCGGTTTTGCCGCAGCCGAGAGGCTGCGGCGTGAACAATATCAGGGTGCCATCGTCATGATCAGCGACGACGAGGCGCTGCCCGTCGACCGCCCCAACCTTTCGAAGGACTATCTTGCAGGCAAAGCTCCTGAAGACTGGATCCCGCTGCGCAAGGAAGGTTTTTATGCCAAGAACGGCATCGACCTGCGCCTCGGAACCAAGGTTACCGGCATCGATGTCGGTGCCAGCGAGGTCGTGCTCGCCGATGGGACACGGGTCGGTTTCAACAAATTGCTGCTCGCGACCGGCGCAGAACCGGTGCGCTTGACCATACCCGGCGCCGGCCAGCCTCATGTCCACACACTGCGCTCGCTTGCCGATAGCCGCAGGATCATCGCGCAGAGCAGCGCGGCACGGCATGCGATCGTACTCGGTGCCAGCTTCATCGGTCTCGAGGTTGCCGCCTCTCTTCGGACCCGCGGTGTGGAGGTGCATGTGGTCGCGCCCGAGGAACGGCCGATGGAACGGGTGCTAGGCCCGCAGATGGGCGAATTCATCCGCGCCCTGCATGAGGAAAATGGCGTCGTCTTCCACCTTGGGCACACCGCGGCAAGCATCGGCGCGAGCGAGGTGCTGCTGAGCAGCGGCAGTGCCCTGGCCGCCGACATGGTCGTTGTTGGCATCGGCGTGCGGCCGCGGGTCGATCTCGCTGAAAAAGCCGGTCTCGCCACCGATCGGGGTGTCCTGGTCGATGCCTATCTCGAGACCAGCGTGCCGGGGATATATGCGGCTGGCGATATCGCGCGGTGGCCCGACCCCTACAGCGGCGAGAACATCAGGGTAGAGCACTGGGTGGTGGCGCAGCGGCAGGGTGCTGCCGCCGCGCTCAACATGCTCGGACGCCGGAAGAAGTTCACGGACGTGCCGTTCTTCTGGAGCCAGCATTACGACGTTCCGATCAACTATGTCGGCCATGCCGAGGGATGGGACACGATCGAGGTCGAGGGCGACGTTGCCGCGAGGGACTGCCTCCTGCGCTTCAAGCGCGGCGGACGCGTTCTGGCGGTTGCCACGATCTTCCGCGATACCGAAAGCCTCCAGGCAGAACTAGCGATGGAGCAGAGCGGAGCCTAGAGGCATCGAATTTGATCCTAGAGCATCCCGCTTTCGAGTGGAACCACTGAAGGCGGATAAGATGCTCTAGAACAAACGTGCTAGAGCGTCTTCGTGCGTTCACCTGAACGCACGGCGCTCTAGTGCACCGTGGACCGTGGCCTTCCACCTTGAAACAGCGCAAGTAGCGCGATGCCGTGCTGTAAGAGAAGCTCAGCCGCATACAGGTTGCTTGTCACGACATCGCCAGCGCAGCCGCTTATGATCCTGGCCAGGCTGATCGAGTTCGCCGCAAACCGGTCGTTGCCGATTTCCTGCGCCTTCTCGGCCGTCGCCTCAAGCGCATTGGCGACCGACGTCATCAGATCCGAGCGCTCGCGGAGCGTCATCGCATCAAGGGTCTTGGCAGATTCCCGCATGGCTATCTCTCTCTTCGTCGAGTGGGAATTGGTCACGCGTGGCCAGTCAGCCGAGCGGACGTCTACCACTTTAATTGGTTGATTATTGGACTCCGGGAGCTCTACTGCATGTTTCCTTAAATCGTAGCCGATATAAGAAAAAACATGCAGCAATTCAAAGTTCTACAGCGACCTTTGCGCGCCTGATAAGGCGCGCGGCGCTGTAAAGCCGCTTCCCACCCGACAGATCGGGATTCGGCACGGCTAATGCAAGGCATGGCTACTATGCGGTTTGTGCACGCCGCGCGATCGCGGTGGCGACTAGCACTCGGAACAAACGGCCCCCACGGCAGTTGCGAGAGATCTATATCGGTTTGTTGCTGCGGTGCCGCCTTCAGCCACTGCAGCAATGCCCATAGTTCGCCTTCTGAGACTTTGCCTAAGCCGCCGGATCGGTGGGTATCGCTGGGGCCATTGTTCGGCTTTTGATCTTGCGATCGCGTATCCATGGCCCTTTAATGTCGAGAGGCCGGTCTGGCGGCCAACTGCTGAGGAGGGTCCGCCCTCATGAAGCGAATGAAGGAAGAGCACCTCGCGGTTCTGCGCAGGCACATGGTCGAGGTGATTGAAATCTATGCTGACCTTGAAAGCGAAGAGCTGGGCAAGGCGGCGCTCGACAAACGGGTTATGGCAGCGATGCTGAAGGTGCCTCGGCATCTCTTCGTGCCCGCTGCGGCTGCGCCCTTTGCCTACCAGGATATGCCCCTGCCGATCGGCTTCGATAAAACGGTGTCTCAACCCTTCATGGTCGCCCTCATGGCTGATCTCCTTGCTCTCCAACCGCATGAGGCAGTGCTCGAGATCGGCACCGGCTTGGGCTATCAAACCGCAATTCTCGCTGAACTCGCCGGACAAGTTTGGAGCGTCGAAATCATCGAGGAATTCGCAAGCCATGCCGAGGCTCTCCTACACGGCCTCGGCATTTCAAATGTCGGCGTTCGCGTCGGCGACGGATCACGGGGCTGGCCTGAGCATGCCCCATTCGACAAGATCCTGGTCACGGCGGCGGCTGAGGAGGCGCCGCCGGCTTTGTTAGAGCAGCTCAAGCCAATGGGTCGCCTGGTTCTTCCCATGGGATCTGAAGAACAGGTACTGACCGTCATCGACAAGGATTCGGCGGGACAACTCAAGGCGCGGCCACTTATCCCCGTTCGGTTCAGCCGGCTCGAGGCGGCCTAACGCGTGTGCGGACATCTGACGCACGAGAGCCCTCTCGTACTACTCTGAAGTACCCGTTTGCCATACCCATGCAGACGCTCGGCTGATTGGGACGATAGACTGTCTCGGCCCGAAGTGCCTGCTCATCCCTCGCCTTGAAGGACGGGAACCGACCGCCCAACTCTTGTAACGGCGGAGTATTCGAGCTGTGAGTATACCGCCCTCGCCTCCCTGAGCATTTTTCCGACCGGACTCCCGGCAGTTCTAGCGGTGAGTTTTTTCCGACGCGCGGCAGCAGTGTGACTTGCGTAACACTTCAATTGAACTGGAGGTGCTAGCCTATGGCAACGCGTCAGACGAGACCAAATTTGGCAATCCGGCGGAGGTTCCATTCGCTGCTGCTTTCATTAGCATCTGCGTAACTGCATCCAAGAGGGGATATCATGGGGCTGGTAACGCTTGTAATGACTGTGTGCCTCGTATCGGCGCCCGAAAGGTGTCGCGAGGAGAGCTTGCAACTTCAGGAGCTCGGCTCGGTAACCCAATGCATGTTTCAGTCCGTCGCGTACGTCGCCCAATGGTCGCAGCAGCATCCCGCTCTGCTTGTCAAGAAATGGCGATGCAAGCCGCCGGACACTGACCAACTCATCTGAGTAGCGGCTCCCCTACCCGACCTCGACGAGCACTACTACCGTCCGCGGTAGTGCAACGTGGCCGATGGAGTCGCCGAAAGCTGGTTCGTCTCCCGCGTCAAGCGCTCGCGCAGCGGCGATCGGATGCAAACCGGATCGGTTGCGCGCGCGTCGCCGGCAAGCGCCATCGCCTGGCAACGGCAGCCGCCGAAGTCGATGTGCTTGCGCTCGCAACTGCGACAGGGCTCCGGCATCCAGGCGTCGCCCCGATAGGCGTTGAAGGCGTCGCTCTCGTACCAGATCTCGGAAAGGGTGCCTTCGCGCACGGTCTGGAAGGTGAGGCTCGGAATCGTTTCCGCAGCGTGGCACGGAAGTACCCGACCGGACGGCGTGACGTTGAGGCCGACGCGGCCCCAGCCGCCCATGCACGCCTTCGGGTATTTGGAATAATAATCGGCCGGCACATAGTCGACCACCAGGACACCCTGATACTTTTCCCGCGCCGCGGCGACAGTTCGCGTGGCGCGCTCGACCTGTTCGCGCGTCGGCAGCAGCGCCGCCTTGTTGCGCTCGGCCCAGCCGTGAAACTGCACCGTCGCGACCTCGATACGGCGCGCGCCAAGCCGAATCGCCAGCTCGATCATGCCGTCGATCTCGCCCATGTTTTGCCGGTGGCAGACAGCGTTGACCGTCAACGGGATGCCGGTGGCCGCGACCCAGTTTGCGACGGCCATCTTTCGCTCATAGCCGCCCCGGTAGCCAGCGATCCGGTCGGCGCCTTCGGGGGAAACACCCTGGATCGACAACTGAACATGGTCGAGACCGGCCCCGGCCAGGTCGTTGATTCTGGCCTCCGTCAAACCCACGCCTGACGTGATCAGATTTGTGTAAAGCCCGAGCGAAACCGCCGCCCGCGTCAGTTCGACGAGGTCCCGTCGCGCCGCCGGCTCCCCACCGGACAAGTGCAGATGCAGCACGCCGAGATCGGCTGCCTGGCTGAAGACGCCGATCCATTCCTCGGTCGACAACTCCTCGTCTCCCGGCGTCAGGCCGACAGGGTTGGAGCAATAGGGGCAGGCCAACGGACAGCGATGCGTCAGCTCCGCCAGCATCGCCATCGGCGGCGGCACGCGCACAACAGGGGCCGCGGAATGGCTTATGGAGGGAATGGCGCTGCTCATGCGACGATCTCCAGCAGGCGACGATTGGCGAGTTCCTCGACGAAAGCCCTGACGTCGCCGGCGATCTCGGCGGCGGGGGCGTCGAACTTCGCGGCAAAATCGTCGGCGATCTGATCTAGGCTCCGCTTGCCGTCGAGCGCCTGCACGATTGCGACGGCAATGTCGTCGAGCGCCATCGCTCGCTCCGGTGCCAACAGAACCGGTTGGCCGCGAATCGGATCCTCGTGCAGGCGCACGCCGCGGGCCAGCTTGACGACGCTCATCCCTGAAATCGCGGGCGCATCGGCGTTCATTCCGCCGCCTCCCTAGCAGTCGGCTTGACGACGACACCTCGCTCGCCGTCCCAGGCGCCCGGCGGGATCAGGCCGGGCGTCACGTAGGCGGAGTAAAGCGCGTCGAGCTGCGACCATAGAACGTCCGTCTTGAAGGTGAGTGCCGCGGCGGCGGCATCCTGTTTTTCCGCCGTGTCGGCGTGATCGAGCACATAAGCAAGACCGAATTCTACGTCGCGCGGCGCCTCCGCCAGTCTTTGCCGGAAGTAAGCGAGCGCCTCGTGGTCCGCGAACGCATAGTGCTCTAGCAACCCGGCAATGCGCTCCGAATGGATCTTGGGCGCAAAGAGCTCGGTGAGCGAGGAGGCCACCGCCTCGATCAGCGGCTTCTCCCGCACGAACGACACATAGGCGTCGACGGCAAATCGGGTCGCAGGCAGCACGCCCTGTGTCGAAGCGACATAGGCGGGTTCGAGGCCGACCGCTTCCGCAAGACGCAGCCAACGGCGGATACCACCGCCCTCGTCGATACCTCCGTCATGATCTTCGATCCGGGAACGCCAGGCTCGGCGCAGGTCCGGGTCGTCGCAGCGCGACAGAAAGGCCGCGTCCTTCATCGGAATGCGGCTCTGATAATAGTAGCGGTTGATCACCCAGGCGCGGACCTGCGTCATCGTTGCGCGGCCGCCGTGGAGCATCGCGTGGAAAGGGTGCTTGTCGTGATAGCGTTCCTCCCCGATCGCCAGAAGGCGAGCGTGAAAGGCTTGCTTGTCAGTTGCCATCGTCACAGGCTGACCTCCATGCCGTCGAACCCGACTTCAAAGCCACGGCTTTCCACCGTGGTGCGCTCGGGACCAGGCCGCCAGATCGGGTTCGTGTTGTTGATGTGGACATAGATCTTTCGGCGAATGTTCAGCCCGTCCAGTGCGTCAAGGCTGCCGCCCTCGCCGGCGATCGGCATGTGGCCCATGCGACGGCCCGTCTTGCGCCCCGTGCCGGTCGCAATCATCTCGCGGTCCGTAAAGAGAGTGCCGTCGAAGAACAGCGCGTCGGCACCCGCGAGGCGCTCGCCGAGACCGGAATTCATTAGGCCGCAGCCGGGAATATAATAAACGCGCTTGCTGCCGGCTTTAAGCTCGATCCCGACGGTATTTTCGCTCTCGACATTCAGGTCCGGCTCGTCCTCCTCGAGGAAGAGCGGAACCTTGCCGGGAACGGCGAAGAGCCGCGCCTCGAGGTCGGGAAGCGGAAAGAAAGGTTCCTCGATCTCGACGCCTTTCCTTGAAACCAGGTCCGGATCGAGGACGCCGAAGACCGGATTTTCCGCGATGATCTCGCCGACCGAACCGGTGGAAAACACGCTGAACGGCTGCTTTTCCCTGAGGACAAGCAGCCCCGCCAGATGATCGATGTCGCCGTTGGTCAGCACCACGCTCTTGATCGGACTGTGGCGCAGGCGGCGCGGCTGCAGGAGACGATTGTGCTCAATCTGCTGGCGGATGTCCGGAGAGGCATTGAACACCGCCCAGGATTCGCCATCGAGGCTGACGGCAAGCGATGATTGGCTTTGCGGCTTCAGGGCGGAGCCCGGATCCCGCGCCATCGTGCAGTTCAGGCAGCCGCAATTCCACTGCGGAAGACCGCCGCCGGCGGCCGCCCCCAGAACGATGATGCGAAGATCGGACGATTTCTTCACCGGAATACCCACAGAGCTGCGGCCCGATCCTCGTAAGGCCGCGTCTCACAGCGCCGCGTGTCTTTTGAGATGCGCAAAGGTCGCCTCAACCAATTCCGATATGAGGAATCATGCAGTAGAGCGGGATGAGAAAACGTGTCGCGCTTTCTACCAGCATCCCGCTCTAACTTCTTGAATAGATCCCGGTCGCGATTTTGCGTCGATCCGACCGGAATCATCGCGATCTAGAACAGGATCGGTTCATCCCCGTCCGCTGGAGCGTAACGGGTGATTTCCATCGCGCAGCTGACTTCAATGAATTTCGGTTTATGCCAGGACATGTCTCCTCCATTCGTCCAGATCAGTGTGCCGCCCTGCATTGCCGGCGCCTCGCAACCGGGCCGAACACGAAACAAGCTTTGCTCTCAAGAGCGCCGCTTGGGTGAAGAGCCGGGACGGCCAGCCGCCGCACCGACATGCCCGGCGTCGCCGTCGCCGGGTTTTGAAACCGCTATCCCCCCAGGTCGGACCTGACGGCGGGCGGGTTACGGGTAATCCGGAGGGTCCTCCGCCCTCTATTTTGAATGGTATCAACCGTTCAGGGGCCCCACAATTAAGACCAAGGTGGCGGTCGACACCGCGTTCTCCTGCTGCGGGCTGGGCGCTTTGCGCGCGCCGTCTAAGATCTGCCCGTGCGCTACCCGACTTAACGGAATGCGTCCGCCGGATAGGGCTTACTGACTACCGGCAGATACTTCGCGCCCTGCGCAAGCAGGAACCCATCGAAAGCCTGCATCGCCGGGGTGGTGGTGCGGTCCGAGCGTGATACGCTGAACCATTGCCGGCGGATCGGCGTCTCGACTACGTCGAGTATGACCAATCGGCCAAGCTTCACCTCCTGCTCGATAGTATGGGCCGAAATGAAGGCAATCCCGAGACCAGCGATGACAGCCTGCTTGATCGTCTCGTTGGACGCGATCTCAGTGCCGAGTTCTTCCAGCTTATGCGGCGTGCCGCTCAGGAAGATCTCAAGCGAGATGCGCGTCCCCGAACCCTTCTCACGTACCAGGAACTGCTCCTGGGCAATCCGCTCCCGCGAAATTTCCAAGACGCCTGCGAGCGCATGACCGGCGGAGGCGATGAAGACCAGCGGATGGTCACCGAACACCTGCGCGCGCACCTCGAAGTCGCGCGGTGGCCGCCCCATGAGGGCGATATCGATTTCGTGATCCCTCAATTTGGTGATGATCTCGGAGCGGTTACCGATGAAGAGATTAATCTCGATGCCCGGACTCTGATCGCGGAAGGCGGCAATCAGCTGTGGCGCGAAGTATTTTCCGGTCGATACGACACCGAGACGCAACCGCCCGGTCCGCAACCCCTTGATGGCACTGATCGAGTCCTCGAGCGCTACGAGACTGTCCTCGACCGCCCGCGCCGCCTCCAGGAAAGCAATGCCGTAAGCCGTCGGAACCATGCCGCTGCGCGTTCTGTCGAACAGCGGAACGCCCGCGTCCCTTTCCATCTGCTGGACCTGCAAGGTGAGCGCCGGTCCGGTCACACGTAAGGCCTCGGCCGCGAGGTTGATCTTTCCCAGCCTGCAAATGGCTTCGACGATACGGAGTTGGCGAAGGGTCACGTTGCGCATGCAACGCGTAGAGTAAGTAAAGCTAACTTCTGTAGTCAATCGAATAAATTTTACAAACCCTTCTTTTGCGCCATCCTTTCCTGGACATCGTGGGAGGAGACATCATGTCAGGCGCGACTCTCGAGGCTTATCTCGCATCCCGTACGACCAATGGCGACGATCTGGCATCGGACGTGGCCGCAGTGATCCAGAGGCTGGCAACGGCCGCTCTCGTCGTCCGTAAAATCATCAATCAGGGAGCGCTCGATACCGCTTTCAACGGCACCCACGGCGGCAGCAATGCTGATGGCGACCTGCAGAAGAATCTGGACGTCCTGTGCAACGAGCTCTTCCTGTCGTGCCTGCAGGAGGCGCCTGTCGCGTACTACGCCTCGGAAGAGCTGGAAAAGCCGGTCCCGCTCGATCCGGCGGCGCGCCTGGCAGTTGCCATCGATCCGCTCGACGGCTCGTCCAACATTGACAACAACGTCTCCATCGGCACGGTCTTCTCCGTGCTGCCCGCCGCCAAGGGCCCAGATTTGGACCCCACGCAGTCCTTTCTGCAGCCCGGAAACCGGCAACTGGCGGCCGGCTTCTTCATCTACGGGGCACAAACCACGCTCGTACTGTCGCTTGGCAAGGGCACGGAGATTTTCATCTTCTCCAACCGGCTCGGATGCTTCGTAGAGGCCTACAAGTCAGTCAGCATCCCGGAGCGCACCAGCGAGTTCGCCATCAACATGTCGAACTATCGACACTGGGAGGAAGCGATCCGGCTCTATGTCGACGATTGCCTGGCAGGTTCGGAGGGCCCGCGCGAGCGCGAGTTCAACATGCGGTGGATCGCCTCGCTGGTCGCCGAGGCATATCGGATCCTCATTCGCGGCGGCATCTTTCTGTACCCCGCCGACGGCCGGAAAGGATATCACCAGGGCCGGTTGCGGCTGGTCTATGAGGCCAACCCGATCGCCTTCGTCGTCGAGAATGCAGGCGGCGCGGCCACAAATGCCGTCACGCGCATTCTCGATCTCGTTCCTGAAAGCCTGCACCAGCGCGTGCCACTGACTTTCGGCTCACGCCGCGAGGTGGCGCGCGTCGGTCGCTATCACGTCGACCCGAACATGATTGGTGAACGCGCGCCGCTTTTCGGCAAGCGCGGTCTGTTTCGCGCCTGAGGGAGACCGGTATGTCAGCCAAATATCCAATCATATCGATCACCGGCTCCTCCGGCGCCGGCACCACGACAGTGAAGGATACTTTCGAGAAGATTTTCAAGCGCGAGAACATTTCGGCGTCCTTCATTGAGGGCGATGCTTTCCACCGCTACGACCGGGAAACCATGCGCCGCAAGATAGCCGAGGAGAAAGCGCGGGGTGTCGACTTCACCCATTTCTCCGCGGAGGCGAACGAACTGGAAATCCTGGAGAGCGTCTTTGCCGAATACGGCAGGCGCGGCATCGGACGCACCCGTCATTACGTGCATGATGACGCCGAGGCCGCGAAATATGGCGCGGAACCCGGTACATTCACGAGCTGGGAGGAGTTTGGGGACAGCGATCTCCTGTTCTACGAGGGATTGCATGGCTGTGCCGTCACCGACACGGTCAATCTCGCGCAGCATTGCGATCTGAAAATCGGCGTCGTTCCGGTGATCAACTTGGAATGGATTCAGAAGATCCATCGCGACAAGGCGACGCGCGGGTACTCCACCGAGGCCGTGACCGACACGATACTCCGGCGCATGCCCGACTATGTGCACTATATCTGTCCGCAGTTTTCGCTCACCGATATTAATTTCCAGCGTGTTCCGATCGTCGACACGTCCAATCCTTTCATTGCCCGCTGGATACCGACGCACGCCGAATCCATCCTGGTCATCCGCTTTGCCAAACCGCAAAGCATCGATTTCCCCTACCTGCTGTCGATGCTGCACAACAGCTTCATGTCACGCGCCAATTCCATCGTGGTGCCAGGCGACAAGCTCGATCTCGCCATGCAGCTGATCTTCACCCCGCTCATCCACAAGCTGCTCGAGCGCAAACACCGCATGTCGTGAGGAGGACATCATGAATGTTTCGCAGCAGATCGACACCGCCGCATCGGAGCGCAACATGGCCGATGCCATTCGGTTTCTCGCCATGGATGCCGTACAGAAGGCCAACTCCGGCCATCCCGGGATGCCGATGGGCATGGCCGACGCGGTGACCGTCCTCTTCAATCGCTTCATCAAGATTGATCCTTCGCTCCCCGACTGGCCGGACCGCGATCGTTTCGTGCTTTCGGCTGGCCATGGGTCGATGCTGCTCTATGCAATCCATCACCTCATCGGCTTTGCCGACATGCCGATGGCCGCGCTCTCAGCCTTCCGCCAGCTCGGCTCGAAAACGGCCGGGCATCCCGAATACGGTCATGCCCGTGGGATCGAGACCACCACCGGCCCGCTCGGCCAGGGAATTGCCACAGCCGTCGGCATGGCGATTGCCGAACAGATGATGGCCGCCCGCTTCTCGAGTTCACTCTGCAACCACTTCACCTACGTCGTTGCCGGCGACGGCTGCCTGCAGGAGGGTATCAGCCAAGAGGCGATCGACCTCGCCGGTCACCTGAAGCTGCGCAAGCTTATCGTGCTCTGGGACGACAACCGGATATCGATCGACGGTTCGACCGAACTCTCCACCTCGATGAATCAGCTTGCACGTTTCCGCGCCGCCGGCTGGGACGCCCAACGCGTCGACGGCCACGACCCCGATGCCGTGGCGAAGGCGATCCAGCGGGCACACCAGACCCGCAAGCCGTCGCTGATTGCCTGCCACACCCGGATCGGCAAGGGTGCAGCCAGCATGGAAGGCTCGCACAAGACCCATGGGGCCGCGCTCGGCGACAGGGAAATCGCCGCAACACGCGAGAAGCTCGCCTGGCCACACCCACCCTTCTTCGTGCCTCCAGAGATCAAGTCCGCCTGGCAACGGGTGGCGGTCAGAGGCCGGATGGCCCGCGAGGCATGGGAAATCCGACGCGACACTTCCCGCTCGAAAAAGCGCTACGAAAAGACCGTCGCCCGAGAATTGGACGGGGGTGTCGCGGATCTGCTGGCAAAATTCCGAGCCGCGCATCGCAAGAGGGGCTCCAAGGTCGCGACACGGCAGGCCTCGCAGATGACGCTGGAGGTCATCAATGGCGCGACGGCCTTGACGGTCGGCGGCTCCGCCGATCTCACCGGCTCGAACCTGACGATGACGTCGCAGATGCAACCCATCGCGCCTGGTAATTTCAAGGGTCGTTACCTGCATTACGGTATCCGTGAGCACGGCATGGCGGCCGCCATGAACGGTATCGCGCTCCATGGCGGCTTCATTCCCTATGGCGGCACCTTCCTCGCCTTTTCCGACTATGCGCGCGGCGCGATTCGTCTCTCGGCACTGATGGGCCTGCCCATCATCTACGTATTGACCCATGATTCCATCGGGCTCGGTGAGGACGGACCGACGCACCAGCCGATCGAGCATCTGGCGATGCTGCGCGCCACGCCCAACCTCAATGTCTTCCGGCCCGCCGACATCATCGAGACTGCCGAATGCTGGGAGATCGCGCTTGGCGAGAAGAAGACCCCAAGCGCCCTCGCCCTTTCGCGGCAGGCTCTGCCGATGCTGCGCCAGACGGACGGAGATGAGAATTTGTCCGCGCGCGGGGCCTATGTCCTCAGGGAAGTGCGCGGGCCCCGCGACATCACGCTGCTGGCGACCGGGTCCGAGGTCGAGATCGCCGTCGCTGCGGCGGAACGCTTGCAGGCCAACGAGGGTATCGCGGCCGCGGTGGTCTCCATGCCTTGCTGGGAGAAATTCGAAATCCAGGATGCCTCCTATCAGAGGCAGGTGCTCGGAGATGCCCCGCGCATTGCCGTCGAAGCGGCAGGCCGGCTCGGCTGGGATCGCTGGATGGGGCCCGATGGTGCCTTCGTCGGCATGCTCGGCTTCGGTGCCTCCGCACCCGCCGGAGAACTCTATCGCCATTTCGGCATCACCGCCGAGCATATCGGCGCCGAGGCTTTGGAGCTTGTCCGCAAGAATTTTCGGGAGGCGCTCCCCATGGGCACCGGCTCGTAGGCCGGCGAAGACATCATCGCATCATTCAGGGAGGTTTGACCATGGCCCGTATCACGCTCCGGCAATTGCTCGATCATGCCGCCGAGCACACTTATGGCGTACCAGCTTTCAATATCAACAACATGGAACAGGGCCTGGCGATCATGGCGGCGGCGCGCGCCGCCGATGCGCCCGTGATCCTCCAGGCTTCGCGCGGCGCCCGCTCCTATGCCAACGACATCATGCTTGCCAAGATGATGGAGGCGCTTGAAGAGATGTATCCCGAGATACCGCTCTGCATTCATCAGGACCATGGCAACAATGTCGCGACCTGCCTCACGGCAATCCAGCATGGCTTCACCTCGGTGATGATGGACGGTTCGTTGAAGGAGGACGCGAAGACACCCGCAAACTACGCCTACAACGTCGCGATCACAGCGGAGGTCAGCCGCCTCGCCCATATGGTCGGCGCTTCGGTCGAGGGTGAACTCGGCTGCCTCGGCTCTCTCGAAACCGGGCATGGCGAAGCCGAGGACGGCCACGGTTTCGAAGGCGCGCTCGATCGTTCGCAACTTTTGACCGATCCGGACGAGGCCGCCCGCTTCGTCGCCGACACCGAGATCGATGCGCTGGCGGTCGCCATCGGAACCTCGCACGGCGCCTACAAATTCAGCCGCAAGCCGACCGGCGAAGTGCTCGCCATGGACGTCATCGAGAAAATCCATGAGCGGCTACCGGACACGCATATCGTGATGCACGGCTCCTCCTCGGTGCCGCAGGAGTGGCAGGACGTCTTCAACGCCCATGGCGGCGAAATGCGGGAGACCTACGGCGTCCCGGTCGAGGAGATCGTGCGGGGTATCCGCTTCGGCGTGCGCAAGGTCAACATCGACACGGATCTGCGGCTCGCGGCAGCCGCCGCCGTTCGGCGGGCGGTCGACACGAGCCGCAGCGAATTTGATCCGCGCAAGTTCCTGAGACCCGCCATGGACGCCATGGCGGCGGTTTGCAAGGCCCGTTTCGAGGCCTTCGGAACTGCGGGCAACGCATCCCGCATCAAGGTCGTGCCGATCGCGGAGATGGCCCGGCGCTATGCGAGCGGCTCGCTCAAACCTCAGACAGCGCGGTCTGAAGCTGCCTAACGCAATCCATCAGAGGAAAGGACTTTGTCATGAACGCCGATGCAAAGACAGAGATCAAGGGCAAGGAACGCTACAGGGCCGGCGTGCTCAAATACGCGCAGATGGGCTACTGGAACGGCGACTACGAGCCGAAGGACACCGATCTGATCGCGCTCTTCCGGATCACGCCGCAGGACGGCGTCGATCCGATCGAGGCGGCCGCCGCCGTGGCCGGCGAAAGCTCGACGGCCACATGGACGGTCGTCTGGACCGATCGTCTCACGGCCTGCGAGCAATACCGCGCCAAGGCCTACCGGGTCGATCCGGTGCCCGGAACGCCGGGGCAGTATTTCTGCTATGTCGCCTATGACCTCATCCTCTTCGAAGAAGGATCGATCGCCAACCTGACTGCGTCGATCATCGGCAATGTCTTTTCGTTCAAGCCGCTGAAAGCGGCAAGGCTCGAGGACATGCGGCTCCCCGTCGCCTATGTGAAGACCTTCAAGGGCCCGCCGACCGGCATCGTCGTCGAGCGCGAACGTCTCGACAAGTTCGGCAAGCCGCTGCTCGGCGCTACCACCAAGCCGAAGCTCGGGCTCTCCGGCAAGAACTATGGCCGTGTCGTCTATGAGGGGCTGAAGGGCGGTCTCGACTTCATGAAGGATGACGAGAACATCAATTCGCAGCCCTTCATGCACTGGCGCGACCGGTACCTTTACTGCATGGAGGCCGTCAACCACGCCTCCGCCGTCACCGGTGAGGTCAAGGGGCATTACCTCAACGTCACCGCCGGCACGATGGACGAGATGTATCGCCGCGCCGAATTCGCCAAGGAACTCGGCTCGGTCATCGTCATGGTGGACCTCATCGTCGGGTGGACGGCAATCCAGTCGATCTCGGAATGGTGCCGACAGAATGACATGATCCTGCACATGCACCGAGCCGGCCACGGCACCTATACGCGCCAGAAGAACCACGGCATTTCTTTCCGGGTCATCGCCAAATGGCTGCGGCTCGCCGGCGTCGACCACCTGCATGCGGGCACGGCCGTCGGCAAGCTCGAGGGCGATCCCTTGACCGTGCAGGGCTACTACAATGTCTGCCGCGAAATGAAGAACGAGATCGACCTTCCGCGAGGCCTCTTCTTCGAGCAGGACTGGGCGGATATCAAGAAGGTCATGCCGGTTGCATCAGGCGGCATCCATGCCGGTCAGATGCACCAGTTGCTCGATCTTTTCGGCGACGACGTCGTGCTCCAATTCGGCGGCGGTACGATCGGCCACCCGATGGGCATCCAGGCAGGCGCCACCGCCAATCGGGTCGCGCTGGAAGCCATGGTGCTTGCTCGCAATGAAGGACGCGATATTGCCCATGAGGGTCCTGAAATCCTCAGAGCCGCTGCCAAGTGGTGCAAGCCGCTCGAAGCGGCCCTCGAGACCTGGGGCAACATTACCTTCAACTACACCCCGACGGATTCTTCGGATTTCGTCCCGACCGTAAGTGTCGCCTAGCGGCATAGGAGAAGGAGAAACGAATATGCGTATCACCCAAGGATGCTTCTCTTTCCTGCCGGACCTGACGGACGAACAGATAACGGCACAGGTGGAGTATTGTCTCGGCAAAGGATGGGCGATCGGCGTCGAGCACACCGACGATCCGCATCCCCGCAATACCTATTGGGAAATGTGGGGTAACCCGATGTTCGACCTCAGGGATGCCAAGGGCGTGATGATGGAGGTGGAGGATTGCCGCAAGGCCCATCCGCAGGATTACATCCGCCTGAATGCCTTCGATTCCAGCCGCGGTCTCGAGACGGTGACGATGTCCTTCATCGTCAACCGTCCCGAAAACGAACCGAGCCTCAGGATGACCCGCACGGAAAGCCGCGGCCGTAGCCAGCACTATGCCTGGGAAACGCAGCGGTAGAAGGAGCAGACGAAATGACGATGGCGGAAGTCCAATCAAGCCCCGAAAGCCTGCCGACATCGGTCGATCTCGCCGAGGAATACAGGGCCTCCGGTGTGGCCGAGGTGCTCGATGAACTTAATAGAGAGCTCGTCG
Source organism: Ensifer sp. IC4062 (assembly GCF_020193575.1). Lineage (GTDB taxonomy): Bacteria > Pseudomonadota > Alphaproteobacteria > Rhizobiales > Rhizobiaceae > Sinorhizobium. Next base: position 23,018 of record NZ_JADYVD010000041.1, read on the forward strand.
GTCTGAAGCCTGTAAAGCGGCGGATTCGTGAGACGGCCGCCCTGCTGCTCGTTGAAAGGGCCCGCCGTGCAATGGGCCTGACCCATGAAGCGCCGTCGCTGCACATGAGCTTCACGGGCAATCCCGGCACCGGCAAGACGACGGTCGCCTTGCGCATGGCCGATCTGCTGCACAGGCTCGGCTATATCCGCAAGGGCCATCTGGTGTCGGTGACGCGCGACGATCTGGTTGGGCAATATATCGGCCACACGGCGCCCAAGACCAAGGAGATCCTGAAGAAGGCAATGGGCGGCGTGCTGTTCATCGATGAGGCCTATTATCTCTACAGGCCGGACAACGAGCGCGACTATGGTCAGGAAGCGATCGAGATCCTGCTGCAGGTGATGGAGAACAACCGCGACGACCTGGTAGTCATTCTCGCTGGATACGCCGACCGCATGGACCGATTTTTTGAGAGCAATCCAGGTTTTCGCTCGCGCATTGCCCACCATATCGATTTTCCCGATTACGACGACGGGGAGCTCCTGTCGATCGCCGAGAGCATGCTCAGCCGCCAGGGCTATCGTTTTGACGTCAACGCGACAGCGGTGATGGGCGACTACATCGCACGCCGTAGGCGTCAGCCGCATTTCGCCAATGCGCGCTCGATCCGCAACGCGCTCGACCGGGCACGGCTGCGGCAGGCGAACCGCCTGTTCGAGGAAACAGTCGGTCCGGCTGACGCCGAGCAACTCTCAACCATTACGGCCCGGGACATTTCCGCGAGCCGCGTGTTCAGCATGGGTGACCCCAATCATCCGGAGACAACGTCATGAGCGCGAAGACCATCATAGCCCCCTCGGTTCTGTCGGCCGATTTCTCGAGACTCGGCGGAGAGGTCGAGACCGTCTGCCGGGCGGGTGCCGACTGGATCCACCTTGATGTGATGGACGGCCATTTCGTGCCAAACATCACTTTCGGGCCACCAGTCATCAAAGCGATCCGGAATCGAACAGACAAGGTGTTCGATTGTCACTTGATGATCGCACCAGCCGACCCGTTTCTCGGTGCCTTCGCCGATGCCGGCTGCGATATCATCACCGTGCATGCCGAAGCGACCTCCCACCTCGACAGATCGTTGCAGGCGATCCGCGATCTCGGCTGCAAGGCCGGCGTATCGCTCAATCCCTCGACGCCGGAGACTGTCATCGAATATGTGCTGGATCGGCTCGACCTCATCCTTCTGATGACGGTCAATCCGGGTTTCGGCGGCCAAGCCTTCATTCCGTCTGTCGTCGAGAAGGTGAGGCGTGTAAAGTCCATGATTGGCAGCCGTCCGATCCACATCGAGATCGACGGCGGCGTGACGCCTGAAACGGCGCCGCTCGTTGCCGCGGCCGGTGCGGATGTGCTGGTTGCCGGCTCGGCGGTGTTCAAGGGCGGCAATGAGGAAGCCTATGCGAAAAACATCGCGGCCATTCGCGCGGCCTCCGATGGCGCTATGAAGAAAGCGGCGTGAACCATGGCCGCGACCCCTCCTGTCTGTGATTTCGGCTGGCCGGCGGTCGACGCTAGGCTTCCGAGCGTAGATGGTCTCACCCACTCCATATTCGATCAGGCCGGCCCGAAGGGGCTGGTCGTTGCCTTTATCTGCAATCATTGCCCCTATGTGAAAGCGGTCATCGCGCGGATCGTGCGGGACGCGATCGAGCTCAAGGGTCACGGCGTCGGCTTCGTGGCGATTAGCGCTAATGACGCCGAGGCCTATCCGGAGGACTCGTTCGACAACATGAGGCGCTTTGCTTCGCAAAACGCCCTGCCCTTCCCCTATCTCTACGACGAGGACCAATCCGTCGCCAAAGCCTATGGCGCCGTCTGCACGCCCGACTTCTTCGGCTTCAACAAGGACATGAAGCTGCAATACCGCGGGCGACTGGACGCCTCTCGCAAGGAGATCGGCCCTGCCGATCTACGGCGCGATCTTTACGAGGCGATGGTCATGGTCGCGCTGTTTGGCAAAGGTCCGACGGAACAACAGCCTTCCATAGGCTGTGCCATAAAATGGAAAGCATCGGCCTATTGGGCCTGAACCCCCGTTCCGCCGGCGTGTTACGGGCACCCCCCCTCTGCTCCCAACGGACTTGGCCGAAAATGCCTCAAACCCCGCCCGTTGGGAGAGAGCCTCCTGGAAGGAGACAAACGGGCGGGGTCCGAGGGAGGAGGCGTTGGGCTCTCTTGTCAGGCCGGCAGTGCGCCGGACTGTTTGGCGATATGCGTGGCGATCGCGTCCATCAGCGTGGGCGACAAGCAATCATAGGGCTGCAGGCCGAGCTCCGTCAGGCGTGCACGTATGTCCGGCATCCTGTCGGGGCTGACGCCGCTTTCGATGACCGAGGAAACGAAGGCCGCGAATTCCGGCGGCGACCAACCGGTCTCGTCGCTGAGTTCGGTATGCACAAAATCGAGGCCATAGAAGGGATGCTTGGTGTTCTCGATCCGGCCATACATGTGCGTGCCGCAATCGCTGCAGGCGTAACGCTGGATCGTCGCGCTTGGATCGACAATCTGCAACTTCTCCGAACCTGATGTGACGTTCACCTTGTCCCGGCTGACAACAGCGATCTGCGCAAAGATCGCGCCGTTCGGCTTCCAACATTTGGTGCAACCGCAGGCGTGGTTGTGTGCCGTCTGTGCGCCGATCTCGACGGTCACCGGATTGGTAGCGCATTTGCATTTCAGCGTGCCGCCCTGAAACTCCGAACTGGCGGGCGGAAAGCCGTTGTCGATGGACGGATGTAGCTTAAGCATTTGTTCCTCCTCTCTCTTGAACGTCTTCAGGTCCTTCCCGAGAAAGCAGGATCAAGGCAAATGCCGTCAGCGGCAATATAGCGGAAAGTGTCGGTTTTCGGCGTCGGCCGCCTGGAAACGGGCATAGTCAAGCGTCTTGTCCATGTCGAAACGGATGTCGCGCAGGATCTCCCCCTCGCCGGATGCCTTTGCCGGACATCGACCTCATGCCGTCCTCCAGCGCCGAACCCGGCGTTCTGACGGCTGCAGGAGAAGCACCTCGACCAGCGGCATCACGCCGATGACGAAAGGCGCGTAGACCAGCACCATGGCCAGAGGCTGAGGCAGGACGGAGGCGTCCGCCCTCAGGTCGGCCGCTACGATCCAGAGCAGTAGAGGGAGTTCATTGCCTCCTCCCTCAAAACTGTCATTTCCCTGAATGGAAGGCTGCACCTTCCGGCTGCATTGCTCCCTTTCAATTCGGAGCGACCACGACCCCCCAAGGCTGCTCGCCGACCTGAATCGAGCGGATCACCGTTTCCTCCTTGACGTCGATGATACTGACATCGTTGGAATTGCCGTTCGTGGTGATCAGGAATTCCTCGCCCGGAGTGAATGCCATCTGCCAGACGCGCTGCCCGACAAGCAGGTATTCGACAACTTCATCCTTCGCGGCGTCGATCACCGCAACCCGGTTGGCCGGGCCGAGCGCCACGAAAACGCGGGAGCCGTCCTTGGTCGCCTTGACGCCCACAGGCTGCAACCATTCCGGCAGAATGCCCGGTACGGCAAAGCCGATCTTTTTGGCGATCGCGGGCTCGGGCGCCGTCAGGTCGATTACCGAAACGGTGCCGCCGATTTCAGAGCTGACGTAGAGCTTCTTGCCGTCGGCCGTGAATTCGGCATAGCGCGGGCGCTGGTCCACCCGCACGTTGTGCTCGATCTCGTAGGTGGAGGCATTGATGAAATGGGCCATATTGGTGGTTTCGGAGGTGTTGATGATGGTCTTCGCATCCGGGCTGACCGCAACGCCTTCCGGTTCGACGCCAACCGGTATTTCGGCCAGCACCTGGCGCGTCTTGACGTCCACGACGGTCACCAGATTATCGTCCTCATTGGCGATATAGAGCGGATTGCCCGAGGGATCGAGAGCGAAAAGTTCCGGATCGGGGCCTGACGGCAGCGTATGCAGTTCCTTGTAGGTTTCGGGATCGAACACCCGGACGGTATCATCGTCTGAGGCACAGACATAGAGCTCCTTGCCATCCGGACTGATTGTGATGCCGCGCGGCCTGTTGCCGGCCGGGAAAGTGGCGATCACCTCCCAGCTTTGGCTGTCGAGCACAGTCACGTTATTGCTGCGTTCGTTGGTCACGAACACCTTGTTGGCCTCAGCAGGGCCGGCAAACATCAGGACGGACGGCAGAAGCGCCAATGCGGATCTCAGCATTCTAACCTCCAAAGGCGTGGCAAGCGGTTTCGGGTGCATCTATACCCAGCGTGTCGAGCGGCGAATGCTGGTGCAGGTAACCATCCTGCGGCGAGACGGACACCGTCACCCGGCCGTCGGTCAAAAGGATTGGCTGGCGCAGTTGCCCATTCCAGGGGCGGAAGGTCAGCTTCTGGCCCTTGAATGCCGCGAGTTCGAAATCTGGCGAAAGGGCATAGGCCCTGACGGAAGCCGGATCGGTCTTGCCGGACTGCGTCACCGCTTCGCCGATGACGCGCATGGCAAGCCAGGCCTGGTAGTCCTCCTCGCGCATGCTGCGGCCGGTCAGCTTCTCGAAGCGGCGTTGGAACTGGGTCGCGCCCCAGGCCTCCTGTGCGGCATGCCAGGAAAGCGGGCGAAGCCCCGCGGATCCTGCCACAGGCCTCGGATCCCAGGAGTGATAAGGCAGGTAAGGTGCGAAGACGCCGGCCTCGTCGGCCGCGATGATCACGTCGTGATCCTCGGCATTCTGGGTAAATACGGGGATCTGTTTTTGCACCATGACGTGACCGGTGTCCGTGCGCCGGGCGCCGCCGGTGTCGACGAACTCGCGCTCCTCAATGATCTCCGCCCCGAACTTGGCGGCCGATTTGCGATAGTTTTCTGCCAGAAGCGTGTCTTCGGGGTGCGAGCCATGGATCAAGAAGATGCGCGTCCATTTCTTCCACATGAGGAACTGAATAAGGCTATCGCTGAGCATGGAACGGCTCGGCGAGACATGCAGCACATTGGCCCGGCAGTCGACGTCGCGCAGCGTCTCGTCGCGAGCGCCTGCATTCAAAAGCAGTACCTCGGACCCGGCCCGGTCTGATAGCGCCTTCAGGGTCTCGCCTTCCGCGATCAACGTGATCAGGTTGAAGCCTTCGGCTTTTAACGCATCCAGCGCTGCCGCTGCCTTGTCCGGTGCAACCGCCTGCGCTTTCAGCGTGTAGTCCGTGTCCGTGAAGGCACCGGTCGTCCGATTGTCCTCATTGCCCAGCATGGCGCCCGCAAAACCCAGATCGTCCGGCGGCGCGTCGAGCCGCGAAATCGGCGGGCCGACCACGCGGTCGATCCTGAGCACGGCGGCTTTCACCTCCATGGCCCGTAAGGGGAGCGAGACGAGCATCGCCGTCCAAAAAACGGCAAGCGTAAGCGGTAGCTTAGACATAGCCGGAACGACCTCCCAACCTTCCCTGACACTCTGTCGGGGAGGAGATTAACAGTGCAATTTGTGTCGCAAAACCGAGACTTATGGAGCGTAGTTTCGCAAAACGCCTGTGCTAGGCTGAGCCCCCATGCAACGCATTCTGACCGCGCTCGTCCTGGCCCTGGCGCCGGCGCTTGCCCTGGCAGCGCTGGACAAGCCGCTGATGTCAGGCGCCAAGGTGGCATTCCTTGGCATGACCTTCATCGATCTGTCGACGGAGGGCGCTTACAATGGTGTGCGCGGCGACGAAACGGCGCGACTGAAGCTGGTGGAGGGCGCCGCGCGCGACCGCTTTGTGGCGGAAGGATTCGTCATTCTCTCGAATGAGTCCGTGGCAACTGACCTCGCGAACACGGTAAACCCCGCCAACTGCTACGGCTGCGACGTGCGTACAGGCGACCGGCTCGGCGCCGACTATGTGCTGGTTGGTGAAGTGAGGAAGGTCTCCAACCTCATTCTTTCGATAAACCTGGTTCTGCGCGACGTGCGCTCCGGCGAGATGCTGCGCGGTCTTGCGGTGGACATACGCTCCAATACCGACGACAGCTGGCTGCGCGGCCTTCGCTACATTCTGAAAAATCACTTCTTTAAAACGTGAGGCCGGCAGCCGTCGAGGCGGAAAAACAGCACCGGCCGAAGCGGATCATTGTGACGCCTCGAGCGGCCCTGTCCCCATATCGTTCACGAGCGGAACACCCGCCTCCGTGAGAATGGAGTTGATCGCGGACTGATTCCTGCGGATCAGGGAGTTCAGCTTGCGCTCCCAAACCTTCTCGCCTTGCCTGACGCCCATGGTGATGCGGTAGAAAAGCTTCGGCAGCGTCGGCTCCGACAAGAGCGGTGTCACCTTCAGGTCCGGATGGCCCGACTTGACCAGGGGCGCGCCGATCGGCCCCCAGAGGATGGCTGCGTCTATGGCGCCAGACTTCAGGTCGACAAGCATCTCGTCGGCCGGGTCCTCGTAGCGCCGATCGACGATCAGGTGGTACGGCTTTGCTTTGGGCAACAGTCCGTTCCTCGCCATATGCGTTGCCGGCGGGGTTCCTGCGACGATGCCGATCCGCTTGTCCTTGAGGCGTGGATCGGACAGCTGCGTGACGCCGGAGAGCGGACCGCTCGAGGGGACGATCAGCACATAGGCCGAGGTGTAGTAGTGATTGGTGTTCAACACCAGTTCATCGCCCTGAGCATAGCCAATGACCACATCGCAGGCATTGGCCTGCAGGGTCTTGCGAATGAAGCCGGTGGCCATCGGAAACCACGCATAGTCCAACGGCAGCCCGAGCTTGGACGCCATCAGCTCGGCGATCTTGTTCTCGTACCCTGCACCCGCGCGATCCGACATCGGCAGATTTGCCGGATCGGCGCACACACGGAAAGCTGTCTTCGACACAAGATCCGACGTCTGTGCCATTGCCGGACCGGCACAGACGAGGATAAGGACAAGAACGCTGACTGCTGTAACGAGGCTAATTACTGCCGAGGCACGATTTTTCAGCATCCCGGATCGCATCCGATTTCGCTTCCTTCTTGGCCGGGCGTCCGCGCGGCAGGGCACCGGAGCCGCGCGCTTTCAGATAGGTATAGATGTCATCGAGATAACACATGACGTTGGCGTTCTCGCCGAAGGCGGGCATCACCGAGTTCTCGGCCACGTTCACCCTCTTGCGTCCGTTCGTGACGACTTCGACGAAAGCGTAATAATCCAGGTTTATCGCGGAGTCCTTCAAGGCAGGCGCATAACTCGAGCCCTGGCCCTCCGGACCGTGACAGACATGGCATTCGGAATGATAGCGGCGGAAGCCCGAATAGGTCATCCAGTCGACCGTGCCATCCTTAGCGATGTTGAAGGTCGGAACGTCGTCCGCTGTATAATACCGCCCGTTGTCGCTGCGAACGGCGGTGATATTGTCCTTTGGCGCCGATGCGTCCTCTGCGCCCGCGGGGCCGGCAAATAGCGTCAACGCGGAAAGGATCAACGGTATAGTGGGTCTAATTCTGGTCATCTTACGTCCTTTTAGGCGGGGACGAATGGACGCGGGTTTCTCCACCCGCGCCCATTCCCTGGGCGAAGATTGCCGCCTCAATCCGGCAGCTTGAACACGGTGAGCGTGCCACCGAGCGCGGTGTAGTTGCTGAGGGCTGCATAGCCACCGACAGCTCCGAGACCGTCATTCGGGTTGGTCAGGCCGGCTGCCAGACCGATGCCGGCCCAGCCGCCGACACCCGAAAGCACGGCCACATACTGCTTACCCTCATGGGCATAGGTCATCACGTTGCCGATCACGCCCGAGGGCGTCTTGAAGCGATAGAGCTCCTTACCCGTGGAGGCGTCGATCGCCTTCACATAACCCTCGAGCGTTCCATAGAAGACCACGTCGCCAGCGGTGGCCAGAGCGCCCGACCAGACGGAGAAGGGTTCCGGCAGAGACCACTTGATCTTGCCTTCCTTGTTGTCCCAGGCGATGAAATTGCCCATGCCGCCATGGCTGTCCGCCGCCGGATACATCGACAGCGTAGCCCCTACATAGGGTTGACCGGCCGTGTAGCTTACCCGGAACGGTTCGTAGTCCATGCAAACATGGTTGGTCGGCACATAAAACAGCTCGGTCTTCGGCGAATAAGCCGCGGGCTGCTGGTCCTTGGATCCGAGCGCCGCCGGGCAGATACCGGTCGAGTTGGTGTCCTCGCCATTCTGCTCGGTCGAAAACTGCGCCACGACCTGCGGCCGGCCGTACTGGTCGGACTTCGGGTCCATGTTCACTTCGCTGGCCCAGTTGACCTTGGGATCGAACTTCTCCGCCACCAGCAGTTCGCCGGTGACACGGTCCATCGTATAGCCGAAGCCGTTGCGGTCGAAATGGGTCAGCAGCTTGCGATCCTTGCCGTCGATCTGCTGGTCGGTCAGGATCATCTCATTGACGCCGTCATAGTCCCATTCGTCGTGGGGCGTCATCTGGTAGACCCATTTGGCCATGCCGGTATCGACATCGCGCGCCCAGATTGTCATCGACCAGCGGTTGTCGCCGGGCCGCTGGGTTGGATTCCAGGTAGAGGGGTTGCCCGATCCGTAATACATGAGGTTCAGTTCGGGATCATAGGAGTACCAGCCCCAGGTCGTACCTCCGCCGATCTTCCACTGATCGCCTTCCCAGGTGGTGAGGCCCGAGTCCTTACCGACGGGCTTGCCCAGGTGCGTGGTCTTCTCGGGATCCATCAGCGTATCGCTGTCAGGACCCATGGAGTAACCGCGCCACAGGAGCTTGCCGTCTGCCATCGAATAGGCCGTCACGGAGCCGCGCACGCCGAACTCACCGCCGGAGATGCCGACGAGAACTTTGTCCTTCACCGGCATAACGGTGGCGGTGTTGGTCTCGCCCTTGGAGGGATCGCCGTTCTTGACGCTCCAGATAACCTTGCCGGTCTTGGCGTCGAGCGCCACGACCGTCGTGTCGGCCTGATGCAGGAAGATCTTGTTATCCCCGTAGGCCACACCGCGATTGACGGTGTCGCAACACATCACGGGAATAACGTTCGGATCCTGTTTTGGCTCGTACTTCCAGAGGATCTGGCCGTCTTTCTTGAGATCCAGCGCGTAGACCGTGTTCGGAAACGGCGTGTGGACGTACATGATATCGCCGATGACGAGCGGCGCACCTTCGTGACCGCGCAGCACGCCGGTCGAGAAAGTCCACGCCACCTGCAGTTTCCCGACATTGTCTTTGTTGATCTGGTCGAGCTTCGAGTAGCGCAGGTTGGCGTAGTCGCCGGTCTGGATAGCCCATTGATTGGGATCGTCGATAAGCTTCTGCAATTCCGAGTTGGCGAGAGCGACCTGCGCGCTGCCGCCTATCGTTGTGAAGGCAAGCAATGTAAGAAGTCGTTTCATTTTCATCCTCCTCTCGAGTGCTGCCGATCAGGGCCATTCACCCCGCTCGCCCCGGGAAAACCTTACGGTCTCCTCACTTCCCGGCATCGGCCTGCGACATATCCCCGCGGCTTCGACGAGGCCGGGGCACCTTCCTCATGGTTTTTGTTCTCGGCTCCTCCTTTGCTTAGGGAAACGTTGCCAAATAAGCGATCAGATCGGCGCGCTCCTGATCCTTGCGCAGTCCCGCAAAGGTCATCTTCGTGCCGGGCAAAAAGGCTTTCGGGTTGGTCACGAACTCAGCGATCTTGTCAGGCGTCCAGGTCAATCCACCCTCCGCCGCCTTGGTCAGAGCGGGGGAATAGGAGAACCCTTCGATTTTGCCGGCCGGGCGGTCGACCACACCGGTGAGCGATGGTCCGGTCTTCGATTTGGCATCCGGACCGATCGCATGGCAGGCCTGACACTTGCGAAACACCGTCTTGCCGGCCGCCGCATCGCCAGCCGCGGGATCCAGAGCAAGCGCCGGCGCGACCGAGCCTGCGAGAACCCCACCAAATACGACGACTGCGCTCAGTGCAGTACCAAGTCTAAAAGCCATGCCTTCTCTCCCTTACGCGGCGTTTAACCGCTCTGCATGCCAGCGCACGTGGTCTTCGCCGAAACTCGCCACGAAGTAGTAGCTGTGGTCATATCCCGCCTGCATCCTGAGGACGCTGGCTTGGCGCCGCTCGGCCAGCAATCGGGACATCGCCTCGGGCTGCAACTGTCCCAGGAACTGGTCTGCCAAGCCCTGATCGATCAGGATATCGCCCTGCCAGCCAACTTCGCTGAGGAGCAGGCAAGCGTCGTACATGCCCCAATGGGCCTCGTCGTCGCCAAGATAGGCCGAGAACTGTTTGCGGCCCCAGTCGGACCGGGTCGGATTGACAATCGGTGCAAAGGCCGAGACCGAGCGGAATAGCCCGGGATTCCGAAAGGCGATCGTCAGCGCGCCATGCCCGCCCATCGAGTGCCCGGTAACGCCGTTTATCCCGTTGAGCGGGAACTGCTCCCTCAGCAGGGCGGGCAATTCCGTGACGATGTAATCATACATCTGGTAATGCCGCGCCCAGGGCTTCTGCGTCGCATTGACGTAGAAACCGGCGCCCTGACCGAGATCATAGGCTTCGTCGTCGGCGACCCCTTCGCCACGCGGTGATGTATCGGGAAAAACCAGCGCCAGCCCCTGCTCCGCCGCGTGCCTCTGCAAGCCCGCCTTGATCATGGCATTCTCATGGGTACAGGTCAGCCCGGAGAGATACCATAGCAGCGGGACCGGACGCGTCCGCGCCTTGGGCGGCAGGTAGAGGCCGAATGTCATCTCGACGCCGCAGACATCGGACTGGTGCCGGTAGACGGACTGGGTCCCGCCAAAACATTGGTTTTGCGTTACGAGTTCCATGTTCACGCTCAGTAGATCACGACGCTCCTGATGCTTTCGCCCGAATGCATCAGTTCGAAGCCCTTGTTGATGTCGTCGAGCGGCAGCGTGTGGGTGATCATCGGGTCGATCTCGATCTTGCCCTCCATGTACCAGTCGACGATCTTCGGCACGTCGGTGCGGCCGCGCGCGCCGCCAAAGGCGGTGCCCATCCAGGTGCGGCCGGTGACGAGCTGGAACGGCCGGGTGGCAATCTCCTGGCCGGCGCCGGCGACGCCGATGATCACCGACTTGCCCCAGCCGCGATGCGAGGCTTCGAGCGCCTGGCGCATCACGCGGGTGTTGCCGGTGCAGTCGAAGGTGTAGTCGGCGCCGCCGATCTGGTCGGCGCCGCGCTTGGTCATGTTGACGAGATAGGGCACGATGTCGTCGCCGACCTCCTTCGGGTTGACGAAGTGGGTCATGCCGAACTTCTCGCCCCAGGGCTTCTTGTCGTTGTTGATGTCGACGCCGATGATCATGTCGGCGCCGGCAAGCCTGAGCCCCTGGATGACATTGAGGCCGATGCCGCCGAGCCCGAAGACGATCGCCGTCGACCCCATTTCCACCTTGGCGGTGTTGATCACCGCGCCGATGCCGGTGGTCACCCCGCAGCCGATGTAGCAGATCTTGTCGAACGGCGCGTCCGGATTGACCTTGGCGACGGCGATCTCCGGCAAGACGGTGAAGTTCGCAAAGGTCGAGCAGCCCATGTAGTGGTGCAGCTTGTCGCCGTTGAGCGAAAAGCGCGAGGTGCCGTCGGGCATCAGCCCTTGGCCCTGCGTGGCGCGGATGGCGGTGCAGAGATTGGTCTTGCGGCTGAGGCAGGACGGGCAGGCGCGGCATTCCGGAGTATAGAGCGGAATAACATGGTCGCCCTTCTTGACAGAGGTGACGCCGGGACCGACGTCGACGACGATGCCGGCGCCCTCGTGGCCGAGGATCGCCGGGAACAGTCCTTCCGGATCGGCGCCGGAAAGGGTGAAATCATCGGTATGGCAGATGCCGGTCGCCTTCACCTCGACCAGCACCTCGCCGGCCTTCGGTCCTTCGAGCTCGACTTCGGTCACAACAAGGGGTTTGCCGGCTTGAACAGCCAGAGCAGCGCGAGTGCGCATCGATGCCTCCGGTAACTGCGTTCTGTAAGGGCGGCCTTATGTGGCTTTGTACAGAGATTACAGACGCGCCAAGGTCCAAAGACAATTGCGACCTTAGTGTGTAAAACGCGACCTTTGGCTTCTCCCTTGGTCAGCCTATACTGCCGCTCGTTCGAACAGGGGAGAGTGAAGATGAGAGCCGCCAGTTATGCGTTCAGTCTGGTACTTTCCCTGACGCAAGCTCCCGGCTTTGCAGGCGCCGCGGACTTTTCAGACCCCGACTGGCCATGCATCCAGCGCAAGGTCGAGAACCTTTCGGCGAGCCTGATGTGGCCGGAACCGGTAGCGCCTGTGGCACTCACTCCCGCGGCTAACGACCTGGTGGAGGTCGTGTCGCTTCGCAGGGTTACGCTCGAAGAGGCAGAGGCCCATGTCCGGGCCTTCGTCGAGAAGAATGCCCCCGTGGACGGCCAACTGCTTGGCAATATCTTCCTTGCCGCATTCGATAAGATCGCCGACACCCGCCAGCGGCTGCTCGCCGGGATTGCCCGCTATTCCCGCAGCCAGATCGCGCTCTCCTCCCGGATCGATGGCGGCCGCGTCGAAATGGCCAAGCTTACGCGCGAGAAAAATCCGGATTTCGAACGGATCGATAAGCTGGAGGAACAGATCGACTGGGACGAGCGCATCTATCGCGAGCGCGCACAGGCACTCACCTATGTCTGTGAAACGCCGGTGCTTTTGGAGAAACGCGCCTACGCCATTGCCCAGATCCTGCTCAAGCAGATGCCGGATTGAGCCGTACCTCTCCACGCAGGTACGTGGCCTCGGTTTGCAGGACCGTACCGACGCCATCGGAGCTCAGCTCAGAAGCACAGCATCTCCGCCTCTGCCTGGGCACGCCTCAGATCGGCCACCATCGTGCGCGGCATGGCCCCCGACTTGAACATGGCCGTTTGTTCGCCGCCTACCTGCTGGAGGGACAGCACGGTCTCGGCCTGCACATATTTGTCATAGGGTAAGATGGAAGCGATCAGATCGATCGAGCAGGCACATTTACCCAAAACCGCCCGGCTCTGGCCGTTGACCGCCATGCAACCGAACACGTAGTCGGCCCGCGCCTCCGTCGGATAGTCGTTCAGGCGCTCCGACATGCTTTGTCCGCTTGCCGGCACTGCGGCTGCGACAATTGCCAGCGCTGACAGGGCCTTCCGTATCACCGCCGTTCCTCCCCTGCCCGTTTCAGGGTAATCGCATTGGAATAGCCGGCCTTCGCCCCGCCAGCAGCCGCAGGCACGGTGGCAACCAGCGAATAGTACCAGCCAGGAATGTCTTCCGACACGGTGACGGCAAGCGCCAGTTCGGCAAACCGCCCCATCCTGTCGCGCGCCTTGTCATTCGTGAACGGCCGGATCGTAACCTCACGCGCGGCGATGTCGCGGTTCTGGTAGCGGAGTGATACGGGGACAACTTGCGCATCCCGCAGCAGGGCCTCCTTGATGCGGTTGCGCATATAAAAGGGGCTGCCGCCGGATTGAGCGGCAACGTCGGCAAGCACGCTCTCAAGGAAGTACATGATGACGGGATTGCCGACCGAAGCCGGATAATTGCCAAGCCCACGTGATCGAGTGCCCTGATAGAGCATCATGGCGACATTGTCGTCGGGCTCGATCTTGAGACCTATGCCGAAGCTGCCGCTGGTCTGGCCGACATCGGCACCGGATATCACCTTGTCGTAGACAAGCGTGCCCTGCGCGGCTTCGCTCTCAGACGACACCGCCGCGAGCCCCTTCAGTGCAGTCGACCGGAAGAGAAGCTCGTAAGTTTCGGCAGCCGCGGCCGGTCCTTGAGCCATTCCAAGCAGGAACAAAGCAAAGAGGAGAAGAAAACGCATCGCAAGCCTCCCGTCCTACGGCGCCCGCGCAGCTCACTGGACACGTGAAGGCGGCTGTAGCGCTGGTCACGAGCGTAACAATGCCTGCGGCAAAGTCACCGGAGACCTTTGTCTGTGTTTGTTCACGCCACGCGCCCCCGGGTCTTCCAGTCGATCAGTGCCCTGAGCCGCACCAGTTGCACCGGCTTGGTGAGCAAGGCGAATGACATTTCATTGCAGAGCTGCAGGAATTGGCGCTGCCGGTTGGCAGAAATGATGATGGCCGGGATTTCGGTTCCCGCAAGCGCGCGCAGTGTACGAATGGTTTCTACGCCGTTGTCGCCATCGTCCAGCTGATAATCCACCAGTAGAATGTCGGGCGCCGTACCGATTTCCTGCATCAGCGCAGCGGCATCGATGGTCGAGGCCGCCGCCAGGACGCTCGCTCCCCAGCTTTCCAGCACCCGAGTCATTGCGTGAAGCTCGTCGGCATCGTTCTCCACGACCATGACGATGAGATCGAGGCTGCCATCGAGCATCTGCTCAATCATCGGGTTTTCCCCGACACTGGCACGGCCAGGCGCGGCAAGCGGCACTTCGATCGAGAAAACGGAACCACGGCCGGGCTGCGACACCAGCCGGACGGGATGATCGAGATGCCGGCAGGCCCGCTCGACGATCGACAGGCCAAGTCCCATGCCCGTTCCTTTTCCGGTACCGCGGGCCCGAGTGAACTCTTTGAAGATCCGGGCCTGATCCTCCTCGGAAATGCCGATACCGGTATCCCACACTTCGATCCGCAGCCGATTGCCGCGCGGACGGCAACCAACCAGCACACGGCCATGCTCTGTGTACTGGATCGCGTTCACCACCAGGTTCTGGACGCAGCGCATCAGGTAGCGCTGATCACTGGTGACCCAGCGCGTCGAAGGGACTATCCGAAGCTCTATCCCTTTTTCTGTCGCCAAGGGTGCCAGATCCCCGGCGAGGCCCTGCAGCAGGCTTCCAAGCTCGAACGACGTGATGTTGAACTCGGCTGCCGCACTGTCGAGGCGCGAAATATCGAGAAGCGCCTGCAGGAGCGATTCGATCGAGGTGAAGGATCGCTTGAGCCTGCCGACCACGTCTTCCGCCCCGGGCTGCCCCGCCGTCTCCGTCAGCATCGAGAGATAGAGTTTCGCGGCGTTGATCGGCTGAAGAAGGTCGTGACTGGCCGCCGCCAGGAAGCGAGTTTTCGATGTATGGGCGGTTTCGGCGGCCTCCTTGGCCTGCCGAAGGGCGGCCTCGATTTTGATTTGCTCGATGGCATGGATCTGCAGCAGGCGATTGGCCTCGGTCAGTTCGGCGGTTCGCTCCTGTACACGTTGCTCCAAGAGCGCTGCCGCTTGGCTCTCTGCGGTCACGTCCATGATCGACACGATGAAACCGTCGCCAGGCAATGAATGGATGCGAATGTCGAGACTCATGCCGTCGCGTCGCCGGCAGCGTTCCTGCATAGCCTCGCCACGGCGCATGGCCTTGAACCAGGCGGCAAATTTCGATCGTCGGCCCTTGCGTTCGAGAATCTCGTGACGTTCTATATGTTCGATGATGCGTTGGAAGGGACTTCCCTTCTTCAGAAGCGATAGCGGTACACCGAGAAGCTCGCCGAAACGCTCGTTGCGAACCAGCAATTCGCCGCGTGACGAAAAGGTGCAGATGCCGAGCGACATGTGATCGAAAGCGGCCTGCAGGAAATGGGCCTGCTGGTCGATGAGGCGGTCCTTCTCCCGTCGGTTCTCCCGCACGATGTCGGTGATTTCCGTCTGCAGCACGGTGATATTGCCGGAACTGGTCTGTCGGTAGGACATCTGGAACCAGCGGTCGTTCCTCAACTCCATGACGAAAGACGAAAAGCGTTGACCGGACCCCTGCCCGTTCAAGACCGACTGGGCACGGCTGATTGCCCCGTTTTCGTCCCGGTTCAGATACTTGCTCGCATTGACGGCCGCGAGATAGTCGTCGAAATCGAGGCCGGGCTTGATCTGCGGCTCGACATCGGGAAGCAGGTGCCGGAACTGAGTATTGCAGACCTGCAACCGCTCCTCGGAGAAGAGGGCGAAGCCGTCTTCCATGGCGACCATGGCGTCGGCAAGGTTTCTCTGGATGCGCTCCTGCGTCTGATAGGCAATCTCGAGTTCGCTCGACGCCCTGCCGAGTGTGTCGAGGGCCTTTTCCAGGTCTTTGGTCTTTTCCCAGACTTCCGTCTGCAGAGCGATGGCCGATTCGAAGAGCGAGTAGGCGGAGCCGCCCACTTCATGACCGCGTTCGGCGCGATTGATCAGCGCCTCAATGATCTTCGCCTGCTTGGCGATCTGGATCTCGTACGCCTCATTCGGATCGATCACAGCGGCGCGCCTCCTTTGGGCCGGAAGAATGCGACGCCGACAAACGTCTGGTTCACATGCACGCCCAGATGCTGTTCGCCATAGGTGTTGAAGCCAACGACCCGATGCTGGCGGAACTGCTCGGACGCCTTGCCTTCTAGGCCCTTGCGCGCAATTTCGAGCTTGCGCAGATAGCAGTCGAAGCCAAGGATGAAATCAGGTGCCTCACCGTCCTTGTCATTGACGGCGAGCCCCGCCTCGAGCGTGCGGATGATTTCCTTCCCGCGACCGAGCCTCAACAGCAGACCGTCGTCGATAGCCGACAGGAAGGTGAGGCCATGTTCGCCGTGAATCTGCTGGATCGCCCGCACATGATAGAGATTGCCGTTGCGCACCAGTACCGGGTTCTCAGCGAAAACCATGGGTGACAACTCGCTGACCGGCACCTTGACGAGCCGGGCATACTCCTCTGCCGCCGGTGTTCCATTGATTTCCAGAACCAGCCGTTCCTCCGGGACAGCACGGGTGACCACCATGCGTGTTTCCGTGGGCTGGAAATGGTCGAAGCCGAGACCGCTAAAGTCCAGATCGGTTTCCAAGAGCAGAAGAAGCGCAGCATTGCTGTGGAACTCGCCATTACGTAGAACCTGCGTGCGCTCGAACCGCAGCCCGTCGCCGGCCGACCCGCCAAACACGGGAATGTCCTTCAGGCCCGCCTCCAAGGCTGCCATCAGGATATCCTCCTGTTTGGACAGTCCGTCGGCAAAAATCAGGGCAAGCCGCTTTCGGCCCGGCGTCGAACGGAATTGCGTGGCGAGCCGCTCCGTCTGCGACACGACATCAGCAATCGAAACCGGCGAGATGGGTTCGAACAGGATCGAGGCCACCCGGAAATGATGCCGCTGGAAGGCGATCGCCAGCAACGCGTCGTCTTCATAGCCCCGCGACGTGATCTGGCCGGCCGTCGTGCAGCCGAAGACCACGGTGTTCGGTAACGACAGGCGCAGAGCCTTGGCAACGTCATCGGGTTGAAGCCTGTTCGGCACGAACAGAAGGACGAAACTTGGCCTTGCTGTGGCGAGCTGCCGTCTGATTTCGGCAAGCGCAAGGGCCGCGTCATCGGCACGCGATGCGGCAAGCCGCACTGCCTCCGCAGGTTTGCGGTCAAGATCGTCGACAGCCGTCATGCGCCGTCATCCTCCCTTCTAGAGCGCCGTGCGTTCAAATGAACGCACAAAGGACGCTCTAGCACCTTGATTCTAGAGCATCTTATCCACTCGAATGCTGGATGCTCTAGTCCCGATTGCCTGCGCCGGCACTCCTCACTGCAGGCTATGGCGGATCGAGACTTCACGCACCAGCATCGCCGCCTGTGTACGGTTATGGACGCCCAGCCGCCGCAGAAGCGCCGTGATGTGGGCTTTGACGGTGGCCTCGGCCAGCTGCATCTCGTAGGCGATCAGCTTGTTCGGCATCCCCTCGCAGATCAGCCCCAGAATGCGGGTCTGCTGCTGCGACAAATGGGCGATCTTGCGCGAAATGGTCTCTACGGACAGGTCCGTCGCTGCGCTGCGGACCGGGACCGTGTAGCCGGGCGGCACATACGTTTTGCCATTCCAGATATCGTGCATGGCGTCCTGGAAATTCTGCCGGTCCATATCCTTGGGAATGAACCCCGCAGCACCGGCCGCAATAACCGAGTGGACGACCTCCTTCGACGTGATCGCCGAGATGACGATCACTGGGATATCGGGCATCCTTTCCTTGATTTTTAGAAAACCGCTCAGACCCGACGCATCCGGCAGATTGAGATCAAGCATGATCAGATCGGGCGAGAACCGCATCCGCAGTTGTTGCATCGCCTCGCTCAACGAAGTTGCTGTTCGAATTCGACGCGTTTTGAAGGTGCTTTCCATCGTCGCGGCCAGGGCGTCGCAATAAAGCGGATGATCATCGATCACCAAGGCCGATTTTATTGAAAGCGAGTGGACGGGTAACGCCGTCTGCGACATGGCACTCCTCCCAAAATACTTCCGGTCTCTGGAGCGGCGTCAACCACCTCCAAATTACACTGGAAATATCTATGCTCCCATTGCAGTCATGCTCTCCTCCAGCACAACAGCGAGAAATTTGTCGCACAGTTTTGAAGGTCCGGCAATTGCCGAGTGCTGGTGAGCCCCCTCAAGGTGTGTCCCCCCTGCACTGCAACTCGCTGCAATAGATCATTGTGATAATCGCCGTTCAGCCGAGCGCGGCGGGCGTGATAACGCTGTCGCTTGACTGCCTGCTGGCGTCTCAACCTTGAACGGATTTGAGCCAGTCGCCGATCGTGGCCCCACGGGGGCGCTGGGAAAGAGCAAGTGGTGCGACGTGCTGTTCGGCGGCCGCCATCTTGCGGATGTCGCGCGGGTTTGCGCCGAATTCGTGGTTGAAAGCACGCGTGAAATTCGCGGCCACGTCGAAGCCTGCGGCCTCCGCTATTTCGGAGATAGGCCGCTTATTCATCGGGTCGCTGAGGTCCGCATAGGCCTGCAGAAGCCTGCGGCGGCGAATGTAGTTGAGGACACCGCCACTCGGCTCGAACAGCTGGTAGAGGCGTGTGCGGGAAATACCCAGTGCGCGGCAGATGCCATCCGGTGTCAAATCCCCCGAATGAAGGTTGAGATGGATGTAGCGGTGCGCGCGTTCCATCATTCCCATGTTTACCGGGGACCCTGCCGCATCCGGTCGCGTCGTCGATGCCGCGCAAGCGACAATCATGTCGCGCATCGTATGTACGATACGCGGCACTACAGGCGCGGCGATGGTGCTGAGGTTTGATTCGATTCCATTAATGTAGTTGATGAGCAGATCCGCCAAACTGCCCGAAAGGACGCAATTATTGGCACCGTCGAGCTTGCTCGCATCGTCGGCCAGCAATTCATAGGGCATGAAGAGTAGGAGGGCGACGGACTCGGTCATCCGCCCGCGGTAGGGATAGCCAAGGGATCGGAAGAACAGCTCTCCCGGCCCTGTCTCCGTGACGTGGCGATCGACTTCGGTCCATGCCCGACCGCTGCGGAACACTCCGACGTTCCAGTGGTCAATCGGACTGGAACGCAGCATGGCGCGAGACCGCTCATAGCTATATCCCGGCGTGCGCTGTTGAACGACAAGCAAATCGCCGAGGTGCCATCCTGCCTGCTCTGCAGGAAAGCCTTCATCCGGAGACTTCCCGTCTGGCAAACGAACATCGATCAGCGGTGCCATGTGCCCTCGCCAAGCGTCGAACTGCTCCGCCGGCGGCAATCCGAGTGTGGAGAAATGCGACGGCACTAGCCCAGGGTGGGCCATGGCTTGATGGCCCCCTCGCGCAGTGGGCTCTCGTGGCCACCGGCGCCGCTCCAAATGGGCGGGCCAGGCGGGAACTTCCGGCGGACTATCTCCTGACCCAGACTCCTTACTCATGCAACTCCTCCAGTGAATGGTCGCTCTCGAGCATGACGCGCGCGGCATGGAATGCCTGTAGAGGGGGCCTACCCCCGTCCGTCGCAGCTCGCCCCAAAGTGGAACAAAGTTTCGCGATTACAGCCAGGGAGTGCTCCTTATACCTCGTTTTGAGTAGAAATGCACGGCAAGATAACTATCCGGATTGGGTGATAATGACATTCTCCACACAGCGATTGTATCAATAGCTAACAGTCGCTTCAAATAGCGCAATGCAAAAACCATGGTAGTTTCGAACGAAGGTGTTTGTATTACCTAGTTATTACTTCCGTTGGCGAACATTTACTGGTTCGCTAGCAAGCTACGTGGAGATTATCCGTGAATTATTTTCGCAATAATTTCAGAAGCACTTTGCCAAACATAAAAGATGACAATGATTTCCTGCAGAGCCCGAAAAATCTGAAGCGGATACTCGTTACCGGCGGCGCGGGCTTCCTCGGATCACATCTCTGCGAGCTGCTTCTCGGCGCTGGCCACGAGGTCATCTGCGTCGACAACTTCTCAACCGGCTTGAGGCGCAATATCGCACAGTTGAAGCGCTTTGATACCTTTCGCGCCATCGCCCATGACATCATCGAACCGATCGACCTCGAGGTCGACGAAATCTACAATCTCGCCTGCCCGGCGTCGCCGCCGCATTATCAGGCCGATCCGATCCAGACCATGAGAACATGTGTGATCGGATCGCTCAACCTTCTGGATCTGGCTGCGCGCAAGGGCGCGCGCATCTTCCAGGCCTCAACGTCGGAAATCTACGGCGATCCGCAAATCCACCCGCAGGTGGAAAGCTATTGGGGCAACGTCAATCCCTTCGGCCCACGCTCCTGTTACGACGAAGGCAAACGTTGCGCAGAAACCCTGTTCTTCGACTTCCATAAGGTCCACGGGATCGAGATCAAGATCGTTCGCATCTTCAACACCTATGGCCCCCGGATGCGCCCGGACGATGGCCGCGTCGTCTCGAACTTCATCGTCCAGGCCCTCAAAGGTGAGGACATTACTATCTACGGCGACGGATCGCAGACCCGCTCCTTCTGTTTCGTGGACGATCTGATCGACGGCTTCGTGCGCCTCATGGCGTCACCATCGTCGCTCGCTAGCCCGGTCAATCTCGGCAATCCCGGAGAGTTCACGATCAGTGAACTCGCCGAACAGGTGATCTGTTTGGCTGGCTCGCGCTCAAGGATCGTCCGCCGGCCTCTGCCTGTCGATGATCCGCGTCAGCGCCGCCCGGACATCTCACTCGCAACGGACGCGCTTGGCTGGCGACCGACGGTCAACTTGTCGGAAGGCCTCGCGCGCACCATCCACTATTTCGACGGTCTCCTCTCCGGCTCCGATCGGAAAGTCGTGGAGCTGGTCTGATGCACGCGCCACGCATTCTTGTTACGGGTGGCGCCGGGTACATCGGAAGCCACACTGCAAAGTTTCTCTGGCTGGAGGGCATCGAGCCCGTCGTCTACGACAACCTGTCGACCGGGAACCGCTCCGCCGTGCGCTGGGGACCATTCGTGCATGGGGATATTCTCGACACGGTTCGCTTGGTCGAGGTGATTGAACAATATCAGCCGGCCGCCGTCATCCATTTCGCAGCATCCGCCTATGTGGGTGAGTCCGTCGCCGACCCCGCGAAATACTACAACAACAACGTCCGCGGAACGCTGTCGCTCCTCGATGCATGTCGGCAGGCAGGCCTCGACAAGATCATCTTCTCATCGAGTTGCGCCACCTATGGCGTGCCGGCGGTATTGCCGATCGACGAAGCCACACGGCAGGTACCGATCAATCCCTACGGCAAGACGAAACTGATCGCAGAGCATATGCTCTCCGACTACGCGTCCGCCTTCGGGCTCAACTTTGTTTCGCTGCGTTATTTCAACGCCTGCGGAGCCGATCCGGAGGGTGATCTGGGGGAGTGGCACGACCCGGAAACGCATCTCATTCCGCGAGCACTCATGGCCGCGGCAGGCCAAATTCCGCATCTAGAGGTCTTCGGCGACGACTACGACACGCCAGATGGAACTTGTGTACGCGACTACATCCACGTCGCCGATCTGGCGCGCGCTCATGTGCTGGCCTATCGGCATCTCGCCAAGGGTGGAGCAAACGTTGCGCTCAATCTCGGCACCGGCCGTGGTTTTTCCATAAAAGAGGTGCTTCGAGCAATCGGCGAGGTTACCGGGCACGATGTCCCGGTCGTGTATCGTCAGCGACGTCCCGGAGATCCTCCGGCGCTGTATGCGGATGCTGCGCTCGCGCACCAAACGCTTGGCTTCCTGCCCTGCTATTCCGATCTCGAGACAATCGTGCGAACGGCTGCGCCATTCTTTGGGCTGGAGGCGCAACGATGACCCGCGTCTCGACCAATGACAGGACAACCACTTCGCAAAGCGGCGAGCCGTTGCTCGTCCCAGTCCTCACGGGCTACCGCCGCGCGGAATACCTCCTCGGCGCCGGCCTCTGGGCCGCAGCTCTTCTTCATTTTTGGGCCTGGTGGCTGGAGCCGCGCCATCACGTGGACACTTTGGGCAGCATTACGGTGACCGCGGTCCTCGCGTGGGTCACCCTCCTGCCCGCCTATTTCATAGCGGTGTTCTATCGCGCGGCAAAACCAAATGGACCTCTGCAGCTGCCGGCCGGCAGTCGCGTCGCCATGGTCGTGACCAAGGCGCCATCGGAACCGTTCTCGATCGTATCGGAAACACTGAGGGCAATGCTCGCGCAGGATGTTGCGCACGACACCTGGCTCGCAGACGAAGCCCCCTCCGAAGCGACGCTCGAATGGTGCCGCAGGCATGGGGTGCTCGTCTCGACCCGGAAAGGGCGAGCCGACTACCATCGGACCTCGTGGCCGCGACGCACGCGTTGCAAGGAGGGCAACCTCGCCTTCTTCTACGATCATTACGGATATGATCGCTATGATTTCGTGGCCCAGCTCGACGCAGACCATGTTCCTGAGTCCGGCTACCTTTTCCAGATGCTGCGCCCCTTTGCCGACCCCAGGGTTGGTTATGTCTCCGCACCGAGCATCTGTGACCGCAACGCGTCCGAGGGCTGGGCGGCACGCGGAAGGCTCTATGCCGAGGCGAGCATGCACGGCTCGCTTCAGGCCGGCTATAACGGGGGCCTGGCGCCGCTGTGCATAGGATCGCACTATGCGGTCCGCACGGCGGCGCTGAGGCAGATCGGCGGACTCGGCCCTGAGTTGGCCGAAGATCATTCGACAACGTTGTTGATGAACGTTGCCGGCTGGCGCGGCGTGCATGCGCTCGATGCGATCGCGCATGGTGACGGGCCGCGCACCTTCGGGGACCTCGTGACCCAGGAGTTCCAGTGGTCGCGCAGCTTGGTCATGCTGCTGCTGCAGTATTCGCCAGGTCTGGTTGGTCGGCTGCCGTTGCGCCTGAAGTTCCAGTTCCTCTTCTCGCAGCTCTGGTACCCGCTTTTTGCGTGCTTCATGGCGCTTATGTTCGCGATGCCGATCATTGCCCTTGCCCGCGGCGAGACCTTTGTCGCTGTGACCTATCCTGATTTTCTCGCGCATTTCGCGCCGCTTTCCATCATCCTCGTCCTTCTGGCCTACCGCTGGCGGGCCAGTGGCTCGTTCCGGCCATACGACGCGAAGATCCTCAGCTGGGAATGCATGCTCTTCCTCTTTGCTCGCTGGCCCTGGGCCCTCGCTGGCGCGCTGGCGGCGGTGCGCGACTGGGTCACCGGGTCGTTCGTGGATTTCCGCGTCACTCCCAAAGGTGCATCCGAGGTGGACCCACTGCCGCTCCGCGTGCTCATCCCTTACGTGCTCCTCGCAGTTACGTCGGTGCTGCCGGTTTTCCTCGTCGGTGACGCGGCCGAAGCCAAGGGCTTTTATATCTTCGCGATTCTCAACGCCGCGATCTACTGCCTGCTTCTGCTGGTCATCATCGCCCGGCATTCGAAGGAGAACGCGGTCGCCGCCACCTCCCGTTTTCGCCGGCCGGCGATGGCCGCCGGCCTTCTGGCACTCGTCGCGTTGCCCGGTATCGCGACTGCCGAACACGGGAAAGAGGGGCTTGAAGCACTCGCATGGGGTGCCGGGCACCTTCGGCTCTTCGAGGAGCGCTATGCGGTGGCGGGCGCCGGTCAGGACGGCACCGCCTTGCGAAAGATTGTCTTTCGACCGCGCTGGATCTCCGTCACTGCGGAACAGGGAAACGGTGGAGCACGCTGAGGACAAGCCATGACAGGAATAGTCGCACTCGATCGGAACCAGGGCTGGATTGCACGCCAGGCGATGCTCGTCAGACGCTTCGCCCTTGGTGTCATGCCGGTAGCCATTCTCCTCGGGCAATCGCCGGCGTCGGCAGAAGCCGTCGTTCCGGAAAAATCGCGCGCCATGACCGCGGCGGAACTCTACATGATCTTCCGCGACAAGACGTGGGAGTGGGAGAATGGCGCCGGACGCATGCAGGACGAAGGCCGTATATTCAGGGCCTGGTCCCAATCTGAAACGGGAGTGACATGGGCCGAAGGCCGCTGGACCCTGAACGATCACGGTCAGCTCTGCCTAAGGGCGGTCTGGCATAGCCAGGAAGCTGCCGCGAGGGACACGACCTGCTTCAGCCACCGGATACTCGACAACACCATCTACCAAAAGCGGGAGCCTGCTGGAGACTGGTACGTCTTCAAGCATGCCAGGCCGATGGCCGACGACGAGTTCAAGAAACTCGTCAGCGAGGATCTGGTCGGCGCGAGGCTTCCCCTCGTTCAAAGACTCGTCACGACGCAGGCGAAATCAAAGACCGATGGTGTTCGCCCGCAAACCGAGGCGAACGAGCTTGGAGGCATGCAATGACCAAGAAATCGAAAGCGATCGTATTCTCATTCGTTGGCTTGTTGCTGTCAGGCACCGTTCTGGCGGCGACTATGCCACGAGGGATCCCTGATTCGGATTCCGCCACTACGGCGACACCCTCACAAAAGCGGCCGGTGCTTACGGAGCACTCGATAGATTTCGGCGCGTACGACCCCCACGGCGATTTCAGCGAGCCGTCGCAGTCCAAGATCGAACATCTCTTCTTGCCCTGGGAAGACGTCGATCTGACAACGCTGACCCTTGCCGACGACTACGCGCGAGCACGTGGACGCTCTCTCATGATCACGATCGAGCCCTGGTCCTGGTCGCCCGAGTGGCGGGTCTCGGACCAGGAGCTGCTGCACTCCATTCTGAGCGGCGAGCGCGATGAAAACATGGCCGCGGTCTGCTCGACGGCTGCCACGCTGAAAAGCCCGGTCATTATAAGGTGGGGCCAGGAAATGGACGAGACAGATAACCAATTCTCCTGGTCGCACTGGCGGGGCGAGGAATTCAAAGCAGCCTTCCGGCGCATGGTGAGCGTGTGCCGCGAACAACTGAAGAACGCGAAATTCATGTGGTCGCCCAAGGGAAACCGGGGGCTGGAGGCGTTTTATCCCGGCGACGACGTCGTGGACGTCATTGGCTTGTCGGTGTTCGGCTATCAGCAGTACGACAAAGGCACGACTGGCCGCGACCAATCATTCTCGGAACGGCTGGCGCCGGGGTATGAACGGGTGAAAGGCTACGGCAAGCCAATCATCGTCGCGGAGCTCGGCTACGAAGGTGACGCCTCCTATGTGGTGAACTGGGCGAGAAGCGTTGCCACGCCTCATGCGGAATTCCCCGATCTGACCGCGGTCGTCTACTTCAATGACCGCGAAATCTACGCATGGCCCGGAGGCTATGGACGGCCCGATTGGCGTGTCGTCCGGGAACCCGCCAATTAGCAATCAGTCCGACAGGAGACATGAAATGAGGTCCGCACTACACACAATGTCCTTGGCTGTCGCCATCGCCGCAGCCATGGGTGCGATGGCATCGGTCGCCGAGGGCGCTACCCTACGCGTGAACGCTCAAAATGCAACGCCGCTGACGCACGGGGAGCTCTACAAGCTCTACGGCCAGAAATCGTGGATCTGGAAAGCGGGCGCCGGGTATTTCTCGGTGCGGGAACGCCGGTTTACCGCCTGGTCGAAGGAGAACGGCAGTCCCTCCTATGGCGTCGGTCGCTGGTTCATCACGGGACCGGGAAAACTCTGCTTCAAGGCCGACTGGCACGCAAAGGGCGGCTCGGCTCCCGCAACAACCTGCTTCAGCCATCGCAAGCAAGGTAGGCTTATCCTTCAGAAACGCGAACCGAATGGCGAATGGTACGTCTTCAAGAGCGCGCCGGCACAGCGTGACGACGAATTCGCCAAGCTCCGCCGCGGCAATTATGTAAGTGCGCGGCTGAACCGGATCGAAGCCAGACTCGGCAAGGTCGAATGATCTTGACCGGGTGAAGGAGTTACACGGCCTTTGTGCGTCAGCGCATCAATTTGGCTCCGCAGATGAGGCGGCCCCGATCGCGCGCAACTCCACCCCTATCGAAGGAAACACCGCGAGGTGCTACCAAAGCCGCTCGGCGTACAAATGTATGGCGCGCGCCCAAGGTAGGCGCCCCGTTCGAGTTTGGCCGCCCGTTGAACGACCACCTGCTTGGCCGCGGCGGGCTTATTGCTCAACGTCGGATAGCCGACCTGTCTCGTCAGCGAAGACGTTCGGATACTCTGGTCCGCCGTTGCCGAACATCCCGACACGGCCGCTGCAAGGAGCAGAGCAAAGATGCTCCGCACTATATTGCTGCGGCTGTCGATCAGCCCGACCGAAATCGTCGTTTGCGCGTTCATGGCTAGAACTCCTGGTTCTGGAACCTCATGCGCAGCACGGTAGATGAGACGCCTTAAATCGCCGTGCAGAAAATGGATACAACTTGAGCGATCCCGCCTGCAATCCACGCAGGTGAGAGCCAGGCAAATCGCCCCTAATGGATTTCTAGGCAATCGGCAGAACGCGCCCATACATGTCCTGTCGCCTGTTACGGTGCAAGTCAGTTTCTGTCGTTCCGCGTAGACGATGGCGGCATCGCTGGACGGGAAACGCAGTTCTGCTTCAGTCAGCGTGGCGCCGCCTAGCCCATCAGATAATCGATGATGGGGGACGGCCATTCGAAACTCGGCAGCCAAGGTCGCGCCAACTCTTATCCTCACCTGTCCGGAAACAGGTGAGGATAGAGCAGCGCGGCTTCCTCAGGCGGCTTTGCCGCCTTCGATCTCCCTGGAAGCGGGTTTCGTCATCTCGGATTCAATGGCGATTCGGCGCGGCCTCATCTCCTCAGGTATTTCCTTCTTGAGGTTGATAACGAGTAGTCCGTTCTCAAGCCTTGCGCCCTCGACGATCACATGATCGGCGAGTTCGAACCGACGCACAAACGGTCTTAGGGCGAGACCCTGATGGAGGTACTGCGCCTCGTCCTCCTCCGATTTCGCGCCGTTGACCACGAGCATGTTCGCTTCGTGGGTGATCGTCAGGTCGTCCTCGGCAAAACCCGCTACCGCGATGACGATGCGGTACGCATCTTCGCCAAGCTTGGCGATGTTGTAGGGCGGCCAGCTGTCAGCGTTGGGACTGGCATTTTCGAGCAGGTCGAAGATGCGGTCGAAGCCGATGCTTGACCTATAGAAGGGGGAAAAGTCGAAGTTTGTTCTCATAGCTACATCCTCCGGAGAGCAACATAGATACGAAGAAGCGCCAAGAAGCTCGGCGCTCCCTGACAAGGCCGACCCCATTCGGCGGTTGGCGTAAATGAGGTGGGGGTCAACCGGCGTTGCGTCAAGAGGAGAGCGGCTACTCCGCATCGTTGACGCGGTGGACTGTTACGATCGTAAAGGAGAATTGTCAGGCTGAGTATCAAACGGCAGTGGGCAGCAAATAGCCTTATGAATTCATGCCGGTAGCACTCGACAGGCTCGAGTGCTAAAATTTTTTCGCTGGCCTCTTGAAACACGAAAATCAGAAACCAGATCGATTTGCGCGCGATGCTGAAAGGCTCGGCCCCCCGCGTTTCGCACCCGAATGCGGCGCGGAGGACCTCTTGAAAAACCTGTTTGTCGATGAGGAGAGCGACATGACGTTACGCCCCTTGCATGACCGCATACTGGTTCGCCGCATCGAAGCCGAGGAGAAAACGGCGGGCGGCATCATTATCCCCGACACCGCGAAGGAAAAACCACAGGAGGGTGAGGTCGTAGCCGCCGGCCCCGGTGCGCGCGACGACAGCGGGCAACTGAGACCACTCGATGTGAAAGTGGGAGACCGCATTCTGTTTGGCAAATGGTCGGGGACCGAGATCAAGCTCAATGGCGAGGATCTCCTGATCATGAAGGAATCTGACGTGATGGGCGTGATCGAGGACGACGCCGCAGCGAGAAATGCGGCCTAGTGCCGATCCGGATCCATGCCACACAAGGAATGCTGCCTCAGGAAGGAGTAGAAAAATGGCTGCCAAAGACGTGAGATTTCATTCCGACGCCCGCGAGAAGATGCTGCGCGGGGTCGATACCCTTGCGAATGCCGTCAAGGTCACGCTTGGCCCGAAGGGCCGCAACGTAGTGCTCGACAAATCGTTCGGCGCTCCCCGGATCACAAAGGACGGCGTCACGGTTGCCAAGGAGATCGAACTCGAGGACAAGTTCGAGAACATGGGTGCCCAGATGGTGCGCGAGGTGGCGTCGAAAACCAGCGACATCGCCGGCGATGGCACAACCACGGCAACGGTTCTCGCCCAGGCGATCGTCAAGGAAGGTGCGAAGGCCGTGGCATCGGGCATGAACCCGATGGACCTGAAGCGCGGAATCGACAAGGCCGTTGACGCCATCGTTGAGGAATTGAAGACAAACGCGCGTAGAGTCACGAAAAACGACGAGATTGCGCAGGTAGGGACGATCTCGGCGAATGGCGACAGCGAGATTGGTCGGTTCCTCGCCGAGGCGGTCGAGAAGGTCGGCAATGAAGGCGTCATCACCGTTGAGGAAGCCAAGACCGCGGTGACAGAGCTGGAAGTCGTCGAAGGCATGCAGTTCGACCGCGGCTATCTCTCGCCGTATTTCATCACCAACCAGGACAAGATGCGGGTTGAGCTCGAGGAACCCTACATTCTCATCCATGACAAGAAGCTCTCGAACCTGCAGGCGCTTCTTCCGGTTCTCGAAGCCGCTGTTCAATCCGGAAAGCCTCTCCTCATCATTGCCGAGGATGTTGAAGGAGAAGCGCTGGCGACGCTCGTCGTCAACAAATTGCGCGGCGGCCTGAAGGTCGCTGCCGTCAAGGCCCCAGGCTTCGGCGACCGCCGCAAGGCGATGCTGGAGGATATAGCGATCCTCACAGGCGGAACGGCTATCTCGGAAGATCTTGGCATCAAGCTCGAGAATGTGACGCTTGAAATGCTTGGCCGCGCGAAGAAAGTTGTCGTCGAGAAGGAAAACACGACAATCGTGGACGGCGCAGGCTCGAAGGCGGAGATTCAGGGCCGCGTTGCCCAGATCAAGGCGCAGATCGAGGAAACCACGTCGGACTACGATCGCGAGAAGCTGCAGGAGCGGCTGGCCAAGCTTGCCGGAGGCGTTGCCGTTATCCGGGTCGGCGGCTCGACCGAAGTCGAGGTGAAGGAGCGCAAGGATCGCGTCGACGACGCAATGCATGCCACACGGGCGGCGGTCGAGGAGGGAGTTCTGCCCGGCGGTGGTGTGGCTTTGCTGAGAGCCGTCAAGGCACTGGATGGCGTTCAGACCGAGAACCCTGACCAGAAACACGGCATTGAGATCGTCCGACGTGCAATTGAGGCGCCCGTACGCCAGATCGCGGAAAATGCGGGTGCTGAAGGCTCAATCATCGTCGGCAAGCTTCGCGAGAAGACCGAATTTGGCTACGGCTGGAACGCCCAGACCAACGAATTCGGTGATCTTTACGACCAGGGCGTGATCGATCCGGTGAAGGTCGTTCGAACTGCGTTGCAGGATGCGGCCTCGGTCGCCGGCCTCCTGATTACCACCGAGGCAATGGTCGCCGAGAAGCCGAAGAAGGAGACGCCCGTGCCGCCGATGCCAGGAGGTGGCATGGACTTCTGACGGAACCGATCGGTCGATGCCGCGGTAGTTACGCCGCCGACCGATCGGTAGATTTTCCGCCATTTCGGCAAGCACTCAACGGTCGTTCGCCGATGTCTTGAAGGGTCACGCCGCCGGCCGTCAACATTGCAGCGAGGTCGCGCGCTCCCACCGAAACCAGTCTGCTCGTCTTCCAGTGACAGGGGGTCAGGGCACGATGGCTGCTCGGCGCCAAAGGGATGCCCGCGACCCTCTTCGATCTCGCATAAATGGAGGAGTACGATGGAACACGACCACTTTCGCCATCCAGTCACAATCCTGGTGGGTCTCGGCTTTCCGGCTGACATCCACAGTGTGAGAGAGGCCCATGCCTGGCTGAATGAGTGGCCGCCATCGAAGCGGAATCCAACGCACGCCATCGCGCTTAATGCCTGCAGGGCAGCACTTGCCGGCGAGATTGATGTTGAAACTGCGCGCGTAACGTTTGTCGCCTTCGCGCAACGGGCCAATCTTTTGGCACCCGACACCAAGGCAATGGTCGCGGCTCGTAGCGGCGGTGGGCGTGACGCCGGCTTCGAATACGGAGGGGCGGTAAATCGGCGCGATCCTTAGGACGGAGCGACGTTGGATTTCCCGTTCCGGCGAGATTTGCGCCTGACCTCCGAGACGAACGGGTCGTCACCACGGAAAATGCTGCAGGTGTCTTCATAACGCGCGCAGCCTGTCGGGTCAGTCGCGACGCCCTGGACGGCTGGAGGCGGCCGCGAAAGGCAGGGCGGGCATTTTCTTGAAGGCGGCACCAGCGCCGGGCTACTGCGCAGCGCCGATAAATAAACACCGGAGGTACAGCCGCCCGAGGTACGAAACCCGCCGCTGTTTGTTCATCTTCAGATGCCGGCGGAAAAAGAAGGCGCGTACCGCGATGCTAAATGGCCCTGCCGGTACATAGACGATAATATTGCTCGTCCGCTAGTGGATCAGATACTAGTCGTATGCATTGCCCCATAGAGCGTCGGATCTAGACCGCGCGTTCTAACTTTTCTTGAATCTTACGAAAAACCTTCCAAAAAGTACTCTTCATGACTCGTCGCAGACCGGAGCGCCGAGGAACACCCGGAGAAGCCACCGATGTTCGACCTGATCATCCGTAACGCCAACCTTCCGGACGGACGCCAAGGTGTCGATTTGGGCCTCAAAGGCGGCAAGATCACCGCGATCGAGAGGTCCATTGCTGCAACTGCCGGCGACGACATCGACGCGACCGGTCGCCTGGTCAGCCCGCCGTTCTGCGACCCGCATTTTCATATGGACGCGACGCTTTCGCTCGGCATGCCGCGAATGAATGTTTCCGGCACGTTGCTGGAGGGTATCGCGCTTTGGGGAGAATTGCGCCCGCTGCTGACGAAGGAAGCATTGGTCGAGCGGGCCTTGCGCTATTGCGATCTCGCCGTCAGTCAGGGCCTTCTTTACATCCGCAGCCACGTGGATACGTCCGACCCGCGGCTGGTCACTGCTGAAGCACTGTTGGAAGTCAAGGAAAAGGTCGCGCCCTATATTGATTTGCAGCTTGTCGCCTTCCCGCAGGATGGTTACTACCGCGCGCCCGACGGCGTCCGCTCACTCGAGCGTGCACTCGATATGGGCATTGGCATCGTCGGTGGCATTCCACATTTTGAACGGACGATGGAAGACGGCACCCGCTCGGTCGAGGCGCTGTGCCGGATCGCTGCCGATCGCGGCCTACCTGTCGACATGCATTGCGACGAAACCGACGATCCGATGTCGCGCCACATCGAAACGCTGGCAGCCCAGACAGTGCGTTTCGGCCTCAAAGGACGGGTTGCGGGGTCGCACCTCACCTCGATGCACTCGATGGATAATTATTACGTTTCGAAACTCATCCCTCTGATTGCCGAGGCAGAGATCAACGTGATCCCCAATCCGCTTATCAACATCATGCTGCAGGGCCGTCACGACACCTATCCGAAACGCCGCGGCATGACGCGGGTGCGCGAGCTGATGGCGGCCGGGCTTAACGTTTCCTTCGGGCATGACTGCGTCATGGATCCTTGGTATTCGATGGGCTCGGGTGACATGCTGGAAGTTGCCCACATGGCAATTCACGTGGCGCAGATGGCCGGCATCGAGGACAAGCACAAAATCTTCGACGCGATCACCGTCAATTCGGCCAAGACGATGGGGCTCGATGGTTACGGGCTCGATATCGGCTGCAAGGCAGATCTCATCGTGCTGCAGGCGGCCGACGTTACCGAAGCGTTGAGGCTGAAACCGAACCGGCTGTTCGTTATCAAGGCGGGGAAGGTGATCGCAAGGACAGCGCCGCGCATCGGTGAGCTATTCCTCGGCGGGCGTCCGGCTTCTATCGATTGCGCGCAAGATTACCTGCCGCAGACGCCGCAGCGCTGAGCCTCCATGCGGCTCACGCAGTACAAGACGGCCCGCCTATATGGGGCCCCGCGAACCTATGCGATAGTATAGACAACACCTTCGTACAATAGATTTTCCTCCGAACTTGATTGATCCTTCCCATAGCATCCAACTGTCCAAATGCGTTCAGAGGAAAGGAAATCGTGTCATGAAACACTTGTTTCTTATCACGCAGGTTCCGCCCAAGTTTCGCGAAGTCGTCGCGTTTCTGTCCCTGGTCGCAGTGTTCTTCGTCGGTGCATGGGCGCTGCTCATAGCACCGAGTGCACGGGCGCATGATGCGCTCGCCACTGAACCGCATGGGTGGTCCTATCCCCTGTCCTGTTGCTCCGGCTACGATTGCCGTGAAGTCGTAGTGCCGTCGCAGAGCGGCGCGAAGGCTATGTCATCAATGGTACGGGGGAAGTGATTACGTACACAGACAGCCGCATCAGGAACAGCCGCGACGGCCTGTTTCATTGGTGTTCGGCGGCGGGGGCGAACGATGGCCGCACCATCTACCTATTTGTCCCCCCGCATGGCCTCGCGACCGCTATTCTACCCCGGAATCCCGGTGCGATGTAAGCGAATGATTACCTATGTCGCTTAAGCCGGCAGGCGGCCAGACGCCTAGGCCGTTTGCGGTTTGCTCGCGACCAGCGTGCCGACGTTGATCGGTTTGCGGTCTCGTTCCGGCAACTGGAACGGCAGGCTGAAGGTGACTATAGCCCCCCCTCCAGGGGCATTCTCAGCCCAAACGCGGCCGCCATGCGCTTCGATTACGGAGCGGCAAATTGCCAAGCCCATGCCGATACCGTCTTTCTTTGTCGTGAAGAACGCTTCGAAGATTCTGTCGGAATCGGCGATTCCGTGACCCCGATCGGAAACTGCCACTTCCAGCATCTCGAGATTTCGCAGGCGTGTCGCTATGCGGAGAGTGCGGGCATGTACTCGGGTTTCCTGCATGGCTTCAATCGCATTTCTGACGAGATTGATAACAACCTGCTCGATTTGAACGCGGTCCGCCCCAACGCTTGGCAGAGCGGGATCGAGGTCGATCTGAAGCCTGATCTTACTCGTCTGAAGTTTGTCGGAGACCAGTTCGCAAACTTCATTGATGACCGTATTCAATTGGATTGGCTGCCTTGAGTCGCCGGCCTGGTTAAATAGGGCCCGAATTCGATTAACGACGTCGGCCGCAGCATCGACGTCTCGAATGATCCACTCGGCGGTGCGGCTCGCTCGTTCAAAGTTCGGCGGGTTTGCACGCAGCCACCGCTGGAATGCATTGGCGTTCGCGACGACCGCCTGTAGTGGTTGATTGAGTTCGTGCGCGATCGAGACCGACATCTCAGAAAGACTTGCCGCGCGCAGGGCGCGAGCCAACCTCTCATCTGCGAGGCGGGCGGCTTCCTGGGCCTGCATCTCGTCGTGAATGTCGAGGCATACGCCATACCATTGAAGAATGCGGCCGTCGGTGTCGCGCAGAGGCTCAGCCTTGCCATCGATCCAGCGAAAGTCGCCGTCTGCCCTCCGTAGCCGGTACTTAAGCATGAACGGATTGCCGGACCTGAATGACTGGCTGAGAGCTGCCTGAAAGCAGGTCCGATCGTCCGGATGGACGGCTTCGATGATCGTCGTGGCCAATTGGCCGGCGGTTCGAGTTGTCTGTCCGTTTTGAGATATGCCAGTCCAGCGCAGCAATGGCTGATTGAGGTAGGACGGCTTGCCGTCCGGAGTTGCGCACCAAATGAGTGCCGGGACAGTATCGATGAGCTGGCGCAGTTGTTGTTCGCTCTCACGCAAAGCGGCTTCCGCCTTGCGCTGGTCATCGATATCGACCGTCGTACCGTACCAGGCGGTGATGCGCCCGTGCTCATCTCGCGATGCCACTGCGGAGTCGCGAAACCATCGGTAGGTGCCATCGTAGCGGCGGACCCGCTGTTCGTCGATCAATGGCTCGCCGGTACGCAAGCTATGTCTCCACAGTGCCTGGCTTCGCTCGAGATCATCGGGGTGTACAAACCGTCGCCACCAAGCGTCGTCACCAGCCTCCATGAGTCTGTGCATCTCCTCGACGCTCAGTCCGACAAACTCCAGCGCCTTCGGATTAATAAACCGCATCCGCCCGTCCGGATAGGCCGACCAACCAAGACCGGGAATATCCTCCATGGTCGGCTGGACGTTCCTGTAGACCTGCTCGTAGAAGCTGACGATCCTGAATAGCTGCACCACAAGCCATAGGCCGAATGCGCTGGCTACGAACGCGGCGACACGAAGCCATCCGCCCGTCCCAATGGTATCGGAAGGCATTTCAAACGCGGCTGCCGCAAAGCCAGCCATCACGATCGTCAACAGCCCTGCCTCCCAGCCGATGCAAATGCAGGCAGCGGCAACCGCGATCAACAGGCCGCTCGGCTCTGAAGAGAACCACGCCAGGAGGACGCCGGCCGCACTTATGGCCACTGCCAAAGCCCGCCGCCTTGTCGATGACATTGCTTCCATCGAACCACCTCTGAGCCTTCGGGCCTTGATTAATGCGTATAGGTCACTTCATCCTACCCGCCAGGCGACGGGTCTGAAAACCTATGCCTTGGGACAGACAACAACGCCTTGAGTGGGCAATCCGTCAGCCGCTGTGGCGCCAACTGCGCAGCGTTTGATGCCCTGTCACTCGTCACCGCGCCGGACGTTGTCGGGCAGCGACTGCCAAGCCGTGAACAGCTGCGTAATGGAGTTTGCGTGCATCTTCTTCATCATGTTGCTTCGATGAAGTTTGACAGTAATTTCGCTGATGCCGAGTTCGAAGGCGATCTGCTTGTTCAAGGCACCAGCGACGACCGAGCGCAAGACCTGCCGTTCACGCTGCGTCAGCGTCTCGTAGTCGGCAGCATGCTTGCGCGCCGTGAGTGTTGCCTCCCGTCGCGCGATGTCGGTCGCGATGGCATTAGAGACGGCGTCGAGGAACGTCTGGTCGCGGACCGGCTTCGTCAAAAAGTCAACGGCACCTGCTTTCATCGCCTCCACGCTCATTGCGATATCACCGTGTCCCGTTAAGAACACGATCGGTGTCGCTATCCCATTGGACTGAAGGTGGCGCTGCAGGTCGAGCCCGCTCAATCCCGGCATGCGCACGTCGAGCACGAAACAGCTGGGCCGATCCGGAAGTTTGGCCTCGAGAACCTCACGGGCCGAAGAGAATGAAATCGTTTCAATCCCAACTGAATTGAGAAGGTTGCTCATGGCCTCACGGACCTTGACGTCATCATCAACCAGCATCGCGATCGGTTTGTCTGCCGATCCGGGAAATGAGGCGTCCATGCCGTGCCCTTCGATTTAAGCTTCAACCAAGACCCCGCGCGAGATGCGGTCTGTCGCAGCCGCACCATGGCCCTCGCGCGGAAGACAATGCGGATGGTGATTCTCGGAAAGTCGCTGGCAATATACAGTGAAAACGCAGGGGACTCGAACACGATTCTTGTCATGCACGGCGCAACCCGGTCTCCATCGCCGCCTGATAACGCCGGATTGAGCCTTTAAAGAACCACCCGTGGAAACGACCAGGCCCCGCTGGGCCTTCCTCAGGCGGATGGCGCAGCGCACGCCTATACCTTGTCCGGTGTTGTCACAGTCCGATTCTTCAATATTTTCTTGCCTTCAGCCGCTACGCTTGAGGCGCCATGCCTCGCTGGACGGTTGCGCCGCCCGCTGGGACACAGCACTGCCTGTCAAGCAAGTGGCCTCGTTTTGATAATGATCAAATTTCGGTGACTGATATCGCCGATGATAATAGGGCGTACGGGGACGAGGAATGAACCCATCTGATGTTATTGGCCGAGTGGCAAGGTTTGGCCTTGGCGTTTTCATGCTCGGGCTTGTTATGCCGCTGGTGGCGCTGGCGATGCCGGCCAATGCGGAAGAGATTCTGCGTATTCCATACGCCATCGACATCGGCACGTTCGATCCTGACAATGGTTTCGAGGTCGACGCGATAGGCGCAGTCGACAATGTCTATGAAGGCCTCGTCGAATATGCGCCAGGATCCACTCAAATCGTCGGTTTGCTCGCCAAGCGATGGAAAATTTCCGATGACGGGCTCAGCTATACCTTTCATCTGCAGGATGGCGTTAAATTCCATGACGGCACAGCCTTGACCGCGCAGGCGGTGGTCGATTCCCTCAAACGCCGGCGCGATGGTGGGCTGGCGCTCAGCTATATGCTCGGCAATGTTGCGGATATCAGCACACTCGACAACGCCACCGTAGTCATCCGACTGAAACGGCCTCAAAACTCGTTCCTGGACGCCCTCGCGAGCGCCTGGGGGCCGAAGGTGATCAGTCCTCTGGCGCTCACCGAGCACGACACGTCAGATAAGGCCGCAAGCTGGCTCGGTGAGCACGCTGTCGGTACCGGACCCTTCAAGCTCGCGGAATTCAAGCGCGGTGAGGGTTACGTACTCGAACGCAATGCGGACTACTGGGGCAAGCGACCGTTCTTCGACAGGATCGAGATACCCGTGGTGCCGGATATTGGACAACAGATCCTCAAGCTAAAAGCGGGTGAACTCGATGTCGTGCCGACCAACTTCCCGTTCGCGCAGTTGAGTCATCTGCCGGCAGAGCTTGAGATCACTGCCGCTCCGAGCATGACGCAATATGCCCTGTTCATTAAGCCCGGCTCTCCTCTCGACAATCCTGAAATTCGTCGTGCCGTTCTGAGCGCGATAAATCCGTCTTCTTGGGTCAAGGATGTATTCGGGCCCTACGCAGAGTTGTCGAAGTCGGCTTATCAGAACCTGATGCTCGACCCCGCCGATCCAATCGAGTTTCCGAGTGAAATCGATGCCGCCAAAGCTGCGATCGCGAGACTTGGCGACGTCAATGTCGTCATAGGTTTGCACAGCGGGAAGGCGACCTATGCCCGCATTTCCGACCGTCTAATCGTCCAGCTAGGCCTGATCGGCGTTAAGGCGACGGCTCACGTCCTGCCGCCGGGAGCTGCCTTTGCGTTGAAGAGCGATCCTAACGCGCCTGACGCTTTGCTCACGATTTCGAGTCCAGACGCAGGCCATCCGGAGAACCAGGCGCGGGCTTTCTTCACCAAAGATGCGCCGCTCAATTTTTATGGCAGGAATCTGCCTGAGGCTGACGCCATTGTTGATGTCGCTGGCACAAAGACCGATGTTGCCGAGCGCAACGCCCTCTACGAAAAGGCCGGGCGCCTGTATGTCGAGGCCGGCCATGTCATTCCTCTGGTCGATGCAAAAGATGTCGTGGTGCACGCCAAGGGCTTGACTGACCTCGGACTGCGCCCCGCATTTCCACCCGGCAACATCGATTTTGCGACGGTACGACGGGCACGCTGATGCAACGTTTGAATGGTTGAGGGCAATGAACGCGTGAGGCTCGGGACATGAACGGCGTCTTGAATTTTAGCAATCCGCAGCCGGGGCAGCATGCCCCCGCTACTGCGCTTCGGCACCCGTGCTTCGTTGAGCTCATATCCGCTGCGCGCTGAAATGGATGATCCAGTCCTTACCGTTAGCAGGCTCCGGGTCGTTCTCGCCAGGAACGGAGAGCGGCACCGCGTCCTCGACGAGATCAGCTTCGCGGTAGCTCCGGGCGAAATCCTTGCGGTTGTCGGGGAAAGCGGCGCGGGAAAGTCGACGCTCGGCGCCGCAATTCAAGGGCTTCTGCCGAGCGATGCCGCGCCGGAAGTGAGCGGCTCGATCCGGCTCACGGGGCTGGAGATAGTCGGTTCACCACCGCACCTGTTGCGCTCAGCGCGACGCCTGCTCGTGCGTGCCGTCCCGCAAGACCCGATGGGTGCACTCAATCCTACGATGACGATCCGCCGTCAGCTGCACGAATCCGCAGATTGTGACGAGGCGCTGATACTCGAGAGCCTGCGCCGCGCCGGTTTGAGCGACGAGCGGCGCATCGCGGGCGCCCACCCTCATCGGCTGTCGGGGGGCGAGCGTCAACGGGTCCTGATCGCAATGGCGATGATGGCGCGGCCGAAACTCCTGATAGCGGACGAGCCGACAACCGCGCTCGATGTCACGACACAGGCGCAATTGCTGCAAATCGTTCGGGATCTCGCCCGAGAAGAGCAGACCGCGATCATCTACATCACCCACGACCTCAATGTCGCGGCCGCAGTGGCGGACCGCGTAATGGTTCTTTTCGGCGGGCGAATGGCAGAGATTGGCTCGCTGCGCCAAGTCGCGAGAAATCCGCGACATCCCTACTCGGCCAACCTCTTCGCCGCCCGGTACGATCTTGATACCGATCGTTCACGTCCGTTGCCGACCCACCGGGCGGCATTCAGGCACGACGAAACGAGTGATCGTGGCTGCGGCTATTTCTTACGCTGCCAGATTGCCCGGAGCGACTGTTCCAGCATCCGCCCCCGAGAGCGCCGCGTTCAAGCGCATTCTGGCCTGGTTGCATGCCATCGATCGGACGAGATGCCGCTAGCTATCCTTCCGGTCGCGGCACCGCGTGATGCATGGGCGGGCGAAGAGGTCACGGCGGGACCGGTGGCGCTCGAGCTTATGGACGTTCACAAGCGCTTTCTTGCAGACAGGGAACGGGTCTGGGAAAGGCGGCGCCTGATACCGGCGCTCAGAGGCGTGAACCTGTCAATCGCGCTCGGCCAATCAGTCGCCGTTGTTGGTGAAAGCGGCTCCGGAAAATCGACCCTGTTGAAAATCGCCGCGGGACTGGTGGCTGCCGATAGCGGGCGCGTCTCGTGCCTTGATCCCCGGCCGCAAGTAATCTTTCAGGATCCCGTGTCGGCGCTGACACCCTGGCTGCCCATCGGCGAGCAGATCGGTGAACGCCTGCGTCCACACGTCACCTCTGCCGCCGAGCGCCGGCGAAGGGTCGGTGAAACCTTGCAGAGTGTCGGACTCGATCCATCGCTGATGCATGCCCTGCCGTCGGAACTCTCGGTCGGCCAGTGCCAACGCGCCATCGTGGCCCGAGCCGTCGTGGTACCGCCCAAGCTGCTTCTCTGCGACGAGCCGATCAGCGCCATGGACGTCCCGCTGGCGGCGGCAACTCTCAACCTGCTCAATGATCTTCGCAGGCGCCTTGGGCTCGCGATGCTGTTCGTCACCCATGATCTTGCCGCGGCAAGGATTATTGCCGATCGTATCATCGTGTTAAACAAGGGGGAGGTGGTGGAGGAATTTGAAGCCAACATGTTGCAGTCCCCTTCCCGTGGTGCTGTCACACGGGCATTGATTGAGGCCTGTCCAAGCCTCGACGCGATGATCGCTGGATGATCCGCGGCATGAACGCACAGACAAACTCGCTGGCGCGCCTTTATGACGGCCTGCGGCTGGTCGGCTGGTCGGGTTGGGTCGGCATCGTCGGAGTCTTCTTGATTACGATCGTGGCCTTGTTGGCGCCATGGCTGACACCCCATGATCCGTATGCGCGGATCGCAGAAGGTTATCTTCCTCCTTCAGGAACACATTGGTTCGGCACGGACGAGGTTGGTCGTGATCTGTTCGCGCGCGTGCTTGTCGGCGTGCAATCGACCTGGCTTTCGAGCCTTGCAGTGATCATCTTTAGCCTCGTGCTCGGCTCCTTCGTCGGGGTTGTCTCTGGCGCCATTGGCGGCAAGGTCGATTTCACCGTTCAGCGTATCGTCGACTTGTTCCTAGTGCTTCCAAGCACCATGATTGCGCTTGCGGCGGTTGCGGTTTTGGGGCCGAGCCTCCTCCACAGCATCATCGCACTCGCGACCTTCTGGTGGCCATGGTACGCCCGTGTCTCACGGGACGAAATCCGGCGCCTTTATGCGCGGCCGCATGTGGAGGCGGCCCGGGCCGCCGGTGTCGCCGCCCCCCGCCTCATCCTGCGCTATTTGCTTCCAGGAGCCGTCCCCTCTCTGATCATCGCGGCGACGCTCGATGTCTCCAACATGGTCATGGCGCTATCGGTCATGTCCTTTCTCGGTCTCGGCCAGCCGGCGCCTTCGGCCGAACTCGGAGCCATGACAGCACGCTCACTCGACAGTTTGACGGTTTTCTGGTGGATCCCGATGTTGCCGGCGGTCGCTCTTTTCTTCCTGTGCCTCTTCTCAAATCTTGCCGGCGATGGACTTCGAGCGGTGCTGAAGGGCACGTGAGCATGGCCTTTTATCTCGCGAAACGGGCGTGCGGTCTGGCCATCGTTCTCATGGTCATGAGCTTCATCGTCTTTCTGCTGCAAAGCGTCATCCCTTCTGACCCGGCACGCGCCATCGCGGGTCCCTACGCGCCGTCGTCGACGATCGAAACCGTGCGCCAGGAATTGGGCCTGAACGACCCGATTGCGGTGCAATACGGCCAATTCCTGATGCGGGTGAGCGCAGGAGACCTCGGGAAATCGGTTCGCACGCGCCAGCCGGTGAGTAACGACCTTCTGAGATACCTGCCTGCGACGCTGGAGCTCATCTCGGTGGCCACCATCCTGGCGATGGGATTGGCGTTTGGCCTGACCCTGCTTCTCTTGGGCGGCGCGCGGTCACAGGCCCTGCGCCACGTGTTTATTGCCCTGGGATCGACACCAATCATTTTGTCGGCCGTGTTGTTGGCCTATGTCTTCTGGTTCCGCCTTGCTTGGTTGCCAGGAAGCGGTCGGCTTCAATTTCGCGACTTCGTCGGAACAACGGGCTTTTATGTCATAGACGGTTTGCTCGCCGGACGGCCGGAGGTCAGCGTCGATGCCCTAGCACATCTCGCTCTTCCCGCCACGGCCGTGGCCTTGCCGTTTGCGGTAGCGGTCGTTCGCAGCCTCGCCGGCT
Source organism: Ensifer sp. IC4062 (assembly GCF_020193575.1). Classification (GTDB taxonomy): domain Bacteria; phylum Pseudomonadota; class Alphaproteobacteria; order Rhizobiales; family Rhizobiaceae; genus Sinorhizobium. Next base: position 63,818 of record NZ_JADYVD010000041.1, read on the forward strand.
CCCTGCACGATGTGATGCGACAACCGTATATCCAAACGGCGCGAGGCAAGGGGCTGAGCGAGGCGGCCGTCGTGTTGCGACACGGCCTGAGGAACGCGGCTTCCGCCCCGTTAGCGATGACGGGCCTTCAGATGAGGCTGCTATTCGGCAACCTGTTGGTGGTCGAATCTGTCTTTGGTTGGCCCGGCCTTGGCCTTTATATGACCCAGTCCTTTGCCACTGCCGATCTGCCGGCGATACTCGGGGTCTCGATAGTGTTCGGGACGATCTACGTCCTCGTCAGTATTGCGGTCGAATTGGCTCAGTCGCTGACCGATCCGCGGATCGAACTGTAAGCGCCGACAAATCTGTCGTGGTGGCGCTCTGATCGGGGGGCGAAGGTGACCTATACCACCGTATAGGTCGCCAAATACTACCATACGGTGGAACGGCGCCACGATATTGAGGTCTAATCGTGGTTGCTCGGTGCCATATGCTTATGGTGCCGCGAAGGAGCAGCCATGGACCGTCCTGTCCAGCCAAGAACCGTGGATGAAACATCGACGGATCGGCCGCACGACTCCGGCAAGATGGCGACGCCTTCGTCGGTCGAATCCAAGAGGGGATTGTCTGTGGCGCGACAAACTAACCTGATCCGCGTGCGTGGGGCCGTCTCATTCCGTTGCAGACGGCCCATTTTTACTCTCTGCCGAAAACGCGATGCGTGGCGCCTACGGCGTGTGCGTCGCACAGAAACGCGTCGATGCTTGGACAGAGCGCGCACGAAGACTACACTGCGCCATGGTTGCTTGAGGGCGCAACCTAAGATTGAAAAACCTCTCCCGAAGGGAATTCGTCGCACTCGCGGCTGCTCTTATGGCTATCGAGGCGCTGGCGCTTGACATCATGCTGCCGGCGCTCCCCGACATTGGCGCGGCGTTCCAGGTCGCCGATCCGAATGACCGCTCGCTTGTTCTGACTATGTTTCTTATCGGCTTCGGCTTGCGCAAGTGGTGTTCGGGCCTTTGTGCGATCGCTTCGGCCGCCGTCGGCCAAAATTGATCGGTCTCTCCGTCTATATTGCCTGCGCTCTGGCTTCGGCCGCCGTCCGCGACTTTTCTGAGCTGCTTTCGCCTCATTTTGCCCAGGGGCGTGGCCGCGGCGGCGATCCGCGTCGGTATGATTGCGGCGGTCCGCGACCGATACGAGGGCGCGGCGATGTCAGAGGTCGTGTCGGTCGCCGTGTCGATCTTCCTGCTCATTCCTCTCTTTATGCCCGGTGTCGGGCAGATCATCCTTCTGGTCGGCCCATGGGAGTTGAACTTCGTCGCCATGAGCGGCCTCGCGGCGATGGTTGGCATGTGGACCTTCCTGCGTATGCCGGAAACTCAAGCGCTCGCGGACCGTCGACCACTCGACCTCCACGAGCGTGGCGGATGGCTTCGCCATCGTGATCCGCAATCGGACTGGTTTCAGCTACGGGCTGTCCGGTATGTTCCTGCTCGGAATTATCCTCGCGCTGATCAATACGTCGCAGCAGGTGTATGTCGATATCTATGGGCTAAGGCCCCTATTATCCGCTCGCCTTTGCCACCATGCCGGGGGCCGCAATCGTCGGGTTCCTGGTCAACTCACATTTGGTGGTTAAGTTCGGTATGCGCCGGCTGGCGCATGGCGCGATGCTCCTCTTCCTCACGGGGAGGGTTGGCTGGCTTGTCATGGTTCAGATTGCAACACCGCCATCTTTGGCGCCATCCAGACCGTCGGCGGAGCGATCCTCGGCTGGGCGGTGGCGCAATCCTTCGACGGAACATTAACACCGGTAATCGCGAGCCTTTGCATCTTCGGGCGCCTGCGTGCTCGCTTGCTTCCTGGTCGCTGAGAAGGGCCGGCTGTTTGGCGACGGGGAGGTACGAACTGCACCTGCGGCGGACGCCTGATCCACCGGAGAGCAGCTTTCCCATTTGTTAACCAAATTTGCTCATTGTCCGTGGTTCGACACAAGGAACCTCGGAGCACATGATGAGCTACGATTGGAGCGGCGAGCGTACACGCCGAACGAGGATGCGGAGGATCAGCCGATTGGCGGTCCTGATAACCGCGGCGGTCATCGCTGTTGTGGCGGCCCTGTCCATTTAGCAGCCGATCGCCGCGCGGCGGCGGCCGATACTGGCGAGGGAACGAGTTTTAAAGGCAGCCGCCGACGCGGGATGTCTTCATTTGTCGTGAGCCAGGCAATGCGCGAGACCGCGCCGACCGCGTTCCATCACGACCGCATGGTTCCAACTGAAGACCGGCTTCAGGATAAATGAAAGGCGGATCATCCAAGGCTTCGTGACCCTGACGATCCAGTCATAGCGGACACTGCATTTCGAACCGTCGGGTTGCAACGTCCATCGACCAACACCCTCGATTTCGCCGCGGCCTCTCCCCTCGATGATGGACAATGGCACCATCCTGGTCGTTTCGATTTCGAAGGCCAGCTCATAAGGCAGTGCAGTCGACCATTTCATCCGATGGACGGCGCCGATGCCGGCCTCGTCGCCTTCGCACAGAAGCGTGACCTCGTTCACCGAGGGCCACCATTCCGGCCAGGTCTCGGGCGCGCTCAGCACCCGCCAGACATCCTCGACCGGGGCGTCAATGGTCCACTTCGTAACGAGGTGAAACTCGGTCGACAGCATTCAGAATCCTTCCGACAGGCGAACGAGCGAGCTTCATTCTGACTTCATCGGCTCATGGGATCCAGCCTGAGTTTCGAGTTGTCCGGCCGATCATTCGGCGGGTTCCGCCTGTTTGCGCCGGCACAAAGTCGAAACGACATCCTCTTCGGCAGAATGACGAGCACATTCATGGCGGCGACACCCCGATTAAACCGAACGTCGTCTGTCTCTGTCTGCGCGCGCTGCGTGGCAACATTCCGCTGTTTCGGGTTGTTCAGGCCTGGCATGCTCGTCATGACGGAGATCCCGGCCACCGGTGGCTTCGACGCGAGGTTCCCGTTCCGCAGAGCTGCTTCGACGCCCGAGCATTTCGGTGGCGGTCGACTGTTGACGTGCGGTCTTGCCAAACGAAACGCTCAATAACCATAGCGAGCCATGGTGGCGGCGAAGACCGGAATAAGCGTGAAAACGCCGATTTGCGCCAGAATATAGCCGCGCACCTTGGCAACATCCTCGGCTAGCGGGGTAAAGGCGTCTTCGTCCGCCTTCTTTCGCCACTTGCGGATTTGCATCGTCGGCCTGATGGAGAGGAGCCCGACCACCACAAAGGCCAGCATCTTCAGCCAGAATGCCCAATTGTAAACATAGGCCTCCCATCCCTTGAGCCCGAAGAAGACACGAGCGACCCCGATGAGAATCACGAGGGCGGCGGTCGCGCCGTAGTACGCATCCATGCGGGAGAGCAGTCTGGCGCCTCCCCCAGACATATCCGGCCGCACAATCACGGCTTCCATCGCGATGATCGCCGCCAGCAGGAAGACCAGGAGGTGGTGGGCACTAGCGAGAACAAGCTCCGTGAACATCTGGAATCCCCATCTGTCTGACAAAAGGCCGCGGCCGGACACGGTGCCACGACCTTGACTTTCGCGTGGGCGCGTCAATCTTGACACCGTCAACATAATGGCGTTCTTCTTAACAGTGTCAAGATTGCGGAAGAATGAACTCGAAAACACAAGCCCGAGGATATCACCACGGCGATCTGCGAACCGCGCTGATCGAGGCAGGACTGTCGCTGCTGGAGCGTGAAGGCCCAGCAGGAGTAAGTTTACGCGCCGTGGCGCGCCAAGCAGGTGTGAGCCAGGCTGCCCCTTACGCGCACTTCGCCGGCAAGCGCGAACTGATGTCGGCCATCGCCACAGTGGGGTTTTCGAGGCTGCGAGATCTGATCGCGCCGCTCGCATCCGATCCCGCACTCAGCATCGGCGATCTTGGCGTTGCCTACATCGAATTCGCAAAAGCGAACCCCGGCCTTTACACGCTGATGTTCGGATCCGGCGAATACATCGACAGCCGGGACGCGCAGTTGTCTCACGCAAGCCGCCAAGCATTTGAGCTTCTTGCCATGAAAGCGGGGCGGAAAGGGTCGAATGCAGTTGACGATCCGGGCCCGATAGCCGCCTGGTCTTTGGTGCACGGGCTCGTGATCCTTCTGATGAATGAGAAGATCCCAGCAGAAATGAACGAACGCCTACCTGAGATCCTTCGGCTGCTGGAGCCCGGGATCGCCGATCACACTTGCAAAGGAGGAGTGTAGCGAAATTCCACGGAAGATCGCGCGCAGCGTCGACAGGGCGGTCACGCGGGGATGGGACGTGATCGGCTGCAGACCAGTTGTCATCAGCTTCGGCCGGCCTATTTCGGTATGGATCGAGAGTTGACCCTTGACGCTGTGTTAGCGATCGGCAGCAAAAGATCGAGGAGCATCCGATTTCCTCTTGCGCTTCCGAGCGTGGTGCTGACCGCAAAAAAAAAATTCTGGCACAATGTCACAATGTCGGTTGGCACCCTCGTCAAACGTCTAATCAACGGAAGGTGCAAATCGCGATTTGCTGGTTCTGGAGCCTTACGATGCGCAAGCTGGATGGGCCGACGGCGGGAAGGATTCTGAATAATAGGATGGTCCGCGTGTCCGTGACCGCGGAGAAGGTCGAATTCGGCGATGCCCATCGGCAGTCACCGATCGCCGCGGGCCACGGCGGCGCCCGCGTCGTACATGGGTCGGGCCGGCCATGATCGAGTACTTTATTCACCGACCGATTTTCGCCTCTGCCATCGCCATCGTCATGACGCTTGCAGGCGCCATTTGCTATTTCCTGCTCCCGGTCTCGCAGTTCCCAGACATTACGCCGCCGCAGATCGTCGTCTCCGCCAACTATCCGGGCGCCAGCGCCCAGGTCGTCGCCGATACGGTCACAACACCGCTCGAACAGCAGATCAATGGCGTGCCGGGCATGCTTTACATGTCTTCGACGAGCTCCAATGACGGCTCGTCGAGGATCATCATCTCCTTCGACGTCGGCTACCCGATCGACGTCGCCGCGCTCGACGTGCAGAACCGCGTATCGCAAGCGGCGTCCTCGCTGCCCGCCCTGGTCAACCAGGGCGGGGTGACGATCGCCAAGCAGATACCGAACTTCACCGTGCTGGTAAGCCTCGATTCGCCCGACGATTCCGTCGATTTCGCCTCTGTCAGCAACTATGCCTACCTGCAGATCCTCGACCCGCTCAAGCGCCTGCCGGGCGTCGGGGATGTCCAGCTCTTCGGCGAGCGCCGTTATTCGATGCGCGTCTGGCTCGATCCGGACCGGATGGCTAATCTGGGCATCACCGCCGTCGACGTGGAGAACGTCATCGAGGAGCAGAACGTCCAGGTCGCCGGCGGTAAGATCGGGCAATCCCCGGCGCCGGCCGGCACACCCTTCGAGATGCAGATCAATGCGGTCGGGCGTTTGAGCGACCCCAAGCAATTTGCCGATATCGTTCTGCGTGCCGATCCGGCGACTGGTGCGACGATCAGGCTGCGCGACGTGGCACGTGTCGAACTGGGCGCGCTGCTCTACTCTTCATCCGTCAGCTTCAACGGCAAGCAGAGCGTCGTCCTGGCGGTGTTCCAGGCACCTGGTTCGAATGCGCTCGATCTTCAGAGCCGGGTCAAGGCCAAGATGGACGAGCTGTCGCAGCGCTTCCCGAGCGGCATCGCCTATCACATGTTCTACGACACCACACGCTTCGTGTCCGCGGCAATGCATGATGTGGTGATCACGCTGGTCGAGGCGCTGGCTCTCGTCATTGCCGTGGTTTTCATCTTCCTCCAGAGCGTACGCACCACGATTATCCCGACGATCGCCATTCCGGTGTCGCTGATCGCGACGCTCATCGTCATGTACCTGCTCGGCTTCTCGCTGAACATGCTGAGCCTGCTCGGAATGGTGCTCGCGATCGGCCTGGTGGTCGACGATGCGATCGTGGTCGTCGAGAACGTCGAACGACAGCTCGAGTCCGGCCTGTCGCCGCTCGCGGCGACTCGCAAGGCGATGCAGGAGGTGACGGGACCGATCATCGCGACCACAGCCGTGCTCCTGGCCGTCTTCGTGCCGGTCGCCTTCATTCCGGGTGTTGCCGGCAGCCTTTACAATCAGTTCGCCCTGACGGTCGCGATCTCAGTCGCGTTCTCCGCTTTCAATTCGCTGACGCTCAGCCCCGCCCTCAGCGCCGCTTTTCTGCGCCATCGCGGCGCGCCGAGATTCGTGCTGTTCCGCTGGTTCAACACCGGTTTTCATCGGCTTTCGCATGCCTATGCGCACAGCGTTGCGGGACTCGTCCGTTGGCGTTGGGCCCTCTTCGGACTCTTCCTGATCGCCATCGGTTCCACCTACGCTTTGTGGCAGCGCATTCCCTCGACCTTCCTGCCCGTCGAGGACCAGGGCTATTTCTTCGTGGTTATCCAGCTCCCCGACGGCGCATCGATAGAACGAACCGAAGCCGTCGCGAGGCAGTCCGAGAAAATCCTTCGCGACACGGCCGGCGTGGATTTCGTCGGCTCCGTTGTCGGCTTCAATTTCCTGACTTTCGCGAGCCAGTCCAATTCTGCGGTCCAGTTCGGTGTCCTGAAGCCGTGGGACGAGCGCCCTCCGGAACAAGGAGCATCGGCGCTGCGCGAAGCGGTGCAGCCGCTCCTGTTGCAGATCCCCGACGCTCTCGTGCTTGCCTTCGATCCGCCGTCGATTCAGGGGCTCGGCGCAACGGGCGGTTTCGAATTCCAGGTCGAGGACCTCGGCGGGCGCGGCAGCGTGGCGCTGAACGACGCCACCCAAGCGCTGATCGCCGAGGCGCGAAAGCAGCCGGAAATCAATCCGCACCAGCTCTTCACCACGTTCAGCACGTCGAGCCCGCAATTCAACTATGACCTGGACCGAGACAAGGCAAAGCAGTTGGGTCTCAACCTGCCGGATGTATTCAACACTCTGCAGATCTATTTCGGCTCGCTTTATGTCAACGACTTCAACCTGTTCGGCCGCACTTTTCGCGTTACGCTTCAGGCCGAACAAAGCGCGCGCTCCAACCCGGCCGACATTTCCCGGCTTTACGTGCGCAATTCGGCGGGCGACATGGTGCCGCTCAGTACGCTCGGCGCGCTGAAACCGACCGTCGGCCCCGAGACAGTCAGCCATTACAACAACTATCCGTCGGCGCTGATAAACGGTGCTGCCGCGCCGGGCTACAGTTCGAGCCAGGCCGTGGCAGCGATGGAGCGCACAGCCGCGGCCACCCTGCCGCGGGACTTCGGCTTCGAATGGACGGGCATCACCTATCAGGAGATCCGGGCGGGATCGATCGCCGCGCTCGTCTTCGCGTTGGCAATCGTCTTTTGTTTCCTGATCCTGGCGGCGCAGTATGAAAGCTGGTCGATGCCTTTCATGGTGCTGCTTTCCGTGCCGCTCGCCCTCCTCGGCGCCCTGCTCGCCCTCTGGCTCAGGGTGATGCAGATCGACGTCTACTCGCAGATCGGCTTCGTTATGCTGGTTGGCCTTGCCGCGAAAAACGCTATTCTGATCGTCGAGTTCGCCAAGCGGCGCCGGCAGGAAGGCCTGGACATCATCACCGCCGCCGCGGAAGCGGCCCGCCTGCGGCTACGGCCGATTTTGATGACGGCATTCGCCTTCATTCTCGGCGTCGTACCACTGATGTACGCGACGGGCGCCGGTGCCGCCAGCCGGCAGTCGATCGGCACAACGGTGTTTGGCGGTATGCTCATGGCAACCGTCCTGACACTTATTTTTGTCCCGGTTTTCTATGCTGTCATTGAACAATGGCGGGAAGGGCTTTCGACGAGCCCCGCCGAAGGGCAGCAAGACCCCGGGGCGGCGGAATAGGGACTGGAGCTTGATATGCGCGGTTTGAAACTTAGCTTTGCCGCAGCAGTCGCGATCGCGGCCCTTGCTGCGGCCTATTCATACACTGGCGGCCGCCTTGAGCTCAAAACCGGTGGTGCGGGGGCAGCGGTTGCGGCTGCACCTCCCGCCATGCCCGTCCCCGTCGCCGCGGTAGTCAAGAAGACGATCCCCATTTACCTCGAATATTCCGCACGGACGGAATCGATCCGCAATGTCACGCTGCGGGCCAAGGTTTCCGGCTATATACAATCGCAGGAAGTTCAGGACGGCGCCGACGTTAAGCAGGGCGAGCTCCTCTATCGGATCGACCCGCGCGACTACGAAGCCGAGCTCGATCAGGCGAAAGCCCAGGTCCAACGCGACGAGGCATCGCTCGCCTATCTTCGTAGCAATCTCACACGTGGCAACGAGCTGGCCACGACGGGCTATCTGGACAAGGACACCTTCGACCAGCGCGCAAGCGCCGTGCGCCAGGCGGAGGCGGCCCTCGCCATGTCGCGGGCAGCCGTCCGCACCGCCGAGATCAACCGCGACTACACCGAAATCCGGGCGCCATTTGCGGGCAGGCTCGGGCGAAACCTGGCTCCCGAGGGAACACTGGTCAGCGACACGGCGGGCACGCCACTCAATAATCTCGTGCAACTTTCGCCGATCTATGTCTCCTTCAATCCGAGCGAACCCGAGCTCGCCGATATCCAGAAGGCGCGAGCGGCTGGGCCGGTTCAAGCCGAAGTGTTTCTGCCGGGGGATGCCGAGCCGCGTCACCGCGGCGATCTGACCTTCATCAACAACGCGATCGAGCGCAATACTGGCACGGTCGTGGCGCGCGCGACCATCGAAAACACGGATCTGACCTTACTGCCCGGCCAATACGTGCGCGTCCGCCTGCGCCTCAGGGACGAACCGAACGTGCTTATGGTGCCCGAGACCGCGCTCGGGTCGAGTCAACTCGGCAAGTATGTCTATGTCGTCGGCAAGGGCGACGTCGTCGAGCAGCGGCTGGTTTCCCTCGGCCCAACGAATGGCGGCCTCGTGGGTGTGTCATCCGGTGTTTCCGAAGGTGACAAGGTGATCGCGGGCAATCTGCAGAAAGTCTTCCCCGGCGCGCCGGTGAAGCCGATACCAACGAACCAGGCGCAGAAATAGCTAGGCGATCGTTGGCTGACGCGCGGGTACCGGGCTGGTCGTGGCGTATGGCGGCGACATCGACAGTCGCATCATGCCCGATGGCGACGCCGGTTCCGGTCCTGGCGGCCGATCCGGACGACGCTCTCCAGCTTGCTGTGCGAGGTCGCATCGCAATCACATAAACTCCCGTATAATTACGACACCTGCGGAAAGTATCTACACCGCCAGAGCGGCCGCTAAACGGCATCCGATCGACCGTTCACGAAATAGAATGGGAGATACAGGATGATACGCAGTGATATTAAAGCGGTCGATAATTCTCCGACCAGGCATGTTTGGGATGTGGCGGAATATTGCAGGCGGGCGGGTATAGGCGAGGCCGAGCAAACGCGGCTGATCAAAGTGCTCGGCCCGTATGCGTCTAGCCACGAACTGCAGATGAATATCGTTCGACCTCAGATCCGCACGCGCTGAACCGCAAGCCCCTCAACGAATGTTCATGGGCGTGAGGCCGGTTGCGTTCATTGGGGCAAGACGGCGTTGGGGCGGCTGGTGACCTTTATCCGCTGCTATCGGTTGGTCGCCGACCTTTCCCTGGCGTTGATTTGATCATGAAGGAACGGTTTGATCTGCTCCGCCGCGAAGTCCATGAATAGTCGCGCCCGCAACGGTGGCGTCCTGCCAAATGCATGCAGAAAGTGGAGCGGCACGCGTTTGAGGGGGCGTGAAGGCAACACGACTTCCAACTTCCCCGCCCGTATGTCGGCTTCGACTGCGCACCGCAAGAGACAAGCCACTCCAAATCCGTTTAACGCCGCGGCCCGAAGCGCGAACCCGCTATCCAAATCGAGACGGCCCTCGGGCTCGATGATCTCACCATCCAGGAACCGGATCAGAAAAGGCCGCCCGGCGAGGATGTAGCGCAAGTGATTTGCTGAGCCGAGTTCCTCGATGGAGGCGGGATGCCCAATCTCGCTCAGGTACTCCGGCGAAGCCACCAGGACCATCGGCAATTCGCCGAGCGTGCGGAGATTGAGTTCGCTGTCGACAGGAGTGCCAGCACGCAATGCCAAATCGTAGCCCTCGCGAATCAAGTCCAGAGGACGATCCGCCCACCCCACTTCCAGCCTTATCTCCGGGTGGGCGCGCAGGAATTCGGTTGTCAGCGAATCCATCAGAATTCTTCCGAGCTCACTTGGCATCGTTACGCGCAGTGTGCCTCGCGCGGTGGAGGCGGACCGAACCACTTCCTCCGCATCTTCGAGGCCGCGGAGCAATGGCAGGATTCGCTCGTAGTATGCTGTTCCTTCGACCGTTAGCGTGAGCGATCGCGTGGACCGCCGGAAGAGTTTAGCTCCGAGGCGCTGCTCCAACCTGGCCACGCTCTTTGAGACCGCAGAGGGGGTGGTTCCCAGGAGCTTGGAAGCCGCGCTGAAGGAGCCAGTCTCCACAGTCATAACAAAAGCCGATAATCCCGCAGTCTTATCACCGATAATCGCCATTACGGACATCCGAGCACAAATGCTCACCGACCTAGTCACTTATGAGCCAGATTGTCGAGGATGTAATGAGCTTTGGCTTCGAGCTTGGCGCGTGCCGTACCGCCTAACCTAAGGGATAAGCAGCGAAGCCGCCGCCAGCGTCTGCTCGCCCAACGCCACTTAACAAAGGGTGCCTTGATACTGGGAAGCCCCTTGAACCGGAAAGCGCCGATCGCCGGCACGGCCCAAAACGCAGGCGGACTAAACCCTTCTATACTTCGAAACAGAGTGCCCCCTGAGGCAATTCGAGGCAGAATGGAGCTACATTAAAGCATTCGAGGAGTCAGCAAGATGTCCGCCGCACGCAAAATCGAAGACGCGCCCGTCGAAGAGCAAGTTGTGGTTGTGGTTGATGACGATGCCGACATACGTCTTTCCATGGCCGATCTGTTTGAATCCGTGGGCATTAAATCATCATCCTTCCGCGACGCTCTGGATTTTATCGAGAACGGTTGCCTGAACGCTTCAGGTTGCATCGTTTTGGACGTCCGCATGCCAGGAATGAGCGGCATCGAGTTTCAGTCCCGGCTGGAGGATCTGGGATGCCCAACTCCGGTTGTCTTCGTGACGGGCCATGGCGATGTGCCCATGAGCGTAATGGCAATGAAAGCCGGCGCGGTAGACTTTCTGCTAAAGCCCTTCACCAATGAAGAACTGCTCGACGCAGTGAGCAGGGCGTTCGAGACGGATCGGGCCAAACGACAGGACGCCGTCGTCAGGAATGCTATCAAGCAGAAAGCGTCGACACTGACGCCCCGGGAAAAGGAAGTAATGCAGCACGTTACCGACGGCCTTATGAACAAGCAGATAGCGTATGAGCTCGGGATCAGTGAGATCATGGTCAAGATTCACAGAGCCAGCGTGATGCGAAAGATGGAGGCCCGCTCGCTAGCCGACCTGGTGAAAAAATCAGAGCTCATCTAATCCTTGCCACCATGATTGAGCCCTCCGAGAACAATTGCTCGGCATCGCCGCTTCCCAAGACGCCCAATATGCGCGACTGACAACGTGGCCTGTTGGCGACGTGGTCAGTCGCGCTCGATGTAACGATACGTTGCGAAGACGGTGTGGTCGCATCGACCCTATCCTCATCTACACCAGCATCCGTGGCCGCCCACGCCGGCGCGGTCGCGTGGATTTCGACACTCTTGAAACCGATCGAGAAGACTGGTTCTCGCCACGACCAGAACAACAGCTTTCCTTGGGCGGTAACCCCTGCCGCCGCCGCAATTTCGCATCCGGGAAGTGCCGGGAAGTGGATCCTAAACCAACGTTTAGGATCCGCGGGGAGAGCGTTCAAACTACTATTCGTGGCGTTCCATCTCCCACGTGCCGGCGGGGCCGGCATCCATTGGCGAACAAGCAAGGTAAGATTTCAATGACACAGCGCCTGAACTACGCACAGCAGTCCCCCGAGCTCTTCAAAAAGTTGATGGAGCTTAGCGCCGCGGTGAACGACAGCGTCATCGACCAGAAGACGCGAGACCTGGTGCAGATCCGTGCCTCGCAATTGAACGGGTGCGCCTTTTGCCTGGACATGCACGTGAAGGAAGCAAAGATCCATGGAGAAAGCGAGTTGCGCGTCCACCATATTGCGATCTGGCGCGAGTCCAACCTCTTTGCACCTCGCGAGCGGGCAGCGCTGGCCTGGACGGAAGTGCTGACGAACCTGCCGGCCGGCGGCGTTCCGGACGACATATACGAGCGGGTCCGCGGTCAGCTCTCCGAGAAAGAGATCTCCGACCTCACATTCGCAGTCATGACTATCAATGCCTGGAACCGAGCCAGCATCGGGTTCAAAGCGGTGCCAGGATCCGCCGACAAGGCCTTTGGCCTCGACAAGGCCGGATTGAACTAGATCGCTGCTCTCGATCGCTCGACTCCAAACGCGACCTTATCTCAACCGGAGGCATACATTATGAAGATCGTTATTATTGGTGGGACCGGCCTTATTGGTTCGAAGACTGCCGAACGCTTGCGCAAGCGCGGCCACGAAGTCATCGCTGCGGCGCCAAATACGGGCGTCAACACGATTACCGGCGAAGGGCTCGCCGACGCTCTTAAGAATGCCGAGGTAGTCCTTGATCTGGCAAACTCCCCATCATTCGAGGACAAGGCCGTACTCGAATTCTTCGAGACATCGGGCAGGAACCTGTTGGCTGCGGAGAAGGTCGCCGGTGTGAAGCACCACATCGCTCTGTCCGTGATCGGCACAGAACGCCTACAAGAAAGTGGCTATCTCCGCGCCAAGCTGGCGCAGGAAAATCTGATCCGCGCATCCGGCATTCCTTATACGATTGTGCACTCCACACAGTTCATGGAGTTCGTCAACGGCATCGCCCAATCGGCCACCGTCGGCGACACGGTGCACCTATCCCCTGCTTTCATACAGCCGATCGCTTCGGACGACGTCGCGGACGCCATGACCGAAGTAGCGCTGGGTGAACCGCAGAATGGAATCGTCGAAATCGCCGGTCCTGATCGTGTGAAGCTCAGTGGATTGGTGGAGCATTATCTGAAGAAGATGAACGATCCTAGAAAGGTCGTGCCAGATCCGGAAGCACGCTATTTCGGAGCCCGCCTTGAGGACAACTCTCTCGTTTCGGACAAAAACCCGCGCCTCGGCCGCATCACCTTCGAACAATGGTTCGCCATGACGCCTCAGGCGAAGTAAAGCTGGGCACGTGACGTGAACTTTTCGGACGTGCCGGGCGACCGGCACGTCCTCGCTGTAGAACGGACCCATAGTCGTGGAAACAACAAAAGGCCGCGACATCCCCTCTCCACATCAGCCCGACCTCAGACGACTGAAAGCCCTCCATCTACCGACAGAATTTGACCCGTCGTCCATGCCGTCTCGGGGTTCGCAAACATTGCTATCCATTGCGCCACGTCGTGCGGTGTGCCGCGACGCTTCAATGGGATCAGATTGCGCTCATACTCCTTGACGTCTTCCGCTTCCTTGGCAGTCAATCCCATCATCCCCGTCAGTGCGCCGCTTTCTGTCGGCCCGGCGGCAATTGCATTTACGCGCACTCCATGGGGTGCAAGTTCCAATGCCCAGCAGCGCGTCAGATGCTCGAGCGCTGCTTTGCTTGCGGCATAGTGGGAGAATCCCGGAGCAGCCTTGTGACCATAGGTGCTGGAGATGTTGATGATGGCCCCGCCCCGACCGCTCAAGTGCGGAAGGGCCGCGGCGGCCAATAGACTCGGGCCCAGCACGTTGACAGCGAAAATGTTCTTTATGCGTTCCTCCGTGGCCTCCGCGAGTGGCATGATGCCACCTGCTCCGGCATTGTTGATCAGAATATCCAGCCTGCCCCAAAGACCGATCGCTTCCTCGATCGTTCGCTGGACATCCGCGGGCTTTGCCACATCGGCAATAATTCCCTTTATATTTTCCGATTGGGCGCAGACTTCATCAATTCCCGGCTGTCGCCGTGCCGTTATCAAAACACGAGCGGCAAGCTTTGCTAATGTAATAGCCACTTCGCGTCCGATGCCGGAACTACCACCCGTTACGATTGCGACTAGATTGCGCATCCCTAAACCTCTTCATTTCACTGGATCTTGGTCGTCGTTGGCAAAACTGATTATTTGCCAGATGGACGACTTGCTCTTCATTTCTGCTAACGGGAGCCATACTGATCTATCATGAGCAGAGGTTTTTATTAGCCATCCACACGGAACGTCGCCTTTGCCGCTTTGTCTTGAATGATCGCGAACGCCCACAGAAACAGAGCCCGTGCAGAGCCTGAGCACATCTCGAACGCACTCGGCGACGGCCGCTCCCGAACGTCTCGAATGATGGATCCGGTCGTCAATGAGGGACCTGGGCCAGACCCTATCAGCGGGAGAGCGCTCGCGGATCTCTGGGACGGCGGACGAACAGATCGCCGCCTGATACTTCCGCCGGGGCTTCACAAGCCCCGTCGTCCTCCTCGCCGCCCGAACTGCTGAACGGCGCAAGCCGGAACCGCAACACGAGGGCGGCGGCTGCCGCTCCCGGCACCCCAAACCAACGTTTAGTTACGCCTGCATGCATTTCTGCGTACTCTAGCAACGTGGCGTGCACCAGTTGATCACAAGGATGGTTCCCCTCCCCGTCCTAAGG
>NZ_JADYVD010000042.1 GCF_020193575.1 Ensifer sp. IC4062
GACCGTTTCTTCGAGTTCGAGGAAGTCCACCATTGTCTAGTCCTTAGCGGATGACCGCGTCTGCGATCTCGATCAGTGCGGACTTGACGTCCGGCTCGTCGGTTAGCGGTTCGATCATCGTCGCCAGAACGGCGTCGCGCAGCGTTACCCCGCTGTCGACCAGGCTGGCGCAATAGACGAGCAGACGCGTCGAGAGCCCTCCTCGAGATCATGCCCCTTGAGGCTCCGCAGACGATGTGCGAGGTCGACAACCTCGTGGAGCAGCGTGCGCCTTCCGGCATCCGAGACGATGAGATGGGTCTCTACGGAAGGGGATTTCCGCGAGCCGCTCGATGGCCCGGAGCGCCAGGGCTGCACCCGAGGCCCCCGAGACACCGACCACAACCCGTTCCTTGCTCAGGGCGCTTCTCCCAGGCCCAGTTCAGTCCAAAGTTGATCGACCTTCCCGACAACTTCCGCCGGCATTTCGAGCACGCGTCCCCATTCGCGCTCCGTCTCCGGCCCGAGCTTGCGCGTCGCGTCGAGCCCGAGCTTGCCGCCAAGCCCCGGCTTCGGAGACACGAAATCGAGGTAGTCGATCGGCGTGTCGTTGAGGATAAGCAGATTCCTATGGGGCAATATAGACTTGCCGACGTTGTGGGTAATTGAAAGGCTCACCGGGCGGATACGGCTTGGACGGTGCGTTCTTGGCGCATTTTCGGCTCCGGCGGTCGCAGGGACTTGGAATCAGTCGCATGATCCAGGGTATCTGAAACCGCCGGGCCTTGCCCGCGCAAACTGCGATTCATCGGACAAAATCAATCGTTTGTTGTTTATGGATGGAAACTAGACTAAGCGGCTCACCATAGCGGTTGACGAACAGTCGCTGGTCTGGTGCTCGCGGCTGCCGGTCAAGCAGCTTTTTCAACAATATCACCGTTTCTGGCCAAGGCGGGCAGATACGTTCCTTGCGGCCCTTGCCGGTAAGACGGACGCAACTTGGGCTATCGAACGGACCGCCGCGGGGCACACATCCAGTGCCTCCTGTATCCGTGCACCGCTATTGTAGAGGAACGAGAACAGTGCATGGTCGCGCATGCCTTCGAGGCTCGATCGGTCTGGTTGGGCAAGGATTGCCGCCACTTCCGGCGGATCCCGATAGCAGGGTTCGGAGACCGGCGCTCGCTTGATCGGGATGTTGAGGATTTCGACGCATTGCGCGATCGATGTAGGATCCTTGGTGGCCACGAAGTTGATGAAGCTACGGATCGCGGCAAGCCGGCAGTAGAGCATTTCACGCAACTAAAGGTGTGGCGCGTAGCTGATCGCCAACAGGCGCTAATCCAGTTTCTGGAGCGGGTCGCAGGTCCGCAGCCCGCCATAGTCGCCTGCGACAACGTGCTACTTGCCGCGGCGCTTGCGACGTTGGCCGAGGCCCATCTCTTTGGCCAGACGCGAGCGGGCTTCCGCATAAGCGGGCGCGACCATCGGGTAGTCCGCGGGTAGGTCCCACTTTTCGCGATATTCTTCCGGCGACAGATTGTGGTGGGTCATCAGGTGGCGCTTTAGCGACTTGAAGGTGCCGCCGCATTCGAGGCAGGTGATCTGATTGTCCTGCACCGACTTGCGGACCGAGACCGCCGGCTTGGGCTTCTCAACGGGAGCAACCACCAGGGCGGGAGCTGTGGTATTGTTGAGCGCCGAATGAACGTCGGCGATAAGCGTCGGAAGCTCGGCAACCGGAACCACGTGGTTGCTGACATAGGCGGCTACGATTTCCGCCGCCATCTCTACCAAGAGTTCGTTGCTCGCACCGAGCGTGGTTTCTGTCATCTTCTTCTCCTATCGGAACTCAGCAACATTATCCCGAAACGATGTTTTCAGGAGGAAACATGCTAGAAAGTGCCGCCGAACGTACCTCTTGGGACTGGACGGACATTGCGGCAGAGCCAGACTCTACCGCAACATCAAGCCCCGAGTCGTGATGCAAACCGTCACCGGATGACGAGTTGGGCGGCGCCTCAAAGCAACAGGGGAAGAATCACGACCTAAGCTGGAATTTAAGTTCAAAGCAATTATCACGACGACGCTTTTCATTAAGTGGATTAACACTGATCCAGGAAATGTCAAAACAATATTTTCATCTCGGGCCAGAAAACCTACTCAAGAAGACCTAACTCTATCGTAGATTCAAGATGTTTAGAAAAATATAGTGTGGAATTCGTAGGATGCTAATCTCTCGATACATGGGAGAAATGTCTGGAGCTCTGTTCAGCTTGAGGTGCAATCAAAGGGCCATTGACGCTGCTGCAGGGCGAGGCCGCCCCCGTGCCGGCTCCCACCAGTTTCCCTGCCGGTCAAAAGACTTTTGATGTGACATCGTCAATTGACATTGAACCGATCAAGCATCCTCTTGAGCTGCAAGTTTTGGGCAAGGATCCGTTCAGCGAGCAGCCTTTTGAGTCGCTTGTTTTCGGCTTCAAGAGTGGCCAGTTCATCGCGAGAAATCGCGCGCTCTACATTCTCGTCTCGCTCTTTGCTATTCTCATGCACGTCCAATGACAACCGCTCGGGGAGCTTTCGCGAAATACGCTGTTTCGAGCTTGTTCGGGTGTGGGAGACCGGTGGCGTCGCCTGCAATTGCTCAGCAGCGTCGACTGCCGAATGACTGGAATTATGCAACCTCGACAACGCAATCTCCGAACTTTCGGCGGGTTTCACGGCTGCTCGCCCAAGCTCGACATTCTCTTTGTTTGCAATGAGAAACTCTGCATTCGGGCTGGCCTGCGGACCGTAACCTGCATTAGGAGATACGGTCTCTTCCGTTAAGTTGAACAAATGCGGCGCCATCTCTTCCACTTCGCGGGTCAAAGCCTTGAGGTCCGTATTGCCCCAGACTGAATTCGTTCGCTCCTTTGGTCGCCGCCGTGCCGGCTTGAATTCAACAATAAACCTCCGTGGTGGTGTTTTCATATGTATCTCGCAAACAATCCACTACTAATCGGCGCCGTAACGCGCCACGACTTCCTTTATCCTTCGGTCAAATACCGCCCTTTCAGGCTCGATTCAAGTGGCCGAAAGCCTAGGCACGCCGTCCCTTTCGCAAGCCGGCAGGGCGCCTAATGCACGGCCTGTAGAGTCCCCCTCTTCAGCTAATCCAGCCCAAGTCTCTTGCGCAGTTCGGCATTTTCCGCACGCAGTTTTTCTGACAAAAGCTTGCGAAGCCTCAGGTTTTCCTTTTCGAGCTGAATGAGATCAGCAAGCTCATCGCCGGCCACCACAGACATTTCAACCTTTCGATCAGCAGGCTTAGCAGATTTCTTCCACACGTAATAGGTTTGCTCCGATATGCCGGCGCTCTTGATCGCGTCCTTTAGCGTGCTATTGCCTTGAGCCACTTCGGTCTCGATCAAATTGAGCTTTTCAGTCCTTTCTGTCTCGCTATATCTTTTAGGCTTAGCAGTCGTCTTTGATACCGCAACTTGTCCGGCAGCCGTTCTTTGACGCCGCGAAGAACTCTTCTTTTTGCCAGCTGGTGCTTTCGTTTCGGCAACCGCCTCAGCCGCGGCAACTGGTCCTGTGTTACTCTCGTCAGCCACTGTGATTTCCTCCCTTAGCCATTTGTATGATTTGAACTCAATGAGCTACAGAGTCAATGCAAGCGTCCAATGGCGATATCACTTATGGTTGATTTCCTACAATGAGGACGTAGCCGCGTTCGACTCAGACAAGGGCGAATTCCTGCATTACCAGTCGTGTTCGCCGAGAGACGTGGGCAGGTTTACGATTCGACAGCGCACGTTGAGATCGCCGACGCGAGAGAACCCCAGGCGAGCTCGACCCCCTGCAGCGAACTCAATCACTTCGGGCGGGATATAGGCATGATTCGGGGCGCGTCCTGCGCAATCGACTGAGTGTCGTCAGGTATGTCCTCAAGAAAATCGAAGGACGCACTTCCAGTGGCTTGGATATCTGCTCAAGTCGGCCCGCACCCACGCGGTTCGAGCCCTGCTGAAACGTCACCCCGATGGCTTCTCCGAGGGCGCTTGCGACTTTCTGCCATACACGCCTGTGGCGAATTCGACGGCCGACGTGAATATCCACGGCATCCGCTTTGCCTCTTTTCTTCTTAGGGTTAATACCCAACACATTTATCTCCTAGAGAAGTATCTTTCATCGAATCGCTATTGGGAACCGCTATATCGAATACGACCCTCGTTGAGGCACGCGTTTGATACAGCTCAACTCTGAAGTCAGCAACTTCAATTGAGGCATCTCCGTGTCCGCAGCCTCCGATACCCCTGACGTGGCGAGGCAACGTACAGGCGTCCTCTGTCAGTTTTGGTTCAACTCCGCTTGAACTGCGGTCCCTTGGCAACCTTAGGCGCGTTCGACGGCAGCGAAAATTAGAGCCAAGCTCCCGCAAGGTACGGAACTTTGGCGACGAGCCGATGTCGTAATGGGCCGGCACTCCTCTGGCGTTCTTGCCGGTGGCTGCCCTCAGGGTGACGGTGTTGAAACGGGGTTCGATTGTATCGGGCCCCAAGCATCAAACGAGGGACAGACCTTGACCATCAATGCATGAATTGGATGTGTCGCTGGAACAGAGCAGCGTTCGCGTCGCCGAGTCGTCAGTCAAGTTCGTGCGCGACAAAAGTGGGGAGCGAGCCGAAGGCGTTGTTGCAGCATTCCACCGAATTTGGGCTGCCAGGGCGAGGATCAGCCTTCAGTCGGGTCCCCCATCTCAGTGGTTCGCGGGGGCCCGGCCGAGGCTGGCCTTGAGGTGGTGTTGCGAGCAACGCGGCATGTGAAGGCAGCGCTGTCGGCGACGACCGTGAAAAATACTGACCGCAAGGACGCGCGCGGGATCGCTAGTTGCTGCGCATGGGGCGGACGCTCAGGCCGTGTGAGCCCCCTATGATCGGCCGCAAGCTGTTTCAGGCCAAACTGCTCGACGTTGAGCCTAGCATCCGATCATGCGGTTACGGGCCCAATGTCGGCGACGCGAGCCCGTGGGCGTTTCGAGGCACGCATTCGCACTTGAGACGGTGATCGGGGCGATGCTACAAGCACGTGCCACACTTACAAAGAGTTTACCCGGATGCATCGCGCGATGTTGAAGTTGGCCCGCACCGATCCCGTCTGCCGACGGCCGATGTCAGGAATGCTGAGAAGTTTCGGATGGAAAATCGATGCGGGACGCCTCCTGAAGAAATAGCTCGCGCATCCAGAGACTGGCCGGATCACTGTTGTGAGGCGCGGGCCACTGGACAGCCTCGGTGAACGCGGGAAAAACGGGCTGCGGAAGTTCGGTGATCCGCAGGGGCATCGCTTTTGCGAAGTACCTCGCCAGTCGTAACGGGATGGTCGCGATACGGTCTGTGCCCGACAGCAAAGGCGGGATCATGGTAAAACCCGGCACGACGACTTCGACGCGTCTCTTGAGGCCGTGCTCGCCCAATAGCCATTCCTCCATCGAGGGGTTCCGCATCCACCCGAATTTAACCGCAACATGCCCCATCGATGTATAGCTGTCGAAGGAGAGCTGCGGCGGTAGCTGCTGGTTCGTGGGGCAGCTCACGCATACGAATGTCTCATCGAACAGCTTCGCTTTGGGGTGCGTATTCGACATGAACACTTCCGGAAGGATCAGGAAATCGACGTCACCGCGCCGGAGAAGCTCATCGGGCTTATCGCCAAGCGGGAGCAACTCGAAACCGACGGCGGGCGCTTCCCGCGCGACACGCACCACAACCCTTTCAAAAAACACCAGCGTCATGAAGTCGGAAAGAATGATCCTGAATCGGCGATCTGACTGAGCTGGGTTGAACGGCTGCGAGGAAATGATGGAGAGGTGAATGTGCAGCAGGGCGTCGCGGACTGCGGGTGCGATCGCTTCCGCTCGCGGGGTTGGTACAAGTTCGCGGCCATTCATTGTAAATAGATCGTCGCGGAAATAGGTGCGTAGCCGGGTGATGGCGGCGCTCATGGCCGGCTGGCTCAGGTGGATGCTGCGTGCCGCGGCCGTGAGTTTGCGTTCGGTCATCAGCGCGTCGAGCGCAACCAGCAGATTGAGATCAAGGCCCTTAAAACGCATGTTTTGGCGTATCCATATTGCCGATGGGTGTCACTCGAACGATCAATTTTCGAATTGGTTAGAAAACGCTTAATTAAGCTGAAGTCAAGTGCATTCAGGGGCGCTCTCCCCGGGGTTCATGCCGTCGCCCGCCCTCTGCCACGCGCCTTCTGAAGAACATGCCTCGCAGCACTACGGCCCAGCGCTCCTGCCATTCCGCCTTCGACCGAACGGGGTCAAGCCGGAGCGAAGACACCAACGCCCACGGCAACAGCTTGCCATCAACGATGCAGACCTTCGGCGCTGGCTTTTCGCCTTCCTCGCGAGCCCGCCGCCAGACGGCAGAGCAAGCAGCGCCGCAAGCGCAAAGCTGATCTGTCGGTGGGCAGCTGCGAGAACGCTCAAGAAGCCGAACGGGTAAGAGCCGGGGCGAGCTGCCCGTCGAGGAATGCCGTCGCGAGATGCGCGCGCGAAGAAAGCCGGAGTGTTCGGCCCCACCTCGCCGGCGTCCTCGCTCCAGATATCGTAACATGTGCGTATGTGTCGGATGACGCTTCAGGATCCGCCATCCCGATAGCCCAGTTCGCCTCGAGTACCTAGCAATCCATGTCCCGATTCGTTTACGACACGGATGATGTCGTCCTCGCCCAGGTAGGCACCAGTTTGAATCTCGACCAACTCCAGCATGATCTTGCCCGGGTTCCCCAAGCGATGCATCGCCCCCTCGGGGATGTAGATCGACTGGTTCTCGTGCAGGATCGTTACTCGATCCTCAACTGTCACTTCTGCGGTCCCCTTCACGCAGATCCAGTGCTCTGATCGGTGAAAATGCTTGTGGAGAGAGATCATCTTGCCAGGGCGTACGAACAACCGCCTCACTTGGAAGCGATCGCCGTTAAGCATTGTGGTGTAGCCGCCCCATGGCCGCATCAACGTTGGGTGCATTTCCGTAAGGCGTGCCGTATTTTCGTCGGCGGCGAGGTGCTTCACCAAGTTTCCGATCTCATGGGCATCTTCCAGTCGCCCGACGAAGACCGCGTCCTCGCTAGCGACGACGGCAACTCCATTCAATCCCTGTACTGCGAGATGAGCGGTATGCGACAGCACAAGCGAATTCTTGGTGTTGCAGACCGTAACATTACCTTTGACCACGTTGCCATCAGCGTTCTTCTCCTCATTCTTCCACACAGCATCCCAGCTGCCGAGATCTGACCAAGCAAAATCCGAGCAGACCACGGCGGCGTTCGCGGTTTTCTCCATCAGCGCATAGTCAATCGAGATGGATGGTGCTTGGCTGAAACTCTCCGGGGCGAGTCGTACGAAATCGGCGTCGACCGTCGAGCCCTTGAGAGCGGCGTGCGCCGCCGACAACACATCGGGGGCATGTTCCTCAAATTCCGCGATAATGCTTGCCGCCTGGAAAAGGAACATCCCGGAGTTCCAATAGTAATTGCCGGTCTCCAAAAGAGCTGCCGCCTTTTCGAGACTTGGTTTCTCGACAAAACATTGAACCGCATGGACGTCCTTGGCAAGGTAAGCGCCACGCTCAATATATCCGTAGCCCGTTGCTGGCCAACTGGGTTGGATACCGAACGTCACGAGCTTGCCCTCCGCTGCGGCTACGCAGGCGGACCGCAGACAACTTTTGTAAGCATCGTCAACCGTAATCGCGTGGTCTGACGGCAGCACAAACAATAACGCGTCCTCACCAAACCGATCAGCCACGATTCGGGCAGCGACGGCCACTGCGGCTGCCGTGTTGCGCGCCACCGGCTCAAGGACTATGCTGGAAAGTGGGACCCCAAGCTCACGCGCCTGTTCGGCAACTAGGAAGCGGAAATCTTCATTGGTAATGACAAATGGTGCTCCATATACCGTGGCATCGGAAACGCGTTTAAGCGTGGCTTGAAAGAGCGTTTCCTCGCCGATTAGCTTTAGAAACTGTTTTGCGGCAGTTGCGCGTGACAGGGGCCAGAGCCTTGTGCCCCTACCCCCTGCCATGATAGCTGGGATAATCTTTGGAAGCATGGTGTCATTTTTGATTGCGTTTGATGTGAAGCTTCATAACAGTGTGGCGGGAGCGAAGCAATATTAGCGGATGCGAATTCGTTCGACTTGCGCCGGTGATGTCGATTACCTGCTGAACGCTGCCCGGCAAAAAAGGTCAGTTGATGGGTCCTAGATTTGGCACAAGTGGCCTACGCGGGTTGGCAACAGAACTCGTCGGTAGTGTGTCGGCGCTCTATGCTACAGCCTTTTCGAGGATGCTCCTCGAGAGAGGGCGGGCCGCGCGAGGGGCGACCGTATTGATCGGCCGCGACCTCCGCGCTTCAAGTTCTGAGATCGCTGCTATCTGCATGGCAGCGCTCGACCGGGCGGGAATGGTGCCGGTTGACTGCGGAGGACTGCCGACACCAGCGCTTGCGTTATACGGCCGACAACTCGGTGCAGCATCACTCATGATCACAGGCTCGCATATTCCGGCCGACCGAAACGGCATTAAATTCTATCTGCCTGACGGTGAGATCAACAAGGCAGACGAGCAGGCGATTACGGAGTTGGCGGAGCAGCTTTCAGCCGATGCAGATGCAATCAAGGTTGAGCGCGGCCGCGGCGCCGACCACTCTTGCGAAGCAACTGACCTATATATCCAACGTTACGAGACCCTGCTTCCAAAATCGAACCTTCAGGGGCTAAAGATCGGCTTATATCAGCACAGCAGCGTTGCCCGCGATATTTTGACCACGATCTTGGAAGGTCATGGCGCACATGTCGTACCGATAGGCCGATCTGAGGTCTTCATCCCCGTTGACACGGAAGCTATATCGGCGGCGACTCGTGAGAGGCTCGCTGCCTGGGCGAAGGAATACGCCTTTGACGCCATTGTGTCGACCGACGCAGACGCCGATCGGCCCCTGATAGCGGATGAAACGGGCACTCCATTGCGCGGTGATCTGCTTGGTCTTATTTGCGCAAGGCTGCTGGAGGCCAGGCTCATTGCTACGCCTGTAACCAGCAACTCCGGAATCGAGGCGGCGAGCGGCATCGAGGTGGTGCGTACGCGCGTTGGCTCGCCTTACGTCATTGCAGCCATGACTGAGGCGGTAGCGGTTGGCAAGCAGCGGGTGATGGGTTTCGAGGCCAACGGTGGCGTCATGCTAGGTTCGGACTTCTCGTTCGGAGGTGCGTCGCTTTCCGCCTTGCCGACCCGGGACTGCGTCCTTCCCATCATTGCAACGCTCCACATGGCAGTAGAGGCCAAAACTCCCCTCTCGGCGATCATCGCAATGCATCGCCTGCCAGTTGCTCTGTCCGGTCGGATCGAGAATTATCCATTCGACAGGAGCGACGCCCTGGTGGCATACTTGAAAGCGTCGAAAGCCAATGTTTCCCATTTATTCGGCCAGATCGGTCGCGTGACGGGTACGGACGACATGGACGGCCTGCGCCTGACGTTTGAGGGCGGCCGTATCCTGCACATCCGTCCTTCAGGGAACGCGCCTGAACTGCGTTGCTACGTCGAGGCAGACGACCGAGATGCCGCCGAACACTTGCTGGCCCAGGGACTGGCGGTTCTTAATAGTTGAATAGGTGTAAGCGTAGGCTTTGGTGATGCGCAGCCCTGTTACGGCTCGAGCGTCGCCGATTAGCGGGCTCTTCCAGGCTGTGTCGGCCATCTAGGAAATGTCATCGGCTCTTCTCTTGTAGTTCGCCCCACCCAAACGCCAGCACAAGCCCTGAAAGGTACGTTCCCTTTGCATCCAATACGTGGATGCTTGCCATTCAAAAAATAAATTTTACCGATGTTACCGAACTCCATTAGAAAACGCTGAATTTGATTGGAAGCCCGTGAAAGACGGTAAGTCACGAAGCGGCGGAACTAAGGACGGGCAGCATTGAACAAGCGATATGTCCTCTCTCGAAGACGTACTGGTTTCGGTGACTGTCTGTGGTCGCTGGCGGCCGCTTGGCGCTACGCCCAACGGACGGGGCGAACGTTAGCCGTTGACTGGCGCGGGTCCTGCTACCTCGATCAGCCCTTCACGAACGCCTTTCCGGTGTTTTTTGAACCAATCAATGATATCGCAGGTGTTCCTTTGATTTGCGATGACCAGATCAACGAGTTTTCCTTCCCGGGACCATTCTTCCCAAATTGGTGGAATAAACCTGCGATTGAATGTGTTTACCGCCCAGATGGGCAGGTTTTTCGAGAACGAGACGAACTGGATGAACTTTTCCAGGCCCAAGATGATGTCGAGGCCAACACAGTAGTGTGTGATGCTTGTTTGATGTGGCGTTGCGACGAGGACGCCGAACGGCAGATTTTTAGCAGTATCAAGCTGCGCCCTGAAATTCAAGCTCGCATAGACGCCATCTATCGGAAGCACTTTCATGGGTACAACACAATTGGTGTTCATGTTCGGCATGGCAACGGCGAAGACGTTATGGACCATGCACCCTACTGGGCCGATCCAGACCTCGCCGTGCGTCAAGTATGCACTGCCATTAATGCCGCCAAAGCGTTGCCCCACCCGAAGCCTGTGCGGGTGATTTTATGCACCGATAGCGCGCAGGTATTGGATCAGATGTCGAGTAGGTTTCCCGATCTTCTCACGATTCCGAAAAGGTTCCGGGCGCATCAGTCTGGGCCACTACACAGCGCAGCCCTCGGGGTTGAGGGTGGCATTTCCGCCCTCGTCGAGATGTATCTTCTCGCGCGTTGCGACACGGTGATTCGGTTTCCTCCGACAAGCGCCTTTACACGTTATGCGCGCCTTTCTGTGTCAAGGGTCATTGAGTTTGACCTGAACGATCCTAGTCGCCTGATCGTGATCGAAAGATCTTTAACAAATACCTCCTCTTGAAAGAAAATCGTCACCTAAATTCTAGGTGCGTGGAGAAGAGCAGTCATGGAGAAATTTGAGCGCGCTCCAAGAGACACGAGTGCCTCATGCCCCAGTTGTCCGGCCCTGCACGACACCGGCAGTACTGCTTTGCGAGCCGCAAGGCCTCCGTGGGTCCGCTCTGTCGCCGAAGCACGATGATTTCCTTCACAGCCAACGCACTAGCGCACGCCCTCTCCCAAAGCAAAATCACTGGAGATCTAACAACGTGGCAGACCGGAAAGTAGCTTTAATATCTGGTGTAACGGGTCAGGATGGGGCGTACCTTGCTGAACTGCTATTGGACACAGGCTATATTGTTCACGGCATAAAGCGTCGTTCGTCATCATTCAACACTCAACGGATAGAGCACATCTATCAAGAACGTCACGACCCTGAAGCAAGATTTTTTCTCCACTATGGGGATATGACGGATTCGACCAATTTGCTGCGCATTGTTCAGCAAACCCAGCCGGATGAGATCTATAACCTTGCAGCGCAAAGCCATGTTCAGGTAAGCTTCGAAACCCCGGAGTACACCGCAAACGCCGATGCAATCGGTACATTGCGCATGCTGGAAGCTATTCGAATTCTTGGGCTGACCAATCGGACTCGCTTTTATCAGGCATCGACTTCAGAGCTATATGGTCTGGCTCAAGAGATCCCCCAAAACGAAAAAACGCCATTTTACCCGCGTTCACCTTATGCAGCCGCTAAGCTCTACGCGTACTGGATTGTCGTAAACTATAGAGAGGCTTACGGCATGCACGCTTCCAACGGTATTCTTTTCAACCACGAAAGCCCGCTTCGTGGCGAGACGTTCGTGACTCGCAAGATCACCCGGGCTGCGGCGGCCATCAGTCTAGGTATGCAAGAGGTCCTTTATCTGGGAAATCTCGATGCTCAACGTGATTGGGGGCATGCCCGTGAGTATGTGCGCGGCATGTGGATGATGTGTCAGCAGGATAGGCCAGGCGACTATGTCCTGGCTACCGGGGTGACAACATCGGTTCGCAGGTTTGTCGAATGGGCATTTGAGGAAACCGGGAAGACGATTGAATGGGTGGGAGAAGGCATTGAAGAAAGGGGCATCGATGTCGCCACAGGCAAATGCGTCGTGGCGGTAGATCCGCGCTATTTCAGGCCCACGGAAGTAGATTTACTCTTAGGCGATGCCACCAAGGCGCAGCAGGTCTTGGGCTGGAGGCACGAGACAAGTGTGAGAGATCTTGCCCGCGAAATGGTAAGGGAAGATCTCTCCTATATGAGGGGCACCCGACAATAAGAGGCGATGCCGATGTATTTGCTAGACGGAAAGCGCGTTTGGGTCGCAGGACACAAAGGTATGGTCGGCAGCGCCATAATTCGATCGCTTGCCTCCGAGAATTGCGAAGTCATCGTTGCCGATAGGCAGACGCTTGACCTCACCCGGCAAGAGGAAGTTGAGAAATTTCTATCAACGGAAAAGCCGAATGCGGTCATAATGGCGGCAGCGAAGGTGGGTGGGATACTGGCAAATGATACTATGCCGGCCGACTTCATCTATCAAAATCTTATTATGGAGGCTAATGTTATCGAGGCCTCCTTTCGCAGTGGCGTTGAAAAGCTTCTTTTCCTTGGATCCAGTTGCATATATCCGAAGTATGCGTCGCAGCCCATAAAGGAAGAGGCTCTATTGAGCGGGCCGCTTGAGCCAACCAACGAGTGGTACGCAATCGCCAAAATTGCCGGCGTCAAGTTGTGTCAGGCCTATCGTAAGCAATACGGCGCAAACTTTATATCAGCTATGCCGACAAATCTCTATGGCCCACGTGATAACTTCGACCTTGCCTCCAGCCACGTCGTGCCCGCCTTAATACGCAAAGCACATGAGGCAAAGATTAAAGGCCTTGAGTGCTTGTCTATATGGGGAAGCGGCACGCCTACTCGAGACTTCTTGTACAGTGAAGACTGCGCCGATGCCTTGGTTTTTCTGCTTAAACATTATTCGGAGGAGGCGCACATCAATATAGGTTCCGGGAACCACATAACTATCATTGAGCTAGCCCACCTCGTCTGCGATGTTGTTGGTTTCGAAGGCGATATAGTGTTTGACACATCCAAGCCGGACGGTACGCCCCGAAAGCTTTTATCTAGCGAAAGACTCGAGTCGATGGGTTGGCGCCCGAAGACCTCGCTTGAGGTGGGACTGGCCAGATCCTACGAATGGTTTGTCAGCAACGTGGCTGACAATTAAAGCGGGTCGGTGATTTTTGGCATTGATCGGATTGGCGGGACGCCCCGCGGCGTCCGCTCCTCCCACACCACCAAGCATCGATACGGGTTACTACATCGCTATCGACTTTCGGCCAAGCCCCTGCTCAAAGCGATACCTCAGTATCTCGCGAACCCGCCGCATCTCCAATCTCTCCGCCGGCATCCCGTTCCTCCCCTCATGACAGTCGAAGGATGGAACTTCACATCCGCAGGGGACCCACTCCAGAGCCGTCCAACGGGGGCGGATTGCCTCGGAATTTGGAGGCCAGGGTAGGCGGTGATGAACAGTGCCGGCCGGATGGCGATATACTTCGCCACATTGTTGGCGATCGGGAACGTCAATTGCTGCGGTTGATTAGGAGTTGCTTTCCGAGCAGCACAGCTTGGTCTGGGCGCTGTCGAGATCGATGAGAATCGGGCTTGCTTGACTGCCGCGTGCCGGTGATGGCTGTTCGATCGCGAAAGCCGGGCGACAAAATCTGATGGGCCAGCATGTCTGCCCTGTCGACGCCGACCCAATGATCCGCGCCTTGACTCGATCGCCGGTGCCGTGAAGCTGCAGCGAGTTGATCCAAGCGCTCGCGTTCGATCTCGCGGATCTGTTCGTCAGCAGCCGGTTCGGGCAATGTTGCGGCTTAGTTCGGCGCGCGTGTTCTCTGGCAACAAAGTGCCTTTTGCGCCCGGAGAGATTCCAGCTGCTTGGCATTGCGCAAAAATGGGTTTGAAGGCGCGAATACCGGAGCGGGCGAAGATCGCCTTTATGCGATTCACGATCCGCGTCCCCTCGCGCACCAGGCGGTCCCGCTCGCGGTTCGGCTGCCGTGCGTCCTCCTCATCGACTGGGGGATCACTGCCATACTGCAGTGGCCCTTCTCGCCGCCCAGCCAGCCGAGAAAGGCGCGCATCAAAAGCTCGGTGTCGAGACGATCACCGATAGGCCCTTCAATTTTGGGAACCGCGACGTTCTGACTGTACCAGAGTCTGCGGCTGAATCATAGGCGGCTGTGAATCTACCGTATGGATGTCTGTCATTGAAACAATGGATTTCCCTAAATCTAGACCCATGTGAAACTCTGGTGAAAATACATCTGATTCAGGTCTCGAGGTTCACCGGCGCGGATCAAAGCTGTATTGGCGAGTTCGAGTTATAGTTGGCGTTCTTAAAAGAACCCTGCCACGAGCTGGCCATGCGTGATTTTCTCCAGGCCGTGCCGGACCCCACGTGTTCGCGAAGGGTGCACCGAAAGTTTGTAGAATCCGGATCGCGTTATCATCGTGGACGTCGGCTGTAACCGCGGAACGAGAGGCGGCGCTTCCAATCTTGTCCAAAGGGCAGCTCTACCGCTGCGGCTGTAATTCGATGGGGGATGTTCGCACATGCGCCGCCTTGTGCTTCACTTTGGATATGTGTGTGGGCTCTAGTCGGGCGACGCCACCTCAGACTTACTCGAACCAACAACTCGCATACGCCGGATCCCATCTGACGGACGGTGGTAGCAAAGGTCTTGAGAAAGGAGCTTTTCAATGAAACCGCGCAGGACGGTCGAAGAGTGGATTCGACGATTCAACACGGGTGATGCAATTGCTCTGGCTGAACTGTACAATGAAGATGGAATGAGCCTCCGGCCGATGCAGCGCCCTGTTGTTGGACGCACGGCCATCCAAAAGATGTTCCAGCAAGATCGCGCGATTGCGGAGACGATTTGCACTCCGGAGTTCATCCACGAAGAAGATGATCGCGTGATACTTGGGTGGTGGGACATCTTTGGACGGCGGGGATGTGGTATATTCATAGTGTGCGGTAGTCGCATCGCCTTTAGCTACTGGGACCTAGGTTCATCTTACGGTTTCAGCAATGAATACTGCGAGACGGATCAGCACTCAAAAGATATCGGATTCGGAACGGATCATTCTCGGGCATGAGTTGAATGCGCGCCGATCGCTCACGACTTTGGCTGAGTAGCATCCCTCGCCCGCAAAACCGATGACGGTGCAATTCAATGACGAGCGGCAGCGGCCCGAGGCCGGACAAAAACCATCGCGAAAAAAATTTCCCCATTGCCTCGTGGATCATCCATCCGCGGCACCGAGCGCTGATTCTTGCCTTCTACCGCTTCGTTCGCACGGCGGATGACATCGCCGATCACGCCACGCTCGCAGCGGACGAGAAGCTTCGATACCTCGACCTTCTGGAGGCCGAGCTGCTCGGCAAGGGCGAAACGCGAGCCGAAGCTGTACGCCTGCGCACTGCGCTGGCTGGGCGCGGCATGCCGCCGCGTCATCCACTCGATCTGCTCACCGCCTTCCGAATGGACGTGACTAAGCAGCGTTACGAGAACTGGGACGAGGTGATCCACTATTGCCGCTACTCGGCAATGCCGGTCGGCCGATTCGTGCTCGACGTCCACGGCGAAAGTACCTCGACCTGGCCCGCATCGGATGTGTTGTGCGCGGGACTGCAGGTCAACAACCACCTTCAGGATTGCGGCATGGATTTCCGCGATCTCAATCGCGTCTACATTCCGCGCGATGCGCTGGTGGCCAGCGGTGCCTCCGTCGAAGAGCTGGGCGGCGCAAAATCCTCGTCGCGGCTGCTACAATGCCTGCATGCACTTGCAGTGAAGACCGAGGCGCTGCTCAACGAGGGCGCAGCGCTGGTGCCGCAAGTGAAGGACTTCCGTCTCGGGCTCGAGGTTTCCGCCATACTCTCCTTTGCCGATAAGATCGTGTCGATGCTGAAGGTGCGCGATCCCCTAAGCGGGCGTGTGCATCTGTCGCCGCTTGAGCTGCTGGTTCATGGCGCGGGCGCAGTGGCAAACGAAGCCGCGCGCCGTGCGCTCGGCCGCGGAACGCGATCTAAGACGACCGTCGGCGCATGAGGGCGGAGGCGGCGGCCCACGCGAACCACCGCACTACGGCCCTTGGCAGCTCGTTCTATCCGGCAATGCGCACCCTGCCGCCGGAACAGCGTGAGGCGATATTCCAGATCTACAGCTTCTGCCGCCAGGTCGACGACGTCGCCGACTCCCACGAGCCGCGCGAGCGCCGCCTTGCTGCGCTTCAGCAATGGCGCGCTCACATTAACGCGCTCTACCAAGGTGTGCCGCCGCCACGGCTGAAGGACTATGTCGCCTCGCTAACGACCTTCGAGCTGAAGCGCGAGGATTTCCTAGCAATTGTCGACGGCATGGAAATGGACGTGCTACAGGACATCCGTGCGCCTAACATGGCAACCCTCGATCTCTATTGCGACCGTGTCGCCAGCGCTGTTGGAAGGTTGTCGGTGCGCGTGTTCGGTTTGAGCGAGGAGGATGGCATTGCACTTGCGCATCACCTCGGGCGTGCGCTACAGCTCACCAACATCCTGCGCGACATCGACGAGGATGCTGGGCTGGGGCGGCTCTACATACCACGCGAGGACCTCTATCACGCCGGTATCACCAGCAACGACCCACATAAAGTCATCGTCGACAAGGCGCTGCCCAAGGCGTGCGCACCGCTTGCCCAACGCGCTACGATGCATTTTGCCAAAGCCGACGAAATTATGAACCGCAACCCACGCCGAGTGGTACGCGCGCCCACTATCATGTCCAAATACTACCGCGCGATCCTTGACCTGCTGCTGACAAGGGGTTTCGCGGCTCCCCGGGAGCCGGTGCGTGTTACCAAACTCACGAAGCTCGCCATTCTTCTCCGTTACGCTTTCATGTGATGTGATGCCAAGAAACGTTCACATTATTGGCGCCGGGATTTCCGGCCTTTCCGCGGCCGTGCAACTGAGCAATGCCGGCCTGCAGGTGCATGTCTACGAAGCGACGCAACAGGCCGGTGGCCGCTGCCGCTCCTTTTTCGATTCCGCCACCAATCTCACGATCGACAACGGCAACCATCTGGTTCTCTCGGGCAACTGTTATGTGCGCAACTACGCCCGTGCGATCGGGACGGAATCCGGTCTTGTCGGCCCGTCGAGAGCAAAGTTTCCCTTCGTCGACATCTCTACCGGACAGGGCTGGCAGGTCGATCTCGGCGGCGGCAGGCTTCCGACCTGGGTATTCGACAAGGCGCGTCGCGTCCCCGACACCGGGCTGTTGGATTATCTGAAGCTTGCACCAATCCTATGGGCCGGCGCGGACGAACTGGTGGGCAACACTATTCCCTGCGATGGCATGCTCTACCGGCGTCTGGTACAGCCGCTGCTGCTCGCCGCCCTGAATTGCGATCCGCCGGAGGGCGCGGCAGGACTTGCCGGCGCCATCATGCGGGAAACGCTGCTCGCGGGCGGCGAGGCTTGTCGTCCGCTTGTCGCGCGCGACGGAATAAGCGCCGTTCTGGTCGAGCCGGCGGTCAAGCTCCTCGCGAGGCGGGGCGCCATCGTGCGCCTCAGCCATAGGCTGCGCAACCTTGGAAGATCGGGCGAGCACATCAGCGAACTTGATTTCGGTGACGACAAGATCGCGATCACCCTCGACGACGCCGTGATCCTCGCCGTGCCGCCGCAGGCGGCTGCGACGCTCCTGCCGGGCCTGAAGACACCGACCAAATTCCGCGCCATCGTCAATGCGCATTTCCGCTTCGATCCGCCACGCGGTGCGGCTCCGATCCTCGGTGTGGTCGGCGGGCTCGTGGAGTGGCTGTTCGCCTATCCGCAACGGCTTTCAGTCACCATTAGCAATGGCGACCGCCTGCTCGACATTCCGCGTGAGGAGCTGGTGCAGGCGATCTGGCGCGACGTCTGCGAGGCCTGCCGGATCGCTGGCGAACTACCGCGATGGCAGATCGTGCGTGAGCGCCGTGCCACATTCGAGGCCACCCCGGAGCAGAACGCGCTGCGGCCAGGGACCGTGACCGGTTGCAAAAACCTGTTCCTTGCTGGCGACTGGACCGCAACCGGCTTGCCGGCAACCATCGAGGGAGCGGTGCGGTCGGGTCACCGTGCCGCCGATCTGGCTCTTTCAGAGGCAAACACCTGATCCTTAAGGCCGCACTGTTTTGCGCCCAGCCGAACACAGAGGAAGTCAGTGAATAAGCATTCCGGAAATCGCACTGCCATCGATCCCGCCGCACTGGAAATGAGCATTGCCTCAGCCACCGAGGCGCTGCTCGGTTATCGTCGTGCCGATGGCCACTGGGTGTTCGAACTGGAAGCGGATTCCACCATCCCTTCCGAATACATCCTGCTACGCCATTACCTAGCCGAGCCCATCGATGTCGTGCTCGAAGCCAAATTCGCCAATTATCTGCGGCGCACTCAAGGCGCGCACGGCGGCTGGCCGCTGGTGCACGACGGGCCCTTCGACATGAGCGCAAGCGTGAAGTCTTACTTCGCGCTCAAGATGATCGGAGATTCCGTCGACGCGGCTCATATGGTGAAGGCGCGCGAGGCGATCCGCGCGCGCGGCGGCGCCGCTAATAGCAACGTATTCACGCGTTTCCTGCTCGCGCTCTATGGTACAGTCGGCTGGCGCGCGGTGCCGGTTCTGCCAATCGAGATCGTGCTGCTGCCAATCTGGTCGCCGTTCCACCTCAACAAGATTTCCTATTGGGGGCGCACCACTATTGTGCCGTTGATGGTTCTTGCAGCGCTGAAGCCGCGTGCGAAGAATCCTAGGGCTGTCGACATCGAAGAACTGTTCCTTCAGGACCCCAAGAGTGTTGGCATGACGCCGAAGGCGCCACACCAGAGCTGGTGCTGGTTCTTGCTGTTCCGTGGCATCGACTGCATCCTGCGCGTTATCGAGCCGCTTCTTCCGAAGAAACTTCGTGAGCGCGCGATCGCGAGTGCGCTCGCCTTCACCGAAGAGCGGCTCAACGGTGAAGATGGCATGGGCGCGATCTATCCATCGATGGCCAATATAGTGATGATGTATGACGCGCTTGGCAAGGACGAGCATTTTCCGCCGCGCGCGATCACACGCCGCGCCATTGACAAGCTCTTGGTGATCGGCGAGGTAGAGGCCTATTGTCAGCCGTGCCTGTCGCCGGTCTGGGACACCGCGCTGACCTGCCACGCGCTGCAGGAGGCGGGCGGCGCTAACGCCGTGGCGAAGGCCAAGCAGGGCCTCGACTGGCTGAAGCCGCGGCAGGTGCTGGACGTGAAGGGCGACTGGGCGGTGAAGGCCCCCGGCATCAGGCCGGGCGGCTGGGCGTTTCAGTACAACAACGCGCACTATCCCGATCTCGATGACACCGCAGTGGTGGTCATGGCCATGGACCGCGCGCAGCGGCACGTTGGCAGCAAGGAATATGACACCGCGATCGCACGTGGTCGGGAATGGATCGAAGGCATGCAAAGCCGGGATGGCGGCTGGGCCGCCTTCGACGTCAACAATCTCGAATATTATCTCAACAACCTTCCGTTCGCCGACCATGGCGCGCTGCTCGACCCGCCGACCGAGGACGTCACCGCGCGGTGCATCTCGCTGCTGGCCCAACTCGGCGAAACCGCCCAAAGCAGCAAGGCAGTGGCCGATGGGATTGCCTATTTGCGCCGCACCCAACACGCGGAGGGTTCATGGTACGGCCGCTGGGGCCTGAACTACATCTATGGGACCTGGTCGGTGTTGTCTGCGCTAAATGTCGCAGGTATCGATCAAAAGGACCCCATGATACGAAAGGCGGTGGAATGGCTGGTATCCATCCAGAGTCGGGACGGCGGCTGGGGCGAGGATGCGATCAGCTATCGACTCGACTATAAGGGATATGAGCACGCGCCTTCCACGTCCTCCCAAACGGCGTGGGCCTTGCTCGGGCTGATGGCGGCCGGCGAGGTAGAGCATCCGGCCGTCGCACGGGGGGTGAAATACCTAAAAAGCACACAAACCGAGGACGGCCTATGGGATGAGCAGCGCTACACCGCCACGGGTTTTCCACGCGTATTTTATTTGCGATATCACGGCTACTCAAAGTTCTTTCCGCTCTGGGCATTGGCACGGTACCGGAACTTGAGGAGCACGAACGTTTGATGGAAAGAGTTTGGCCATCGGGTCGATGGGTTATACATACCGTACATGAGGTTGCTGCTCCCCGGCAGAAGGGTGACCCTTTCGCTGGTGATTCGTAAGGAACGAATGGAGAGCAGCGCTTGCGATGTTTGCAGGATTGGATGTCGGTGGCAAGCGGACGGTCGTGTGCGTCGTCGACGCGGAGCGACCCTTTAACGCATGCGAGCATCAAGGCGTTACTGGCCTTGGCCTCGATCGAGGCGTTATTGACCAAGCTCAACGTGTCCTCAAGGAACTGTCGCGCCGCCATGAGATCGCCTAGCGTTTGGATGAGCGTGCCGGGGGTCGGGCCGATCACGGCGCTGGCCTTTATCGCAGAACGTTGAGCGGTTTCGAATGACGCGCGACATTGGCGCCTACCTCGGGCCGAGCAAGAAACGCTATCAATCGGCCGAAAACCGGCACTATCTCTACGAGGCCGCCAATGTGCTGCTGACGACGGTTAAGAAGTGCTGTCATGCCTGGAACTTGTTCGCCAACGACAAGAGCATCGTCGCCTTCATCAAGTCACGCAACTGGGCGCAGACGGTGATAGTGAGGTCGTCCTTGCGCAGATATTCCCAGATGTTTCTCGTCAGCCTTTGCGGAAGGCATAGCTGTATCCATTTACAGCAGGCGCGCCACCGAGGTGCACATATAGAAGGCGCGATCCCCCGGGAAAGAAGCCCTTCTTGACGAGATCGATCATACCCTGCATGGATTTACCCTCGTAAACTGGGTCAGTGATCATGCCCTCAAGTCGTGCGCACAGGCGGATAGCCTCCTTAGTCTTTTCGGACGGAAGGCCATAACACGGGCGTGCATATTCCTCCAGTAGGATCACATCGTCCTCGTTAATTTCCATGCCCCGGTCGATGAGATCTGCTGTACGCTGGGCAATCTCAAGCACCTGCGCTTTGGTTTGCGCGGGAGTGGCGGAGGCGTCGATGCCGATCACGTTGCGCTGTCTTCCGTCCTTGGCAAATCCGACGAGCATGCCGGCATGTGTCGACCCCGTGACCGTGCATACTAGAATGTAGTCGAAGGCGAAGCCGAGCTCTTTCTCTTGGGCCCGCACCTCCTCCGCAAAGCCCACGTAGCCAAGGCCGCCATATCGGTGAATGGATGCTCCGGCCGGAATGGCATAGGGCCTGCCACCTCTAGATTTAACTTCGTTTAGCGCCTTTTCCCAACTGGGGCGGATACCAATGTCAAAGCCGTCGTCGACTAAGCGCACTTCCGCCCCCATGATGCGGCTCAAGAGAATGTTGCCGACCCGATCATAGACCGCATCCTCATGCGGCACCCAGCTCTCCTGCACCAGTAGGCATTTCATGCCGATTTTGGCTGCCACCGCAGCGACCATCCGCGTGTGGTTCGACTGCACACCGCCTATTGAAACGAGCGTGTCGGCATGGGTGGCAATCGCGTCGGGGACTATGTATTCGAGCTTGCGGAGCTTGTTTCCCCCAAACGCAAGACCGGAATTGCAATCTTCGCGCTTGGCGTAGATTTCAACTTGACCGCCGAGATGGTTTGCGAGGCGGTCAAGCTTCTCGATAGGCGTGGGTCCAAAGGTGAGCGGGTAGCGTTCAAATTTTTGCAGCATGCCCCCTCCAGCACGTGAGTGAACTTGCACGAGTCTCCAAACAATGCGCATTTGAAGCCGGCGGCGCTACTGAGGTCAAGTGCCAAGACAAAATTGGCCGCGGCCGATGTGCTGCCGCTATGGTTTCCATCTTCCTAGACTCAACACGCTTCTCCACTGAGCGCAAGGGGCTTGGCATCGGTGGCATGATCCCGGATTGCTTGGTTCGCCGCGCAAAGCTGAGACTTCATTAAACAAATTCAATATTTCGTAGTTTATGAATGCTAGTATCAGACTACTTCAGTGCGAAAGTGGACGTTGGCACTCGAAGTGCGGCGGCTATGCGTCTGAGCCTGCCCGGGTCGGCATCAGCACCTAGTTCAATCCCTATAATTTCGGCGCAGGTCAGACCGCATGTTAATGCGAGGTCGTCGACACTATACCCGACTGCTTCGCGAGATCGCCGGACAGCGTCACCTATTTCGACGTGGCCCTGAGACGTGTCCTTAGGGCCGATGTTACGGATTGAATGTTTCATGAGATGGACTCCTATGTTGTGCGCAGGAAGCGCGCGTCTTCGCGTGAAGGGGACCTCCGGCCATGATGGCGGACAGGCCTGGAAGGCGTGAACATCCTCAAGATCAAGCCGATAAGCTTGAGCGCAGATGCGCCCGATCGACGGTGCTCTTCTATTCGGTGCGGCCAGTTGTCCTCGCGACAACTCGTCTACCATTGCGCCCAAAAAAGATTCTCGTCGCGTGGAGTCGACCATTGAGTCCGCGAGAGCGGTCCCTCAAAGCTTTGGAAATGATGGTGAACGCCGAGCAAGTGACCCTCCTGCAAGTTGATAGGACTACTGAAAAAAGGCACAAGAACCGAGTGCTGATCTTTCTACATGTCTCGCTCGCACAGCATTAAAAGACATGATCTCCCGGCCGCCGAAAGCCGGGCGACGAGTTGAGCAGATTCTCAAGTATGCACTCAACTCCGCCAACTTCGTCGTTATGGGGGCTTGCGAGCATGTTCGCATTCGTGAGAAGACTTTTTGGAGGCGTCACAATGGCGGTGATCAAAACACCGGCAGTGCCGGTGTTAACCTACACCCGTTCATGGCGACCCAAAGGCGGAAAGCGGTGCCTCTGCTATGCGCAGGCCGTCGTCGACGAGCCGGATCCAAGTGCGCTGCACCCTCCCCGTCAGCGTTTAGTTCAACTATCATTCAGCCGTCTCGCCATTTGGTTCTTGTGATACGTCTAGTCGGCCCATCCGCGCTGCAGCGGCGATTTCGCGACGCAGCAAGCGATGTTCCGAGTCGTGATGGCACCGTCGGTGCCAGAACAACGCCACTTCGTAAGGCTTCAGTTCCACGGGTGGATCGATAGTGGCGAGCGGCAGCATAGTCGCGACTCGGGTTGCAACTCGGTTCGGCACCATCAGCACTAGGTCAGTCACCGCCACTACAACTGCCGCAGTCAATACATTGGAAACCACTATCGGGCCGGGTAGCCCAAACTTGGCTAGTCCATCATAGACTTGACCCAAGCCCTCGTTGGAGTCCGAGGCAATAGAGGCGTGACGAAGCGCCGCGAAGGTCCCGACGCTCCACTCCTGCTCCAATGCAGGGTGGTCGCGGCGAAGCAGGCAAGTGAAACGGTCGGCATAGAGACCGCGCCGCAAGTAGCCTGGAGGAGCGGCACCGATCTGCCCGACCACCAAGTCGATATCACCTTGCTCGAGGCGCCGTAGCGCGCCGTCCAATAGTGGCTCGGTGACGATGTCAATATGAGGCATACGCTCGCCGAGACGCGGCAATAGATGTGGTAGCAGAACGAGCGATTGGTGATCGGGCATCGCCATTGTCACTTTCGACCGCCAAACCCTTACGCCGGAACTGCGGTTCACCAGTTCGCGGATCGCATTCAACACCGACGGCAGCATTTGCGCCAAGTGTTCGGCCTGCGGTGTTGGGACCAGGCCACTTGAGCCGCGAACCAATAGATCGTCATTGAACATGTCACGCAGCCTTGATAGGGCTCGACTCATTGCAGGTTGGCTCCTACCGACATGTTGAGCCGCATGCGTGATGTTTCGGTACTGCAGTAACGCCTCGAGCTCCACTAGCAGGTTCAGGTCAACGGACGCCAGATTCAGTATACTCCGTTGCCGCGCGGCGTCACTGCCATCGACGATCAGGGCCGTGCGCGGATTCTTCCAAGCGGGCTGATCCATGGATGTCTTCTCCTCGTGAGTGGTGTTTGTGGGCCACAAGATTGAGCCCGCGTTAAACTGAGTAGGGGTGCGGTCAACTGAGCCGTTGAGATGCCATACTTGGCGATGCAGTATCTCGGGAAGTGTCTTCCGAATTCATTCGCCATCGACTGATTGATGCTTCTTGCATCTCTAAACTCCTTCAAGCCGGAGCAGGTCTCCTCAGAAAACGCTTGGCGGGGCGGCGTTGCGTTCGGTTGTAAAGCAAAGATCAGTTATGTTGCCGCGCTCGTCCCAGAACGGCCTATAGATCGCCAAATCAGCGCCCCCCTCGGAGGCGACGCCTCTCGACTCGCGTCGCACCGAGCTAGCCCGAGCGATGACTTGTGATGTACTCGAGACCACGCACGTGCAGGTGAGCACCCGAGATTTCGCTGCCCGTGGCTATAGTTGAGGTGCCGTTGCACGAGCCGACAATTCAGCTCGCCGCGAATATGACCCCACTTGAATTCGCTCATGAAGCCTGCCTCAATGCATCCGAGGACGGATTGCCAATCATATCTGCTTGGCCTGTGTCTGATTTCCACTCTGACTCCAACTTCTCCGAGCTTTCTTAATCGAATTTCGCGAGAATGGAAAAATCGAGTTTTTGCATAAATATCATCCATACCGTGGATGAACGTGTTGCATGCTCAGTCAGCACTATGGGATCTCATTGACGCGGCTCGACCGCCAAGAAGCAGCAATTATTGCCGTAGAATACGGCATTCGATACGCTGACGTCCAGCGCAAGGAGGATCCACAGACGTAGATGCCGGCTCCGTCGTTACGAATGCTACAAGAGCGTCAATCATTCGTGGTTTCGGCTTCCTTGAAGCTTAGGGAACCGTTTCGAGTCCCAACGTTCTTGGTCTTTCGTTTCTTATTGAGCTTGTCTCCGCCGCTGTGACCGTTCTCGGCAGAACCACTGAGACTTGTGAATGCTAACGCTCCGTCGGCTGTACAAGTTGGGCATCCCCCTTGATGTGATTACCGGAGAAGCCGACATCCACGTAGCTCTAAGAGCGGCCAAGCCAAGTCGCCTGCAGGAAACATGGACCACCTTCATCATCGTCCGGTCGACAGAGGGCCTTCACCGACGTGCTTCTCCTGAAGACAAAACCTCGCGAGACCAACTTCTTGATGGCGCCAGGAACATCGGCACCACAGAAGGTGTCATCCTTTCTCAACGTCGGGGGGCGTCCACCCCAGCACTGGAAAACGACGTCCTTCACCGGGGCTCTGCGACTTTCCGGAGTGACCGCGCCGATGGTGCTCGATGACACGATGAACGGCACGGGCCTTCCGGGGTTATGTGGGAGCAAATACTCGTGCCGATGTTCTCGCCGGACGACTGCTGTGTCTGCTTCTTAAAGGCGAATGGCCGTCTTACTGCTCTATCGGGATTGCAGCAACGAACTCTGTTCGGACTTCCCTTCATACGCAAGAGACAGATTGAGATTATGGTGCAACATCTCATTCTCTGGGTCCGTTTCGAGAGCTTTCCGATACAGCTCTTGTGCCGCGTCATGCCGCCCCTCAATGTCCAAGATGACTGCCTTCGCATTCAATGCACGCAAATTGCCCGGGGCAGCAACTAAGACGTTGTCTAATGCCGGAAGCGCCTCATGCGGGCGTTTTTGCGCCACCAACGCTTTTGTGAGACGGATTGCGGCATCGACGTTGCGTGGATGCCGCTTCAGATCATCCCGCGAAGCCAGCTCTTCAGCATCCTGACCGACTGCGCGCAAAATGCGTTGGCGCATAGCCGCATCGATTTGATTGGCGCCGAGCAATTGTGGGGTCGACGTCTCCTTCACTGAAAGAACGGGCTTATCCCAGCTAGCGCAACCGCCGAGAGACAGGATGGCGAACACTGCGAAGAGAACTAAGGTCAAACGAAATGAAAGTAACGGCGCAGCGACTGTATTCTCATGTGAATTCATGCTTGGTTCTCACCTATCATCCAGTAGTGGCAGGAAGGCGGATACTGCGAGGTTCCCCTGACGTTGCACTAATGGTTCCAGAGGGGAGCCTGACGGATCCGGCGGGCTCAATTTTAAAATCGGAGGCGAGGTCCTGATAAGACAGCACGGCAAGGTCGATACCGTTTCGGGTGAGAAAACCGCGGACGAAGCGTCGGACATCCATTGAAGTTAAGACGATCGGGCGCGTCTGACCCGGTGCTTTTCTCGAAAAGATCTGCCGCATCTGTGACAGCAGCGCCTCGCTTTGCCGCTCCTCTAATACGAGGTAGGGGCCCGCAGCCGTTTCCCGAACCGCGCTACGCACGACATCCTCAGCCTCGCGTTCCAAGACGAAGGCAAGCAGGACACCGTTTTTGCCATAGCGGTGACAGATCTGCCGCTTCATTCCAGAACGAACGTATTCCGTGAGCAGCGCGACGTTTTGCTCACGTTCGCTCCATTCGGCCAATGCCTCCAAGACGAGCCGGGTGTTTCGGATCGGTATACCTTCATCCAACAGGCGGCGCAGCACATCTGCAATCCGGGGGACAGGCGTGGTACGCAGCACCTCCTTCACGAGATCTGAATATTCCCGCTCCATCCGGCCCAGTAGTTGGCGGGTCTCTTGGATGCCCACCAAGCGCGGCGCATGGTAAGTCAATGTGGAATGGACACGCAACGCGAGAAGTTCGCTAGGACCATGATGCCCAATACCGGCTGCTTTGAGCGCTGGTGCGTGGCTTTGTTCAACCCAGATTCTGTGCGTTTCAGGATCATGCCGAAACGGGATGCCACTTGATTCAATGTTCGTCAGATCGTCCGCGAGGGAAAGCTGCGCCGGATTAATTAGATCCTGTTCGACTGGCACGCCTTCGACATCTATCCTGAATTGCGACTCGGGCAACTGCTGGTCGACAGCGACTGGGATGGGAGGAACGATAATGCCGAGATCGGCCGAGACTAGTTGCGAAACACGCGCAATGCGCTGCCGCAATTCGACCTGGTCGATCGCATTCGTAAGGCTTGGCGCGAGGAAGAGCGCGATGGGGTTTGCCTGCACAGCCACGTTTTGCATTTGAGACTCAGCTGAAGTTACAGTTGTAACATCGACATTGTCGGCACCCAGGACGTCACGATTGACGAAGCTTGCCGCAGCGAAGACTACGGCCAAAATAAAAAAGACAGGTAGAGGGAAACCAGGAACGAAGCCCATCGCCACCAGGACGCAGGCCGCCAACCGCAATGCTCGTGTACTGGCAGTGAGTTGATTGGCTATGTCCTGACCAAGGTTGAGCTTCGAAGCTCCGGTTACACGAGTGACCATGGTTGCCGCTGTAATTGAGAGCAGCAGGGCCGGAATCTGCGAGATTAACGCATCGCCTATCGTCAGCAGAGTATAGTGATGCAGCACCTGGGTGAAGGACATGCCCTTCGAGAAGAGGCCGATGGAAATTCCACCCAGCATGTTGATGCAGATAACCACCAGCCCGGCGATGGAATCGCCCTTCACAAACTTCATCGCGCCATCCATCGCGCCATAAAGTTTGCTTTCTTTTTCTAATGCGGCGCGCCGCCTACGGGATTCGTCGGCATCGATGTGACCGTTCCGCAACTCTGCGTCGATCGCCATTTGCTTGCCTGGCAAAGCATCGAGGGTGAAGCGCGCCGCCACTTCTGCAACGCGTTCGGCGCCTTTCGCCAGGACCATGAACTGCACCATGGTCACTACCAGAAATATGACGAAACCCACGACAATATTGCCTGAAATCACAAAACTGCCGAACGTGTGGATGATGCTGCCTGCCTCGCCCTCGGCCAGGATTAGTCGCGTCGTCGCGACGGTGAGCGCCAGGCGGAATACCGTGGAAATCAAAATGACGCCGGGCAAAGAGGAAAAATCAAGTGGCGTGCTGACATACAGGGCTGCCATCAGCAGCAGTACAGCCAATCCCATATTGAACCCTATCGCCGCGTCCACCGCCACGACCGGGATTGGCATGACCATCATACTGACGGCCAGAAGCAGCATCAACGCGACCATCAAGTCGGGCTTGGCCGGCGCATGCTCGATGAATTTACGCAGGGCGTTGGCCATGAAGGTCCCTCACGATCGTTTCTGAACTACTCTGCTGCGCAGTTGCAACGTAGCTCTCCAAGACCGCAAGCGCCTTGTCCGTGCGGTCGGCCCCTGCAGCCCCTGGCTGCGCATAAGAGCCAAACACAGGTGCGAAGTTGGCCGGTCATCAAGTCTGTCCAAGATCGTCGGGCCTGCGCTGGAAACTTAATACGGGAGTGCAGCAAGGCGGCCATTACGGCTTAGCATTACACGACCGTCCTCGATCCGTTCGACCATCCATCCATCATCCAAAAGAGCGCCGACAAAATATTTCTCGCCATTGATGACAAGATACGGAAGCGGCCCACGCCAAACAGCTTCAACTGCGATAGCGGATGGCGCCTTCTCATCTTCGATAACCACTCTATTCAACAGTGCGAGAGCGCCTTTCGTGCGATGATCGAACCACTGCTGAACGTTATGCCAACTGATAGCCGAAGCAGATGTGACGGTGCCCTCGGCGGTCACAACACCCTTAGCGGAGCTGACCTTGATGTTGGGCAGGCCGACTCTATCGACTTCCTGTTGCAGGTCTTTAGCAGCTGTCACGACAGTCTGATCATCAGTGCGGTTATCAGGCAGCTTGGGTTCACGTTCGCCATTAGATAAATGGGCGCTCACTACAACAGCGTTGCCGTAGTCGGAGAAAATCGCCGAGAGCACCCCGATCCCCAGAGAGCCGAGCAACACCAACGCGAGCACAGATATCGAGAGGCGTGGAATTCCGATCAAATCGGCTGGCGCTGCATCCGGCACCGACCAGAGAATGGACATCGCTCCTGCATGAATGACGACAGGAAGGGGCGCGACAATCCGCTCACCTGCAGCAATATTCCTGTTTCCCTCCATGCTGAGGCCGGCAGTAAGTGCCTCAACCTCGATTGATTTGTCCAGACGAGTGATACGAAAATGATGCGACGCGAGTCCTTGCTCGACGAAGATTATATCGGCATCGAGGCCGCTACCAATTAAGCTCGTTTCTAGAGCCGTTGTACCGGTCAGTTCGCAATAGAGCCCCGAGAGAACTTTGAATTGAAGGGAAACGACGTCGTTCACGGATGATCTCCGAAGAGATGAGCCGCACGGCAAGTGGCATGCGGCTCATCTCGGTTCCACTTCGGTGTCAGTTGTGCTTCAGGGTGCCTGAGAGCACCATCGGCATTACTGGACGCGTTCGTCCGCCACCTTCTTGATTGTCTGGAGCTGGGTCGAGACCGTGCGCAGCTGCATACTCCTAGCCGTGGCCTCCGCGCTAACCCGCGCTAGTTCCGCGATTTGAGCCTGGAAGGCGACAGCCCCAGCGCCTTGGGCGGCGGCGCTTCCAGCAACCGCGGCGCCAGTTCCAGCTAGACTCATAACACTACTTAGTCTAGACAGCATATTCGTTTCCTTTCTGTCGAATTGAGCCGTCACTAACGGCACGCACCTC
Organism: Ensifer sp. IC4062; assembly: GCF_020193575.1. Taxonomy (GTDB): domain Bacteria; phylum Pseudomonadota; class Alphaproteobacteria; order Rhizobiales; family Rhizobiaceae; genus Sinorhizobium. The sequence goes on from NZ_JADYVD010000042.1 coordinate 29,522, forward strand.
CTGACGCGGACCACCCAGCGTCAGGCATCCTCTTCAGTTTCTGCCATGGCTTCCTCGGCATCAGCCATGGCATCGTTCATAAGTTGCAGCGCAACCGAACGAAGAGCTATTTCGAAGGCTTCGCTTTGATTTACAGATTGCGAGTGATCCCCGGCGATGGTCGGACTATCCGCCCGACCGCTCCCGCCATCCGGCTTGTTGTAACCAGGGGGCCTACCGGAATCGCGCGGCGGCTGTCCATTCGAACGTCCATGCCCCCCTGTGCGGGCCAGGGAAACACCGATGCTGTCAACTCCACTTCCAACTGCTGTGACCATTGTTTTTCCATTGGCGGCGAATTGCAGACAACACTTACCTATAAACCCCAGCTTTCGAGAAGCTGACGGGCCTCAAGAAAAGTATGGCCCGTCTGCACAAACTGTCTCAGGTCATTCCTGGCCACGATGGTTCCGCGCGGCTCGGGCGTCATAAAGACTGCGGCATCAAGCGCCACATTTTCGGCCCGGCTGCCAAGACGCCGGTCTTGACCGTTGCGTCCTCTCTCTGTCACCTTCGCAGAATTATCGGCACCCCTTCAGCGCCCTTTATGAGCGTGCTCACGCGTATGCGGACTCATACGCTCGTCGTGGCGCAGCGAAGTCCACACGATGCCGGTCAGTTTTGCGGCGGCGAGCGCCACGGCGACAATAGTTGGATGAGACCGGTTTCGCAGGACTGGAGTCCACATTCCGACCGCCGATTGCTGATTGGCGCCCAAGTGCCGCTCGTGCGCCGCAGATGAGCAATGTGCGTAAGTATCGGTTGCCTCGCTTGGATAAAGCATCTTCCTCTTCCCACCAATCAAGTGCGGCGCGGCTGAGACCCAACCATACAGCGAGATCACGTCCACCTGCGAAGGCGGACGCATCTCCGATCGCCGCAATAAGTGCAGTCGCATGGATAACACCAATTCCGGGGATGGTCGTCAGCCGCCGAGCTCGCTCGTCTTCGCATGCCAGAAGTTCGTCGTCGTAAGCCTTGATGCGGCGATCGAGTTCCGCCCATTCATCCCGTAAAGTTCTGAAGAAATCGGACCATGCGGGGGCTGATCTCAGCATCGGTTGGCAAGAGTTCCTGGAGCTTTTGCCAAAGCGTCGTTCGCCGATTCGAATGATCATTCCGCGTTCCAGTAGTATCGCTCTGATCTGCTTGATCAACGTGGCCGGGTCGTGACCAATCTGTCGCGAGCGCAGTGAACGCTCTGGACGTCGAGCTGGGCCTGCTGCGTCTTTGAGCGAGACGAAAACGCATCGTCGGTCGCGTCGTTGCTTCCGCTTTCGCGTCAGCATCACGCCTTCACCCACGGCTGGACAAATTCGGGCGGCATCAGGCGCAAGTCATGTCCATATTCGCTTCGGGCCGACCAAGAAAGTGAGCGCCGCTGCAAGCCCCCATCGCGACAAGGCAGCGACAAACCGAAGAACGCCGTTGCGCGTCATCCTTAGCCGCAAAACAACTGCTCCGCTCGCATCCGGTCCGGCGAGACTGCAGCTCTTCTTACCCAAATCGATGCCTAATAGTCGCGACATCGCTCTTGGTCATGGTCTCTCGTTCAGTTGCAGAATGCGACGGAAGCGTGGGCGGGCCATCTCCTTTGACCGCCACCACAGCCGCCAAGCAGCGCCAGACCTGGCGCACAAAAAAAGAGGCCGGAGCATCACGGACGCGGGGGCCTCAATGTATAAGGAGCCGTTCGACGTGTTCACGGGCTCCGGGAGCAAAATCCCCAATCGAACCTACTACTAAGTTCTCAAGGAAACCCCGCGTTTAAGTGGTCACTGCTCCGCCTGTGCCCTACACGGAATGGGTAACCGCTCGTTGGCTCCCTGGGTTTGCTACCTCTTTCGCTCCCTGTCCATGACCATAGGGACCCAGTATTGGCAGATGAGGCCCCCGCCATCACATGAAGTCATCCTCGTAAGTCTCGTAAGAGTAACTGGTTGAACACGGTGCGCTCACGGTATCCTCAGATTTACGGAGATAAAGCGGCGGCTTGTCTGCACGCTGCCACTTCTCGGCACTGTTCTTCGTCCATTTGTCGGGATGCTGGATAGGGTCAAGGACCATGTCGCAATGATCCACTTCAACGAACCCCAGCGTCGCTGCGCGGGCTTTCGCTTCTGGGTTTTCCGCGCGCCAGTTCAGCAACGGCCGTTCGCCGTCCCTCCGAAGTTGATGCTCGAGCAGAATATCGCCTGCATTCTCGACGAGGGGATGAGCGATCTGCAGATCCACTATGGAGGTAGTCGCAGTTCGACCGGGAAATTGGTCCCGCCAACTTTGGGATTCGAACTCTTCCATGCTGAACCCGCCTTCCGTTCTCATCAGTCCAACGCACTGGTTTCCCAATTGGTAACTGAAATATCGAGCTTGCTCAGTATCCCGGCAAATGCCGTATTGTTGAGCAACCTCCGCAGTGCGTTGGGCTCGTGCGGATACGTACTCCGAATACTCTTGTGGATTGTCGGCGATGTCAGTGATTTCTTTGCCATGAAATTGCCTCACCTCCCTCCTGAAAGTCCTCAGGTCTATTTCCACCACCGGAGGTTCGGGATCGAGGGTATACCTTGCCGCCGGCGATGAGCCGCCGTTGGAACCCGGCCCGGCTAAGTGCATCCGGGCAAACGTGTCCGCGAACTCTTGTGTTTCCGCGTCCGTTTGCCCGCCGGTACCACGCGTGTAGTGGAAATCGAACGAGCCATTAATTCGACCATACATACGATTCGTACTCCCTTTTTCGCATTGAATGAGGCTGGTTAGGCGCGGCGGGTCACGATAGAGCCGCTAGCTGACGATCACTTGACCAGCACGGCAAAGCGGCATTACTACCGCTGGATTTGAGGCAGGGTGTTCGACCGGCTGTTCGAAGTGATCGCGTGCGGTCCGACCTGGAATGGCTGATGCTTGGTGCGACCGTGATCCGCGCCCCAGCGAGCGGCCCGGGCGCGGCGCAAAAGGAGGATCTGAAGCACAGGCTCTCGGCCGCTCCCGCGGCGGGTTCGGCAACAAGGTCCATGCCGTCGTAGACGCGCTCGGCCGGCCGGTCCGCTTCGAACTGGGTCCCGGCCAGCAGAATGACATGGCGCCGGCTCGCGGGACTGATCGAGGTTTTGCCGGCGGTTCAGGCAATCGCCGATCGCGCTTACGATGCCGACCGGCAGCACAACGTGATCGTCGACCAGGGTGGCGAACCGGTCATCCCGTCGCGCCGCCATAGCAAACACCGGCACGGCTACGACAAGATCGCTACAAGAACCGCCCGCGAATCAATATTATCCCAATTCTGATTCCGCGTTCAGCGGTCGTGTTCTAGTCATAGTCTAGGCCAAGCCTGCGGCCAAGAGTGCTCTCGCGATGGGCTCGAAATATTGCATGGGCACGGCGTTGCCCAGTTTCGTTGTGCTGATGAGCTGGTGCGCTAGGACATGATCATCGACAATTTTGAGACGCAGAGCCTGTGCCTCACGAACCATGTGTGAAGCGGCCTCGCCCTTGGCACGGCAAACCAAGATTGGCACCCCGGTCTCACCACGGACGTAACGCAGACCGACTAGTATCGCCGTTCCTCTGTAGACCAGCGTGGCGCGACGCACACCGAGCGGAGGCTCGCTAGCCATCTCGTCGCGGATGCGCCGTCGTTCACCCTTCAACTCTGGCGTCCCTTGCTGTTCCTTCAACTCGCGCGTTACTTCCGTCTTAGTCATGCGCATTTCGCGCAGATACAACGCACGCTGCAACAGCAGATCGATCAGTCCGCCGATCAGAAGTGCGCCGGCGCCAATTCCGATCAGCTGTTTCGCTCCGGTAAAGACGACGCCGAAACACCCCATACCGCAGACTGGCAGATAGACCATCGTCTTCCACAAGCCAAAAAAGAAGAGGGAAAAGGTGCCGCTAAGGACCAATACCTTAAACAGCGTTTTGCCAACCTCGACTACTGAACGCGTAGACGCCAAGCGCTTGAACCATTGAAAAGGGTTGATTTTTTCAAGTTTCGGCTTCAATGGCTCGAGAGAGAATACAAATCCACGATTGGCGAGTAATCCGGCCAAGACTACCGTGGCGAAAAGAGCTGAAAGCAGCGGGCCAACAGTTTCCAGGGTGAGTTCGACTAGCAGAACCAGTGTCTGTCGCACTGCGACATTGAAAGGCAGGTACTGCAGCTTGTCGGTTAATAGCAGGGCTTCCTTGCATTTATCTTCGATAACGCTACCTCTTAGCCATAAGTAGCCGAGCCCAGCGCAAGTGGCGGCGGCGCGGACGAAATCGGAGCTACGCGGTATTTGCCCTCTTTTGCGGGCTTCTCTCAGCTTCTTCGGGGTAGCGGCGCGTGACTTCTCTTCGCTCGTATCGCTCATTTCAGCAACTTGTCGAGCCACCCAAGCGTGCCATCCGCTTGCGTGATCTCCAGTTTGATGCCCTCGAGCAAATAGGTAGCGTAGGTAACCATGATAATCGGAAAGACGATATTCTTGATCGGAGTGGACAGCTGGCTAGATTTGAATTGTGGCGCAAAGCGACGTATCATCATCATTGAAATATCAATCAGTCCCAAAAAGAATACTACAGGCCCCGAGATCAATAATGTCGTGCGCATGATGTGGTCGAGGAGTCCGAATAATTCCATAGCGGCTTGGGGGCTCAATGTTGGCTGAAACCGATACACGGGCCAGATCAAATAGCTGCCATAGAGTGCGCTGATCATAGCTTGCAGACCTCCCGACGCAACGAAGATCGTAATTGCAGTGATCCCGAGAAATACTCCCATGGCGGAAGCCTGACTGTTCGTTGCTGGGTCGGCCTGAGTGGACGGGCTGGTGATGCCGCGCTGGTTGTCTATAAACTCACCGGCCGCCTGAAGGCCCCATAAAGGAATCCCGAGAAAAGTGCCAAGTAGCAAGCCGACAAAAACCTCCTTCAGTCCGAGCAGGGGTACCTGGATCAGACTTGTTTCCGGACCCAGCGCCTGCAACCCGTCGCTGACGTGTGCCAAGCAGGGTAGTCCGAAGGCAACAGCCAGGCAGCCGCGGACCAGCCCACCAATCTGAGACCGTGTAAATACAGGAAGTATCAGCATAATGCCTAGCGCGCGGGCCGCACCAAGACCGGCCGCCGCGACAAGTTCGATAGCCGCATGGAGCAAGATTTGAATCTCGGCGGGTGACAGATACATGGCGCAGGCTAATAGCCAAGTGTGATTGCTGGAAACTCAGTAAAGACCTGGTTGGCTAGCTCTATGAGCGGGGCGCTCAGCACAGGCGCAAACAAGCCAATTACCGCGACAACGACCAGGAGCTTCACGGTGAGCGGCAGGCTTTCATCCTGGATCTGCGTTGCCGCCTGGATGATGCCAATAGCTAGGCCAACAATCACCGATGCAATGAGTGGCGGCAGAATCCAGATCATGAAAACCACCAATGATTGGCTCATAAGCGCAAGAATACTGGATCCGGTAATAATCAAGCTCCCGACATCGTGTAACTGAGCACAAGTCCGTGCATCAATCTCGACCAGCCATCAATAGCGACGAACAAAAATAGTTTGAAAGGCACAGCTATAATCGTCGGAGATACCATCGACATCCCCATCGCCATCAAAATCGTCGTTACGATAAGATCAATTACGATAAAGGGTAGATACAGGAGGAAGCCGATTTCGAACGCTCGCTTTAGTTCTGAAATCAGAAAAGATGGTACAAGAATTGCGAAATCATCAGGTGTGACTCTGGCGCGCATTTCCTCAGGCCAGACTTTGTCCGTCGACGAGAGGAAAAATCGTCGCTGCTCTTCGTTTGTGAACTTCTTGAGATGGTCAAGCAATGGCTGACTTCCTGCTTTGGCGGCGTTAATCCAGTCCTCGAACGTCTGATAGCGGAGTTTGGGATCGGTCATCCGATCATAGGTTTGTTCAACAACAGGCGCGCTAACGAACATGGTGAGGATCAATGCGGCGGCGTACAGCACTATGTTGGGTGGTATCGTCTGGGTCCCGAGCGCGTTGCGGACGAGAAATAGAACAACTGATACTTTTACAAACGCCGTGGTTGTGACGACAGCTAGGACTAGAAGACCGATTCCCGCGGTTACCGCAAGAAGGGCCAGGACTGCCGGCTGAATCTCAGTCATTGCATGCCAACCTTCCACGCAGTCTGATGCCCAGCTCATCTCCGATGCGCACGATGTCGCCACGCCCGATACACCGACCATTGGCAACTATGTCCACCGGACCGGCGATCGGCCGCCCGAGTTCAAAAACATGCCCATCACCGGCACTTCTCAATTCCCCCAATGGGATCGGCCAGCGACCGCATTCAAAGACAAGCACGATCTCGACGTCGTCGAGATCGGCATCCGACGGCCTTAGTTGCGATTCGGGCTGTATCATATGCGCATTCTCCAAAAGGCGTGATCGCGGGCGGAAAGCCCCCCGCAGGATTAGGTGGTCGCCCTCAAGGTCTGCCCTAGTCCATAACTGACCCACAGATAGAGCGATTTGGCCACGGCCGAACGCCGATATGTCTGGCAACAGAGCATCACCGGCGGATGCTCTTCGAAGGAGCGCGGCCGAAACTCGAAGCGTGCCGATCTCACCTGCAACTATGACCGGGAGCTCTGGGGAAAGCTCGCGCGGTTGTCGCGGCAACCGGGCAAACAGTTCACCCAGCGCACGGAACGCAAACGGCACCAAGCCATCAAGAGGCGAGAAGAGGAACAGGCGACCCTTGCCATTGACCGAGCCGAAGACGATTTCCAGTTCGAGATAGGGAGCCAATGTCATGGCTTCACCTACGCGGAGGAGATGCACATTCCGGTGCATCTTCTCCTCCAGTCGAACGATAAGCGGCTCGAGCGCAAGTTCGAGAATGAGTGATGCAGTTGGCTCGGAAGGGAAAGCAAGGTCACTCTGAACTGTCGAGACGAACGCCTCTACAAGCGGTCGAGACAGCGACAAGACGACCCTTTCACCTCCCACGTCCCAAATGCAGTCAAACATCGGAATGACAGAAGATTCCTGTTGCCAAACAAGCCCTTCCATCCACACCGATAGTTGTTTGTCGCCGACACGCGTCTGAAACGGCCCGCGTGAAGCCGCTATATCGTTGACCCACGTGACGACCTCGGGGGACAGTGTCAACGCTGGTTCGAATACAGTGTGTCTAGCCACGCTAGTCATCAAAGCGGCTCTAAGCTGCACAATCGGGTCAATCAGAGAACTTGCGGCTACCGGATCTGGTTGCGCGACATCTGGACGAGCGAACCTCTCCCAAACCGCAACAATATCTCATCGTCGGCCTCTATCTCACCTGCGGCTTCCGAATGAATATCGACGGCGCGCCGTAGATCGTCCTCGATCTGTTGCCATTTGCGCCGTGCTTCCGAACGTCTCACCCACTGGGCTTTCGTCTCAGACGCCGCTGTCTCGGCCTGCTTTTGAGCGAAATGCGCATTGTCAAGTACCTGGCCTTTGAGAGTGATCTCAGCAGCAAACCGCTCAATGTGAAGGTGGTGATGGTCGAGTGCTGCGCTGGACAAGGTGTTCAGCGACATCAGTTTTTGGTAGAGCTGAGCTTCCTCTCTTGCGCGCTGTTGCTGCGCGATTTCAAGCCCCTGAGAGGCATCCTGAGCGGCTACGATGGCCATGCGGCGCCGAGCTTCCTTATCCGACAGCTTCCTACGGGCGTCGCGCTCTTGCATTTCCTTCAGAAGCCGTATCCTCGAAGCGTGAGCATAATTCACGAGGTCAAACGCGACATCCATGCGACCGTCTCCTCAAAATCTGACACGTCGGTTTCGCTCTGGCGCAAAAACTCCCTCAACTCACCAATCGACGCGACGGCGCGGTCAGTAAGGGGGTCGCCCCCTTGCTTGTATTCGCCGACATTGATCAAAAACTCGCACTCTGCATAGCGCGCGAGGAGATCGCGAAAGAAGGATGCTGCCTTGCGATGAGTCTCAGAAACGACCGCATCCATAACTCGGCTGCGACTCTGCAGCACGTCGATAGCTGGGAAATGGGATCGCGCCGCAAGAGCGCGTGAGAGGACGACATGGCCGTCGAGAATGCCGCGCGATTCCTCCGCGATCGGATCGCCTGTGCCGTTCCCTTCGACAAGTACAGTATAGAAGGCTGTGATTGAACCGTGTTCACCCATGCCGGCACGCTCCAGCAGGCCTGGCAGTGTGGCAAAAACGGAAGGAGGAAAGCCCCGCCGGGTCGGCGGCTCTCCTGCAGCAAGACCTATCTCGCGCATTGCACGGCAGAAGCGCGTCAGCGAGTCTAACATGAGTGCGACGCGTAGCCCTTGTTCGCGGAAGTACTCCGCGAGCGCGGTCGCCATAGGAGCACATTGCGCCCGCTCCGTTGCCGAGCGGTCGGAGGTTTCAACCACAACGATCGCACGGCGGAGGCCCTCCTCCCCAAGATGCCGCTCGATGAATTCACGTACTTCGCGGCCGCGCTCGCCTATGAGCGCGACTATGATAACGTCGGCGGCGGCACCTTTTACGATCTGCGACATTAGCGTCGACTTGCCGCCACCGGGCTCGCCGTAAATCCCGATCCGCTGGCCCTCACCGCATGTGAGGAGACCATCGAGGGCGCGCACCCCAAGCGGGAATGGCCGCTCAACTATGCGTCTCGTCATTGGATTGGGTGCCCTGCCGTGTAGCGGACGGGTTTCGGTGGTTTTGACTTCGCCTTTGCCGTCGAGCGGACGGCAGCGGCTGTCAATCACACGGCCAAGCAAATCGGGGCCGACCTGCACTTCACGCATTCGTCCAGTCGAGACGACTTCCGCGCGGCTGGACAGGCCCGCCAAGCCTCCGATCGGCGTGAGCAACACGCCATTGTCCAATAAGCCGATTACCTCGGCTTCGAGCGACAGACCGGTTCGCGTATCCTGCAGCAGACAAAGTTCCCCAATCCGAGCGCCTGGCAAGACGGCATGGACCAGGGTGCCGACGGCCCTTGTGATCCGTCCCCGCACGACACGCGTGTCGATTCGCTTTGCCGTGGACCACAAAGACGAGATAGCCGGATCGAGAGCACGGGTCCCCTCGAGATTATGCTGTGTAACTGGCGTGATCACAGTTCTCCTTCGTCAGAAAGGGACCCGAAGCCAAGGCGCAGCGCGCGCATCTGTGCATCAAGTCCAAGAGCGACGTTGCCATACTCACTCCAAAGCACGCACTCCTGCGGCGACAACGTCGGGTCCGGATCAATTCGAACCTTCGGCCGCTTCTCCCGTCCGTCGCATCCAGCAAACTCGCACGCGAGCATATCGACTTGCGTGGGACACACATGGAGGCAAACTTCTTCAGCGCCGCTGTATTTGCGCTCAATCGCGTGACGAACAGCTCTCACCAACAGCTCACCCGGATCGAAAGCGCCTAAAAGATCGCTTAGTATCTCTATGACGAGCTGTGGCAATTCCTGCTCCAGAATTGCCTTGCGTCGCGCTGCTTCGGTAGCTGCTCGTGCAATCAGCCCTGACATTTCCTCGGCGCCTGCATTCAACCCCTCGGCGTAGCCGCGCGCCCGCTCCCGCTGATAAGCGGCGCGTGCCCAGTTACGGACCCGCTGCTGATGCCGCTGTGCTGCGGCAAGCGCTTCTCCGGCGCTGTGCCAGATCTTAAGCTCACTCGCGGGTATCAGTGGCCCCAATGGGCGCATCTGCGGCGCGACGGGTGCTGCTGAAATGTCGGCGGTCATATCGCCGGGGTCTCCATCTCAAAATGGGCGATCACGAGCGAAAACAACTCGCCTGAGGCATTATCGTGCTCAGGTGCTGGATTCTCGGCGGCTGTCCCGACCGGCAAACGTAAAAGCACGCGGTTACGCTCAAGCACTGGCCGTTTGTTGAGCCAGGTACCAAGACAGGCATGCCCATCGTGTTCAATTTGCAGTGCGAGTTTTTCCGGATCAGAGATCAATCCGTCTGCAATAGCATGCGCCAGATGTCGGATGCCAAATGCGTGCGCATCAGCGCCGATATATTCAACAAGCCGGGTGAGGTCAGGCTGAGAAACAAGCTTCAGCAGGGAACGGGCATGCCAAATACTTCCGGCAAGAAGAGCAGCCCGACGAGGATCATGGCCGTGCAGGAGATCCGGCCCCCATCCGGTGAAGTTCCAATCCGTGTCATTGTCAAGCAGCAATTCTGCCAGTCGTGGCTGAAGCCGCGCACAATTCTGCAACTGCAGCAATGTCGCAGCCGATAACCCCGGATCAAGACGGGCGGCAAGACGCGTCGGATGGGCCGATCCAGCAAGCTCGCTCCGGGCAAAGGAACGCAATTGGAACGAGAAATCAGGCTGGGTAGTCTGTATCGCTATCGGCATTGGGAATGTCACCTAGGCCCTAGCGCCGGTATCTTTTTGCGAATGGCCTCGACAGCGGAAACACTGGAGCGCTCCTGGACTTCAGATAGTTCGCCAGTCGATTGCCTGCGCCGATGCCCAAGAACACTGACTAAGAGGTAACACGCCACAGCGAACACTGCTGCGGCAACACCCATCGCGGTAGCCAGAAGTGGCACTGGGATTGGCCTAGATGCTTGCGCCAAGCCAGTCGCCAGTACGGACTGTTGCTCATGTGCGGACCGTTCCACCGGCACTAACACCAATTCTACCTTGTCGTAGGACAAGCCTTCGATGCTGTCGGCGACGAGCATCTTTATCTTAGGCAGCAGAGCCGAGAGATTCATTTTGGCGTCGTGGCGGATAAAAACGGAGGCCGAGGACGGAGTGTCGCCCGCTCGCAGCAGGTCGTTATGCGGCAGTACCACATGAACACGTGCAGAAAACACGCCATCAATATCGCTGATCGTATGCGACAACTCTTCGCTCAGGGCATAGACGTAACGGGCACGCTCCTCAGTCGGCGAGGCAATCAGGCCCGATCCTTGGAATATCTCGCCAAGGTTCTTGAAAGATTGGCGCGGCAGCCCCTTTGCATTCAGGAGGTTGATCGAGAAGGCGAGCAACTTTTCGTCGACCTGGATTGTGCTGGTGCCATCCTTTGCGGCCACCCGGACTGCATCAACTCCGTTGTCTATCAGAAGCGCGAGCATCTCATTAGCCTCACGCTCCTGCAACCGCGTATAGAGATCGACCTTACAACCGCTCAAAGCCAGGAGAAGTGGCAACACGACAAGGCCAAGCCCTCGCCGGCCAGACGTGTAGCTGCTCGTTACGTCGCAATGGGCTAAGCCAATCATGCGCGTGACTCACCCTTCCTTTAACAGTTTGTTTACGGATGTGGTGATGCCGCTGATCCCTTTGGAAATCAGGGAAACTTGAGTCACGCCGTTGTAAAGATCCCGCAGGCCAGCAATCATCACTTCAAAATCATGCCCTCCTTGCGGAACTCCCAACATTTCGGTTCCCGCCCCAGCTTCGACAGGGAGCTTCTGCGCAGGCCCTGGCAGAGCGCCGCTCGCAAGGGCAGCCTCATGGTTAGGCGCGGCAGCAGTAACTATATTGTCCGGGAAAATCGAAGAAATCGTTTGCAGCACGCGCTCCCCCAGTGGGCTCGTCTGCGCAGCCGCGCGATAAACGTCCGTCGGCGGAGCAACTGGCGCCACTCTTGCTGGGGCCGAGGCAATATCATTTTTCATAGAGTCAGCCGCCTGCGCTAGAGCGCGCTCAAACTGAGCCTGCTCGCCGAATGACGTTGACCCGACCTTGGGGAGACTGGCAGAGATTGACGTGACAGGCATCATCATGCAAGGACTCGATTGCTTTCTCTTTGACGCGGTGACTTTTACTGAGGCGAGCTGACGACACGCTGACCGCGGCGTCGCTTGCCCATTCAAGAGTGACGTTAGTCGAGTTGAACCACGTGGGAGAATTTCAGCTTTGGTTTATCAGGACGAGATGCCGAGGGCGCCCATCCAATCCACCGCGCTGCATATCTTGAAGAGACTTCTCTGTGTCGGGCTTTTTCTGTCCGCCGGAATCCACACAACTCTCGGAGCCCCCCTGACGCTCCCTTCGACACCCTATAGGTATACCGTTCTAGATCAGGATCTTTCTGTCGCGTTGCAGGAATTCGGGAACAATCTGAATATCAGTGTCGACATCAGCACCGAGGTGAAGGGGCGGATCCGCGGGCGTATGCCGGAGTTGCCGCCGCGCGAGTTCCTCGACCGGCTGACCAAACTGTACGATCTCCAATGGTACTACGACGGGGTTGTGCTCTATGTGTCTGCTGCAAAAGAAGCGCAAACTCGGATGCTTGTGTTGAGTTCAATTCGCTTTGATGCTTTCAAGGGGGCCCTCGATAAGCTTGACATCTCTGATGAACGCTATCTGGTGAGACCCGCGCCGGGAAATGGCCTGGTCTTGGTGTCCGGTCCGCCGCGCTTCATCGCGCTCGTGGAGCAGACGTTCAACGGTCTCCTAGCAGTGGCGCAGGCGCAGCCTCGGGTCGCTGAGACGCCCCCTAAGGAATCGGTGATGGTATTGTTTCGGGGCTCCTCCACCACGGTCGTCCGCAGCGCGGGATCGGAAGTCCTTTATACTTCTGACGTGCCGCCCGAGGACGACGTTGGCGGGAAGGCTGAGCTGAGCAAGAAATGAAACTTGAGCATGCGATCGAGCTTCAGAATTAAAACTTCACTGTGGTCACCTCTTGATTGTTATTCGTCTGAGGCTCGTCAGTTTCTCGAAAGCTAAACCGCTCATGATTGAATCGGCAGCTCCAACGATCATCGCCCGCCACTGTGCTGGAATCTTGAAGCTGTGAGAAAGCGAAACAATCAAAAGCGTGGTTAATCCAAGTGAGGCTCTAAGATTGTCAACGTTCGTGAACGCAAGCACCTCAGACGAGGTCCTTGTAGAGGGATTCCAACATCACGTCTGAGGATGCACAATGTCGGCCAGCAACATTTCACCATTGATCAGCTCTAATCTCGCACAGGCGTCGGTCCTCAAAGCTTTCGCGCCTATGTTAGCCCAGACCCAGCAAAGCGCATTGTCCTTCGAAGCGATGTTGTCCACTTACGGGCTCGCCGATAGAACCGGTCCCTTAGCTCGCCGGGACCTGCTGCTGCCGGATGCCGAGTCGACGTTAGAGGATTTGCAGCAGCACCCATTGGACCTGCTGCCCCCCCATATGAGGGCGGCAATCGAATCAATGGATCAGACCCCGCAGTCACCGGCTGGTATCGACGACCATTATGTCGCGCCAGCTCCCATACCCAGCTCGAGAATTACGTGGAACGGTGGCTCGCTGACTAAAGCTGAGTTGCAGATTGTCGCAGTGCTGAACCGTCACAAGGACCAGTTCCCACTCAGTTGGGAGTCGCTTGAGGCCAAAGCCAATGACCCCTCTACGCCGCCGGATCTGAAAGCAGCAATCGAGGCATTGCTACAGGATCCAGAACTTTTTTATGCCATCGGCTCGCAGGGCGATGGCCGCTGTGGAGGCAAGATCACCGCGAGGGACTTGTCCGAATTTTCCAACCATCACCCACAAGTTGCCGCATTTCAGGAAAGCCAGGCGCAAAGCTATGTGGAGAACTACATCCCATCCGACAGCGCCGGAAATACCCAGCCATCGGTCATGACCAAGAGCGATGCTCTACGCGAGCTTTACCGGTACTCGGAATATCTGCCCAAGAACCTGAGTCTGGCCGACTTAAAACAGATCGTCGACGGCGAAGCGAAAACAGGCAAATGTCCGCCCCAGGTCATCGCGGCGGCTCAATACTTCGTCAATCATCCGGAAGACTGGAAGCAGTTGTACGGTGGTAACATAGATAAGGTCCACAAAGAGGACTTTCTGCAAGTGGCTTCTTCGTCGATGAGCCTAACGCAAGCCGAGATGAACACGCTCGAGACAGTTAACAGCCATCAGGACTTGTTTTTTGGGAGCGGTGACCTCACACGCGAAAAGCTTTCGAGCATGGCAGACGATAAGAGCTTGGATCCCGAAGTACGTAAAGCTGCTTCGCAGCTTCTTTCAGATCCTCTCCTGTTCGGTCTGCTTAACAATTCGATTACAGGGTATAAGACTCATCATGGGTTTTTCGACTTCGGCGGCGGACATACTGTCGATTCCGGCAATGTCAGCAAAGAAGACTTTGCCCGTTTCTACACAAATATGACTACTGCCAACCGCAGCGTTCAACAGCCAAAGTTCCATGTGCCCGAAACTGCGGCATCTCAGGACGCTGTCGCAGACATGAGGATGGGCGTTGCGGACCAGCCTGACATCAAGTCGCCGAAAAAGAACGGCGGAGCCCTCATGCACGTAGTCGACCCCGCGCTGAAGGTGTGGTCTCAAGCGCTTGACTGGGCTGCAACGGCCGTCGGAGTGCTCAGCTTCATTCCAGGTATCGGACAACTGGCCGATCTCGTATCGATGACGCTTGCATGCGAGGCCCAGGCCGCAAATCTCCTGCGTACAGCCATTACCGGAGGCAATATGAAGCAGGCGCTGATAGAAGCTGGCATCGGGGTCGCGGCCCAGGCGGTCGGCCTTTTCTCGGGACCCGGGGTCAAGCTAGCGATTCGCAACGGGCTCGTGAGGAAGGCGATGGAAGAGGCCGCGACGGCCGGGATCAATCTGCCGCTTTCCATGGCGCAGCACTATGCAGAAGGTTACCTGAACAACCTGCAGACACGCCTTGCAGGCAACCCTGTGCAGACCGCCAGTCTGCCCGGCCAGATGAACACCCCATTTCCCCAATACCTGGCATGACAAACAAATGTGCGTTTCCTCGCCGCGCCTCGTCGACTGATGTCGCTCGCACATAGGCGGCCGCCTAGGCGGCGAATGGTCAGGAGACGAGACGTAAAGCAAACCCGGCTACGAAGTGCTGGGTTGGGCTGGGGACAATCGACTTCGATGTGTTCACGTCATACCAGCTCTCAAAGCGTTCAAAACCTCCGTCGGCGCTACAATCAGTCCGATAGTATTCGGCGGCACGTTGACGCTCAGATCGATGTCGTTGGTGATCGTGAGATTTTTGTTGGTCGCAAACATACTGGGCCATGGACAGATGAGGCGAGGTTCTGGGCGCTCCAGCAGGCCACCGTTCCAAGCCCACACCTAGTTGATAGCTCAAGTCCAGATGCGCTAGGAGCCGGGCGCCAGGTTAGATTTTTTCCACTGCTTAGATCGCGGAGGTGAGGCGCTGTAGGTCAGCTCACTAACCGCAGCGAATCGTCGCCCCCAAGGCGATTTCAACAGCATACGGGCATCCAAAAGTGTCACGATACACAATAATGATAGCATAAAATGTGTCCCGTAGTGTAGATTATGCGTAACCGTATTTAACTGTGGATCAAGTGTGTGAACATTATATATGAACAGAACGAAAATATTCTCTCAGATAGGCGGAAGGATGTCGATTCGACCCTGCGCAAACTTGGCAAGAAGTTTTCTGACAGGCGCAATAAGCACCTAGGGTACCCTTATAATCTCGACTTTGACCCTAGACCAATCTCCCAATTCGGCGAATTTCTAGTTAATAACTTGGGTGATCCATATGTCGGTTCACACTATGCGACCGAGGTCTGTGACTTAGAGCTCGAGGTGGTCGACTGGACAATGCGGGTCTGGGAGTGCGCCGACCCAGAAGAATACTGGGGAACTGTGGGCGCAAGTGGAACTGAAGGTAATCTATGGGCCATATACCTTGCGCGCGAGACTCTTGATAATCCTATTCTGATACACTCGACAGAGGCGCACTACTCGCTTCCAAAGGCAGCGAGAATCCTCCGGATCGAGGCTTTAACATGCGGGGCCGATCGTTCCGGCGCTATCTCTGTGGATGATCTCTCGGAGGTTATCCACGCAAATCGCCATCGCAGCATCATTCTCGCATTGACCTGTGGAACGACAATGAAAGGGGCTCACGACGACATCGCGTCCTGCATCGGCGTTCTGGACCAAGTCGGGATAGATCCGAGGCGACGCTTTGTCCACGTCGATGGCGCTCTGAATGCAATGGTCCTTCCCTTTGTCGATGGCTTACCGAGCGGCATCCGCCCCTCTTTCCGGCATGGGGTCGATAGCATGTCAACCTCAGGTCACAAGATGATCGGCACGCCGATGCCCTGCGGTGTCCTCGTAGTCCGCCGTGACCACGTCCGTCGAGTGGCCTCCGTTGTCAGCTACTTGCGCTCAGATGATACGACCCTGATGGGATCGCGAAACGGCCACGCCGTTCTCGCGATCTGGAACCGGCTGATGCGCCTTGACATCGCCGGTTTCCGCAACAGTGCCCGAGTCTGCATCGAACGCGCGGAAGGCTTCGCAGGAGCACTTCGCTCCGCGGGCGTCCCGGTTTTGCTCAATCCATGGTCCTTGACGGTTGTGTTTCCAAAACCTTCCGAGAGGCTTGTCAACGAATACCAGCTCGCATGCGATGGCAACTCCGCCCACGCGATCGTTATGCCAAGCGTCAAAGCTGATCTCATCGAGCGCTTCGTCAACGCCTATACCGCAGAGTGGCGCTGCAATCCTCAGCAAAAGGTGTTTTCATGAACGCTCATGCTCAGCCTCTTTACAATGGCATCGAAGCGCCCGGCCGGTACACTCACCACCGCTTCGATCGGTCCATCACTAATGACATCAAGGCGCTTTCAACTGACAATTGGCATGGCCCGCTTTATATCCTGAAGGATTATGCGGTGATCGCTGCCTGCGCGTTGCTGGTGCTTAGGGTAAGCTGGTGGTTTTATCCCCTCGCGGTGATAATGATCGGCGCCCATCAGCGAGGCATCTCCACTATTTTGCACGATTCTGCGCACGGTGTGCTGACAAAGAATCGTCTGCTGAACTTCCTCCTCGGCACATTGCCAACTGCTTGGCCCATCTTTCAACGCCATTTCGCCTACAAGGAATCCCACGTCTATAGCCATCACCCCTTCCTCGGCCGAGCCGATGCAGATCCTGACCTGGAATTCTTCATCACGGAAGGTGTTTTCACACCACAAGCGGATCGCTCCTTCGTTTGGAAGATCATCATCCTGCCCCTTCTTGGATCGAAAACCTACGCCTATCTGAAGTATCTGGTCCGCAACAGATACCAAATGATCCTCGATTCCCTCTCAAGCAAGGAGAGTTCAGCGCGGGTAAAGCGTGGGGGAAAGTGGCGTTGGGAATTCGATTGCTGGGGCTTCTACACATTCTGGACTTGTGTCGTCATGCTTGCGCTAGGCTATGGCTACTTCCCGGAATTCGTTCTTCTCTGGATCGTTCCCTACCTCACCTCATTTCACATCATAGGTTGGTTTATCGAGATGTCTGAGCATTGCAGCTCCATCGACAACCAGAACGTGAACCTGCATATGGCCCGAAACCGCCAAAGCCGCCATATCGAGAAGTGGCTGACCGCGATCAACAACGACAATTATCATCTCGATCATCATCTCGATCCGACCACCCCATTCTGGCGTCTACCCGAAGCACATGCCATCCGCATGAGGGACTCCGCCTATGCGACGCACTGTTCCGAAACGGGGGGGATATTCCAGTCTGGCCCAAATGGCGAACCTTCGATTTTGAAACTGATCCGCGACCAGAATCGGAAGCGCTTCGCCAAACAACGCTGGATCGCCGGCGCGAACGCTACCTATAGAGAAGAACGTACTCCCGGAGCGACCCAATGTTGACTAAATCCCAGAAAAACGGACCTGCAACACAACTGGATCCAACGCCGGCCCTGCATGTGGAGACGGCAGTTCTGCATGGCAGCTATCGTTGCGATCCGGCGACCCTTGCAACAACTGTCCCTATCTACCTCTCGAACGCCTATGCTTTCGAATCCATTGAGCACGCATCGGACGTCTTCGATCTACGCCGCGAGGGGCGCACCTATTCGCGGTTGATGAACCCGACGACGGATATATTCGAGCAACGCGTTGCGGCTCTGGAGGGTGGCATCGCCGCCTTGGCAACTTCGTCGGGGCAAGCTGCGATTATGCTTGCGATCCTGAACATTGCTGCTGCCGGGGATAACATCGTGAGTTCCGCTCACCTATATGGTGGGACAATCAATCTGCTCGCCGGCACGTTTCAACGGCTCGGGATCGAAACGCGCTTTGTCGATCCGAGCGATCCCGAACGCTTCCGTGAAGCCTCGGACCACCGCACGCGCTGTTGGTTTGCCGAAGCGTTGCCCAATCCGAAGCTCAGCCCCTTCCCAGTCGTCGAGGTTGGGGCGATCGCGCATGAACTCGGGATCCCGCTCATCATCGACAACACAATGACCCCTCTCATCACACGCCCCCTTGAACTTGGCGCCCATGTGACCTTGCACTCTACTTCAAAATATATCTGCGGCCATGGCACCACGATCGGTGGCATTATCGTCGATGGCGGTACCTTCGATTGGGCCGCTTATTCCGAGCGTTTTCCGTTGATGACGTCTCCTGACATTTCCCATGGCAACATCCGCTGGCTCGATGCGGCGCGTGATCTGCCCGGCCCCTATGGATCCAGCCCGTACTTGCTCAAGATGCGCAACACACTCATGCGTGACTTCGGACCCTGCCCGTCACCATTCGCATCATTTCTCTGCATCCAAGGCCTGGAAACGCTAACTTTGCGAATGCCACGACATTGCTCCAATGCTCGCCAACTCGCCGAGTATCTCAAGGCGCATACCAGCGTTCTCGACGTCACCTATCCGACTTTTGGCGGGACTGTCGAACGGCATCGTGCCGAGCAGAACATGGGCGACCATGGAGGCCCCATGATCGTCTTCGAGATCGCTGGAGGCATCGATGCCGGTCGCCGTTTTATCGAGCGCCTGCAGCTCGTCTACCACGTTTCAAATATTGGCGACGCGAGGACGCTCGCCACACATCCAGCCTCGACGACGCATGCTTCGGTGCCACGCGAGGCGCGTCTGGCTGCCGGCGTTCGCGACGGAACAATTCGCATCTCCGTTGGACTTGAGCATATTGAGGATATCGTCGCCGACATCGGGCAAGCCCTTGACCGAGCCTAAAATAGTGACGGCGGTGGTAGAATGTAGCCCGGCGATCGTTGGTGTCGTTACCGACCGCCGAACGGTGGAGGGCGTTGACTATGAGACCGTGCGCGTGCGTTATCTCGAAGCCCTACGCTTTACGGCGGGCGTCTTGCCAATCGTCATCCCAGGGGGACTCACGGATCAGGATTTGCGGACCTGCTTGTCGGTCCTCAATGGCGTGCTGCTGACCGGAGCGGAGTCAAATGTATCACCTTCACTTTATGGGGGGCCAGAGGCTTGTCTAAAGACGCTCGATCTCGACCGGGACAGGACAAGCTTTGCTGCGATCAAGATTGCGTTATCGTCGGGCATTCCCCTGTTCGGAATCTGCCGTGGGTTGCAAGAACTCAATGTCGCACTGGGCGGCACCCTCTCGAGCAACATCTCGGAAGGTGAACGTCGAATCGCTCATTCGGAAGACCTCTCTCTCCCGCGTGACCTTCAATATGCCCCCGCGCATGCAATTCTAGCTGAGGGCCACGGCCCTATCGCCCAGTGCATCCGCCGGTCGCATAAGGATCCAGTCCTGGTCAACACGCTGCATCGGCAGGGAATCGCGCAATTGGCCGATGGCCTTGCTGTTGATGCACGATGCGTGGACGGCGTCATCGAAGCCGTATCTGTAAAGGACGCGCCAACGTTTACTGCCGCTGTGCAATGGCATCCTGAATGGTTTCACGCTGAGGATCCGCTCAGCGTCGAAATCTTCCGTGCATTCGGCGAGGCCTGCTGCTCGCACATGATAACAACAAAGTTACAGCCATGAAGAATAAATATCTTTCGCCAATCCTTGGAGCCGTTTTTGCCCTTTTAGCAGCTCTGTCAAATGGGACCGTGGGGGTGCTTTCTCGGTCCGCCTTCAATGAAGGCCTCGACCACACCGCGGTCGCATTCTGGCGTTGCGGCATCGCGCTTTCGCTGCTGTCAATCGTCATCCTTTTGAGGCCTGCGGGCTTGGCCAGAGTCGGCTCCGAATTCACGGGGTCGTGGAAGATCGCCGTTTGCTCCGCGCTTGGCATCTTCACGCTTTATCATTTCGAAACCCGAGCTTTCGCTTATGCGCCGATCCCATTGGTTGCCATCCTTGTGTTCGCTGGCGGCCTTGGTGCAATCGCGCTCGACATCCTCATCCTGAAGGAAAGGGTAACGACGCGCAAGGCGTTCGCTATGACCATGGTCTTTCTTGGAGGCAGCTTCCTGATTGCTGGTGACGGCCTGGTGATTGGAAGCATTGCCGGCGTCATCCTCGCCCTTATCGCGGGGCTAGGTTACGCCAGCTTTATATTCGCATGGAAGTTCTTTAAGCTCCGCTCATCCCTAGAGAATTTTTGGTGGTTCCTGGCTTATGGCTTTGTAATGCTCGCTGTTCCTTATGCTTGGAGTGGCGCACAAGTCCCGTCAGTAAACGCGCTACCAAGTTTGCTATCGCTCGGGGTTATTCCATCATTTTGTGGATTCTACTGCACAATTCTCGCTCTTCAGCGTATCGAGGCTTACAAGACGCAGGTCATCGAATCGAGCGAGCCATTCTTTTCCGCGCTCTTCGCAGCCGTATTCTTCGGCGAATGGCTGACAAGTTCAGGAATGTCTGCTGCACTGGCTATCATCGTCGGTGCGTTGATCACATCCATGCCTGAGCGCCGTGCCGTCTCCATGCAAGTACATCCAATTGGCGAAGGGGAGTAGGGCACCATGCTTATTGGCCGGGTGCGGATGTCGCTGCGAAAACGGCCAACTGAAAGAACAAACAGGAATATTCTGCTCGTGAGTTGAATGGGGGGTTAGATCTGCCGCGCAGATACGGACAGAACAAGCGGCATAATGACATAACAATGTCTTTATGCCATTGACCAATCTCTCTCGTGCTGCCATTGTTGCGGTATCGTGGTTCTGCGGATCGTCTGGTCCGGAGCTAAGAGGGAATCCGGTGACGGTGCGTGTTGCACCCATGCCGGGACTGCCCCCGCAACTGTAGGCGGAGAACTGTCATCCAGCATGTCACTGAGGAAGACGCCTCGGGAAGACGGATGGCGGTGATGACCCGCAAGTCAGGAGACCTGCCGCGATAGATAACGTCCACGGGCGGGGTGTCCCGGTGTGCCGCTTTTGCGAACGGCGCGCTTTTGACCGTCTCGCCGATGCGTCGTGCCCATGCCTTGCCCATAACCTTCGGGGTACAAGGAAATGAGCATCAAGACGGCAAACCTCGGCTTTCCCAGGATCGGCAGGAAACGCGAACTGAAATTCGCGCTCGAAAGCTATTGGGCAGGCAAGAGCGATGAAACGGCGCTCCTGGCGGCAGCGTGCGAGCTGCGCCAACGGCACTGGAAACTGCAGCAGGAACACGGGATCGACGTGATCCCGTCGAACGACTTTTCGCTTTACGATCATGTTCTCGACCACGCGGTGATGGTCGGCGCCATTCCGGAAGGCTACGGCTGGACGGATGGACCGGTTGCGCCCGACACCTACTTCGCGCTCGCGCGAGGCGAGAGGGGCGGCAAGGAGGCCGATTGCGGCTGCATAAACCCGCACGACGCTGGCCGTCCGGCACTTGAGATGACGAAATGGTTCGACACGAACTACCACTACTTGGTCCCGGAATTTCAGGCGGGGCAGTGCTTCTCGCTCACCCGCAACAGACCACTCGACGCGTTCCTCGAAGCCAAGGAGATCGGCATTCACACGCGGCCCGTGGCCCTCGGTCCGGTGACCTTCCTCAAGCTCGGCAAGGCGCGCGACGGTTCGGACCCGCTCGACCTCCTCGACCGGCTGCTCCCGGTCTACCGCCAGATCCTGACGGAGCTTCATGAGGCCGGTGCGGACTGGGTGCAGATCGACGAGCCGTGCCTAGTGCTCGACCTGACCGACAAGGAGCGGGATTGCCTGACGCGGGCGTTCTCGGCTGTCGCCCTAGCTGTTCCGGACCTTTCAATCATGGTGGCAAGTTACTATGGCGCCTACGCCGACAATCTTGCGGCTGCCCTCGCACTGCCAGTGGATGGTTTGCATATCGACGGCATCAGGGTCCCTGAAGAACTGAAGAGGATCGTGGCGGATGCGCCACCGCATCTCACCCTCTCGCTCGGCGTGCTCGACGGCCGCAACGTCTGGCGTGCCGACCTGGATGCCGTTCTTCGTGACCTGGCCCCCCTGGTCGAGCAGCGGGCAGCGGACAGGCTGCAACTCGCACCCTCCTGCAGCCTGCTGCATCTGCCCTACGACCTTGCCGACGAGACGGCGCTCAATCTCGAACTCAGGGCGTCGCTCAGCTTCGCGACCGAGAAACTCGAGGAACTGGCAGTGCTGAAACAGGCGCTCTCGGGCAACCGGGACGCGGTCGAAACGCGGATCGGGGCGTCGGTTCGGGCCGTGGCCGCTCGCCGGGCATCCCGCGAAGTGCATGATCCACTGGTCGAGGGGCGGTTGAAGTCTTTGACGCCGGAGATGGCAAAGCGGGTAAGCCCATTCGCAGCGCGGAAAGATGTTCAGGCCCGCCATCTGTCCCTGCCGCCCTTGCCGACGACCACGATCGGATCCTTCCCGCAGACCGCCGAGGTCAGGGCTGCCCGTGCAGCGCATCAGCGTGGTGAACTCTCGTATATCGACTACCGTGCCTTCCTCGCGCGGGAAACGGAGGCGGCGATCCGTTGGCAGGAGCACATCGGCATCGATGTGCTGGTGCATGGCGAGTTCGAGCGCAATGACATGGTTCAGTATTTCGCCGAGCAGATGGACGGGTATGCCTTCACCAGGAACGGCTGGGTTCAGAGTTACGGCTCCCGCTGCGTGCGCCCGCCGATCATTTTTGGTGACGTGTCGCGACAACGCCCGATGACCGTGGACTGGGCCCAGTTTGCGCAATCCAAGACCTCGAAGCCTGTCAAAGGCATGCTGACAGGGCCGGTGACCATGCTGCAATGGTCCTTCGTCCGTGATGACATCCCGCGTGCCGACGTGTGCCGCCAGATCGCACTTGCCATCCGCGACGAGGTGTCCGACCTCGAGACGGCGGGGATCGCGATCATCCAGATCGACGAGCCGGCACTCCGGGAAGGTCTGCCGCTGCGCCGTGCCAACTGGCAGCACTACCTGGACTGGGCGACCGAGAGCTTCCGCCTCTCGGCCTCCGGCGTTGCCGACCAGACCCAGATCCACACCCATATGTGCTATTCCGAGTTCAACGACATCATGCCGGCGATCGTCGCGCTCGATGCCGATGTCATCTCCATCGAGACCTCCCGGTCGAAGATGGAACTGCTCGATGCCTTCGGTGACACCCGCTATCCCAACGAGATCGGTCCCGGCGTCTACGACATCCACTCGCCGCGGGTGCCGGGAACTGAGGAGATGGTGGAACTCCTCCAGGCAGCGGCCAAACGCATCGATGCCGCACAGCTCTGGGTCAATCCGGATTGCGGCCTGAAAACCAGAGGATGGGCGGCGGTCAAGCCGGCGCTTGCCAACATGGTGGCCGCGGCCGGACTTCTCCGCGAGCGGCTCTCCGAAACCGACGGGTGGAGGATCAGCGCATGAAACGGGAATTCATGAGCGAAGGGGAGCCGGCCGGAGGGCCGGCTCCCACAACGCTGATCGACATCGTATTTTCGGGCGCCACCAATCATCATGGCACGCTCTTCGGCGGCGCGGGCCTCTCCGCCACGGACCGGGTTGCCTTTGTCGGCTGCGACGAGACAGGGGCGTGTTCCCTTCGTCACCGCATCCTGCGAGCGGGTCGAATTCAAGAAGCCGGCCCATGTCGGCGAGATCCTATCCTTTGTGGCGACCCCGATGTGGGCTGGCCGGCGTTCGCTGACGGTAGAGGTCGAGATGCTCGCCGAGGCGATCAGCACGGGCGAGCGGCATCTCTGCACCCGTGGTGTCTTCCACATGGTCGCTTCGCTCGATCCCTCCCTGCGTGAGACCTGGTCGTTGCCGCCGCTGGCGACCACGCATGACGTCCATTCGCCCGGAGACGTCCACATGGCGGATGTCATCTTCACCGACCAGGCCAACAGTTCCGGCGCGATGTTCGGTGGCGACGCGATCGCCTTCATGACCAAGCCGGCCCTTGTCGCGGCGTCGAGATTGTGCCGTAGACGGGCCGTGCTCGCCTCGTCGGAGCGTCTCGACTCTCATCACCCGATCCGGGTGGGATCGATCGTCGAGGCGGTGGCCCGAGTTGTTCCCGCTGGCAGAACCTCGATGACAGTCGAGGTGGAGCTTTGGGCGGAAGCGCTCCTGAGCAGTGAGCGCTGCCAGACGGCGAAAGGCCTCTTCGTCATGGTGGCCGTCGATGAAAACCAGAAGCCCGTTCCGGTTATCCCCGGTGAATTCGGCACAGGGGCATCATAGCCGTTGACGCGGATTTAACCTCGTCTACTATATCTAGTGTTCGAGGTTCCCTTCGATTCGTTTTCGGATCAGGGGCTAAGACGGGAATTCGGTAGCGGATATGAGGTCCGTGAAGCCGAGGCTGCCCCCGCAACTGTGAACGGCGAGCGCCTGCTCAATCATGCCACTGGGATTAACCGGGAAGGCGGAGAAGGCGCGATGACCCGTGAGCCAGGAGACCTGCCTTGATCGAAACGTCCGTCGGCGGGGTGTCCGGCATGGTACGGCTGATTGCGTCCGGATGTCTCCGGTCAGGCTCGCCGTCCTCGCTGCCCCGTCAATTCGTCTGCTTCGGGGTGAAGGCCATGAACACGTCATTCCATATCAACGCTGATCCGTAGTCGTTTCGACTGCGGTCATCCGTATCGTCCTGTCCGCATTCCCGTTTCCGCTCTGGGCTGGCCTCAGTCCGGACGAGCCCTTCTGCGCACATATTTTACGAGGAACCCATGTCGATCACTGTCTATTCCAAGCCTGCCTGCGTTCAATGCACTGCCACCACCCGCGCCCTCGACCGCCAGGGCATCGACTACACCGTCGTCGACGTCTCGGAGGACATGCAGGCCTGCGCCCTGGTGCACGAACTCGGCTACCGCCAGGTTCCCGTCGTCATCGCCGGTGAGCAGCATTGGGCCGGTTTCCGGCCTGATATGATCGGCGCGCTCGCCTGAGGGAACGGTGCGATGGGTGAGATCGTCTACTTCTCCAGTCGGTCGGAGAACACCCATCGTTTCGTCGAAAAGCTCGGCCTTCCGGGCCGCCGGATTCCGATGGGCGCCGGCGCCAGTCTGCAGGTGAGCTGCCCCTTCGTGCTCGTTGTCCCGACCTACGCCGACGAAAGTGGTAAAGGGGCCGTGCCCAAACAGGTCATCTGTTTCCTCAATGACGCGGATAACCGTTCGAACCTCCGGGGTGTCATCGCCGCGGGCAACAGCAACTTCGGCGAGACCTTCGGGCTTGCCGGCGACATCATCTCGCAGAAATGTCTGGTGCCGTACCTCTACAGGTTCGAGCTTCTCGGTACCGAGGAGGATGTCGCCAACGTTAAACACGGATTGGAACGATTTTGGACACGGCAGTTCTCGAACGCCCTATGAAGGCGATGGATACGAAGATGGCAGAGACAACCCTCGACTACCATGCACTGAATGCGATGCTGAACCTTTATGACGACGAGGGAAAGATCCAGCTCGACAAGGACCGCATGGCGGCCAAGCAGTATTTCCTGCAGCATGTTAACGAGAACACGGTGTTCTTCCACAATCTCCGGGAAAAGCTCGATTACCTCGTAACCGAGGGTTATTACGAGCAGGAGGTTCTGGACCAGTATTCGTTCAACTTCGTCCGCGACCTGTTCGACCACGCCTACGACAAGAAGTTCCGCTTCCCGACCTTCCTCGGCGCTTTCAAATATTACACCAGCTATACGCTGAAGACCTTCGACGGAAAGCGCTATCTCGAGCGCTATGAAGACCGTGTCTACATGGTGGCGCTGACGCTTGCGCGCGGCACCGAGCAGCTTGCCCGCGACCTCGTCGACGAGATCATCTCCGGGCGTTTCCAGCCGGCAACGCCGACCTTCCTTAATGCCGGAAAGAAGCAACGCGGCGAGCTCGTCTCCTGCTTCCTGCTTCGCGTCGAGGACAACATGGAGAGCATTGGACGCTCGATCAATTCGGCCTTGCAGCTCTCCAAGCGCGGCGGCGGGGTAGCACTCTCGCTCACCAATCTTCGCGAGATGGGCGCGCCGATCAAGCAGATCGAGAACCAGTCTCCGGCGTCATTCCCGTGATGAAGTTGCTGGAAGACTCGTTCTCCTATGCCAACCAGCTCGGCGCACGTCAGGGCGCGGGCGCGGTCTATCTGCATGCCCACCACCCGGACATCATGCGCTTCCTCGATACCAAGCGTGAGAATGCGGACGAGAAGATCCGGATAAAGACTCTGTCGCTCGGCGTCGTCATTTCCGACATCACCTTCGAACTCGCGAAGAACAACGAGGACATGTATTTGTTCTCACCGCATGACGTGGAGCGTGTTTACGGCGTGCCCTTCACCGAGATCTCGGTGACGGAGAAGTATCGCGAGATGGTCGAGGATGCCCGCATCCGCAAGAAGAAGATCAAGGCGCGCGACTTCTTCCAGGTGATCGCCGAGATCCAGTTCGAGAGCGGCTATCCTTACATCATGTTCGAGGACACAGTGAACCGGGAAAACCCGATCGCCGGGCGCATCTCGATGAGCAATCTCTGCTCGGAGATCCTGCAGGTGAGCGAAGCGAGCCAGTTCAACGAGGACCTGTCCTATGCCGAAATGGGCAAGGACATTTCCTGCAATCTCGGCTCGCTGAACATCGCCGCCGCGATGGGGTCATCCGACTTCGGCAAGACGATCGAGACCTCGATCCGGGCGCTGACGGCCGTCTCCGAAATGAGTAACATCACCTCGGTGCCGTCGGTCGCCAAGGGCAATGACGACAGCCAAGCGATCGGGCTCGGCCAGATGAACCTGCACGGCTATCTCGCCCGCGAGCGCATCTTCTATGGCTCGGAGGAAGGGATCGATTTCACCAACATCTACTTCTACGCCGTGACTTACCATGCGCTCAGGGCGTCGAACCGACTGGCGGTAGAAAAGGGCCGGAGCTTCAAGGGCTTCGAGACCTCGAAATATGCCTCGGGTGAGTATTTCGACAAATACACCGGACGCGAATGGAAACCGGAGACGGAAAAGGTCGCCGAACTCTTCGATAAGGCCGGGATTCATATCCCGACGCAGGAAGACTGGCTGGAACTGAAGGGGGCCGTCATGGCGCATGGCCTCTACAATCAGAACCTCCAGGCCGTGCCGCCGACGGGGTCGATCTCTTATATCAACCACTCCACATCCTCGATCCACCCGATCGTCTCGAAAATCGAGATCCGGAAAGAGGGCAAGATCGGCCGCGTCTATTATCCGGCTGTCTTCATGACCAACGACAATCTCGACTACTACCAGGATGCCTACGAAATCGGGCCGGAGAAGATCATCGACACCTATGCCGCGGCGACCCAGCACGTTGATCAAGGCCTGTCGCTGACACTGTTCTTCCGGGACACAGCGACAACGCGCGATATCAACCGGGCGCAAATCTACGCCTGGAGGAAGGGCATCAAGACCATTTATTACGTCCGCATTCGCCAGACGGCGCTGACCGGCACGGAAGTGCAGGGCTGCGTCTCCTGCGCCCTTTGATACCAGGTGACCAAGATGAACATCCAAGTGAAGTCCAAAGCCCCGAAGGCTGCCGCAGCCGTGCGCGCCATCAACTGGAACCGCGTCGAAGACGATAAGGATTTTGAGGTCTGGAACCGCCTCACCGGTAACTTCTGGCTGCCGGAAAAGGTACCGCTGTCAAACGACATTCCTTCCTGGGCAACGCTCAAATCCGAAGAGCAGCAGTTGACGATCCGCGTTTTCACGGGGCTGACGCTGCTCGACACCATCCAGAACGGCGTTGGCTCGGTGAAACTGATGGCCGATGCAGCAACCCCGCATGAAGAAGCAGTGCTTTCCAACATCTCCTTCATGGAGGCGGTGCATGCGCGCTCCTATTCCTCCATATTCTCCACGTTGTGCTCGACGCCGGACGTCGACGACGCCTATCGCTGGTCCGAGGAGAACAAGTTCCTGCAGCGGAAATCCGCGCTGATCATGGAGCAGTATGACGGGGCCGATCCGTTGAAGAAGAAGGTGGCCTCCGTTTTCCTCGAAAGCTTCCTCTTCTATTCCGGCTTCTATCTGCCGATGTATTGGTCGAGCCGCGCCAAGCTCACCAACACCGCCGACCTGATCCGCCTGATCATCCGCGACGAGGCGGTGCATGGCTATTACATCGGCTACAAGTTCCAGCGTGCGCTCGACGGCGAACCGGAGGCGCGGCGGCAGGAGATCAAGGACTTTGCCTTCGACCTGATGCTCGAACTCTATGACACCGAGGCTCGCTATACCGAAGACCTTTACGATAGGGTTGGCCTGACTGAGGACGTGAAGAAATTCCTGCACTACAACGCCAACAAGGCGCTGATGAACCTCGGCTACGAGGCTCTGTTCCCGCCGGAGGCCTGCAGGGTCAACCCGGCGATCCTGTCCGCACTCTCGCCGAACGCCGACGAGAACCATGACTTCTTCTCAGGCTCAGGTTCTTCCTACGTCATCGGCAAGGCGGTCGCGACCGAGGACGAGGACTGGGACTTTTGATCATCACCACAGTTGCGAATTTGAGTTGATGTGAGCCTCACCAGAGGGACCGCGTGAGCGATCTGCGAAAGATCCTACGATTGGCCACGAAATTCAACGGAACTTCGCTAATGGGATGTTGCCCAAACGTTCCGTTTGCGCAACAGCTTCCCTGCGTCAGTAGAAACAGGTGCTTGATGGTTGCGTAAACCAGTTGCATAACGCTCAACATTGGCAACAGGCTTATGTGACAGACAATGCTCGTCGGCTACGCTCGTGTATCGAAGACCGACGATCAGGATCCTGGCCTGCAACGGCGTGCCCTCAAGGCTGCCGGCTGCAACCGGATCGCAGAGGAGCGGGCATCCGGAGGGCGCTGGGGTCGACCCGAACTCCATCGGCTTCTTGGCGAGCTCGACGAAGGCGACATCGTGGTCGTCTGGAACCTCGACCGACTGACGCGGTCGCTCAAGGACATGCTTCTGATCCTCGAGAAGATCGAAGCCGCTGGCGCCGGGTTCCGGTACTGACCGAGACAATCGACACGACCACGCCGGCAGGCCGCATGATGATGCAGATGCTCGGCTCCTTCGCCGAATTCGAGCGAGCATCGTACGCGAACGCACCGTAGTGGGGCTTCAAACAGCCAGGGAGCGCGGGCGAAAAGGTGGTCGTCGCCCGAAACTAACGTCCGATCAGCGCTCCGAAATCATCGGCATGCTGAATGACGGCCGCCCGGCGACTGAAATCGCTCGCCTCTTTCGCGTTCATAGGGCCACCGTCGGACGCATCGGCGCTGAGGCCAAAGTAGCCGTTCGCTGATTGTTCTTTCATTTGGCCATTTTCGCAGCGACGTACGCATCGGGCCTTCTTGTCTTTTCCGAGGATCAATATTCCCGAGAGCGCGGGCGAGCTATGGCGTGGACAGACGGTGCTCTGGTTCCATACACTAGGACGGCGAAAACGAATATCGCTGGCCTTCGCCTTGCGGGATCCGAGCGCCGAAGCCGATTGCGGTCCCGGTTCTTGAGACAGCTTGGAACCCCTGGAGCGCGGAGGGACAGCAAGGGGATGCATTGCCTTCAGCCAAAGGTCGGTTTGGACTGACAACGCCTCCTCTATCGTTCTCAGGAGGGTTTAATGATACACAGTCAAAAGGTCCATCGAAAATCGCGTCAAACGATGGATCTTAGCGATAGACTGTCCTCATTGTGAATACACTACTTCAACATTCCGTGCTTCCGGAGACGGTATTCGAGTTTCGCCCGAGAAAGACCGAGAGCCCGAGCAGCAGCCGACACATTGCCTTCGGCCTGTTTCAGCGCGCTGCGATAGAGATCCGCTTCGGCCATGACGAGCTCCTGCGCCGACCGTAGCATGTGGGTCTGTAGCGGCGTCGAGGTACCCCTCGCACTGGACAGAGCGGCAAGACGCCCCTCCGGTGTCAGCGACGGCTGGAATGACTGGGGGAGTTCACCGGCCGTGAACAGGTGCTGAATATCGACCGACCCACCCGGATCGGCAAAAATGACCCCGCGCTCGATCAGGTTCTGGAGCTCGCGGATGTTGCCCGGAAAATGGTAGGCAAGGAGGGCATCGATCGCCCGCCGGCTCAGCCCGACGACATCGCGCCGATGCCGCTCGCGAAACAGCCGGAGAAAATGGTCGACGAGGAGCGGAATATCATCGCGCCGCTCGCGAAGCGGCGGAATGGAGATTGGAAAGACGCAGAGGCGGAAATAGAGGTCCTCGCGGAACCGCCCCGCCCGCACCTCCTCCGCGAGATCGACATTCGATGCCGCAATCACCCGAACATCGGCAGGCACTGTCTTGACGCCTCCGACGCGCTCGATCACCCGCTCCTGGAGGGCGCGCAGGAGCTTTCCCTGCGCCGCATAGGCGAGCGAGGCGATTTCATCGAGGAAGAGCGTGCCGCCATTCGCACGCTCGAAGTAGCCCGGACGGGAAGCGACCGCACCAGTAAAGGCACCCTTCTCGACCCCGAAGAGTTCGGACTCCACCAGCGTATCGGGAATGGCCGCGCAATTCAGCGCGACGAAGGGACCATCAGAGCGCCTGCTCAGCCGATGCAACTGCTGTGAAAACGACTCTTTACCGACGCCGGATTCGCCGACGAGAAGCACCGTCGCCTCCGTATCGGCCACCTTCTCCACCATCAGCCTCGCACGTAGGAAACTCGCCGACACCCCCACAACGGCATCACCGCCGACGACCGGTTCGCCGGTTGGCACAGCGGATGACTTCGCCGCACTCGGCGCGGCAGTATCGTGGCTTCGGCGCCGCTGGCTCGGCCAATCCAGCCCGAGAAAGGCGCGCTCCGGCGCGTCCTCGCCCCATTCCTCCGCGTTCTGGCCGACGACGTAACACCGGGATGCGCCCATGCCGCTGCATTCAATCTCGCGGAAGATCACCGGTCGGCCGAAGAGCGTGCTGGTGTAACCGCTCGGATAGCCCGTCTGCATCCAGCAGACCGGCTCGCTCGCCAGCCCGTGAAGAGCAATGTGCTCTCCGGCTTCGGACGAGTCGTGCCAATAGAACTCCCCAAAGTAAGTGCCCTTTTCCCTGTCGAATTCGAACTGCTTCGTCACCACCTTGACGAAGCCTTCGAGAGTGTGGACGCGGGGCCCGGCCGCCAGTGCATGCGTCAGGTCTTCGCCTGGAAAGCGCTTCTTGATCAGCTCGGCATCGCGCACCCCCTGCATGTAGCCCACCCGCATGAAGATGCCCTTGGCGACCTCCATGCCGAAGGCATCGATGATCTCCTGCCGCAAGCGGCCGAGAACCTGGCTCTGCATCAGCACCATGCGCTGGGCGTTGAGCCAAATTCGCCCGTCGCCCAACGCGAAATGCAGGGCCTCCGTCAGTTCCGACAGGGTCGGCGATGCGCCCGTGTCGAGTTCGCTGAACGCGCCCCTGGATAGCATTTTGCCGGTCGTCGTCGACACGTCGGCCAGGGACACGAGATGAGGCAATCCATCGTTAGGCATGAGCGATCTTCAGTATTTGATGAACTCATCTGCACAATTTCATCATTTAAAGAAAATCGCAATCACCCGATCGGGCCGCTTGCGGGCGCGGTTCAAGTCGAAAAAGGGCAATGATTTCAATGCACAATTCGGCTCTGACTTCAAAGGGCAGCAATGCGGCGAGAACTGGCACGGCAATTGCGATCTAATTTCCGAGTCGCTTGAGGAGGACTACGCATCAGGAATACGTCTTGTGGGCGGCCAGTCATGCCCGGCCTCACTATGGCGAAGCCATGCCTGCGACCTCCCGAACCAGAGAGATGGAGGCCCGAAACGTGAACATGCATGCAGAAAGATTTCTAGACACCGCGCGTTGGGGCGGCTTGGCCTATATATCCGATTGGCAGGAGACATTGGCCGGGACCATCAACGTGACCGACCCCGCCAATGGAAACGTCCTCGCCTCCGTCGGCTTGTGCGGCGCTGCTGATGTCTCCCGCGCCGCCAAGCAGGCCCGCGCCGCCCAAAAGGACTGGGCCAGGACGCCGCCGTCGCGACGCGCCGCGATCCTGAACCGGGCCGCCGATCTACTGGAGCAGCACGGCGCCGAACTGGCGAGTTGGATCACGCAGGAATCCGGGTCGATTCATTCGAAGGCCATGATCGAGATCGAGCATGGCGCTCTCTTCATCCGCCACGCCGCCTCACTCGCCTTGCAGCCGACAGGCATGTTCCTGCCGGGCATGGACGACCGCACCAACTATGCGCGGCGCGTGCCGCATGGCGTAGTCGGCGTCATTTCACCGTTCAACTTCCCCCTGGTTCTCTCACTCCGCTCGATAGCGGCGGCGATTGCGCTCGGCAACACGGTCGTGCACAAGCCGGATCCGCGCACCCCGATCTCCGGCGGCATCATCATCGCTCGGATCTTCGAGGAAGCTGGACTGCCGAAAGGCGTGCTGCATGTCCTGCCGGGCGGCGCGGATCCGGGGGAAGCGCTCTGCAGTGATCCCAACATCGCCATGGTCTCCTTCACCGGATCGGCCCGCGGCGGCGCTAAGGTCGGCGAGGTCTGCGGCCGTCACTTGAAGCGCGTGCAACTGGAACTCGGCGGCAAGAACGCACTCATCATCCTTGACGATGCCGATCTCGACATTGCCGCATCGAATGCCGCTTGGGGCGCTTTCCTGCATCAAGGCCAGATCTGCATGGCGACCGGCCTGATCCTGGTCGACGAGAAGATCGAGCAGGGCATCACCGAGCGTCTCGTCGCCAAGGCACAACACCTGCCGGCCGGCGACCCCTCCACGAACCGGGTGGCTCTCGGCCCGATCATCTCGGATACCCAGATCGAGACAATCCAGAAGATCGTCGATGACGCCGTCGCCAAGGGCGCCCGTCTGCTGGCCGGAGGCACGCATGACGGCCACTTCTATGCCGCGACGGTTTTGTCCGGCGTCAAGCCGGGCATGCTGGCCTTCGAGGAAGAGATTTTCGGACCGGTCGCCTGCATCGTGTCGTTCGACACCGATGAGCAGGCCGTCGAGCTTGCCAACCGATCCGAATACGGCCTCGCGGCGGGCGTCATCTCGGCCAATCTTGGCCGCGCCGTGACGCTTGGTGACCAACTGAATGTCGGGCAATTGCACATCAACGATCAGACGGTGAATGGCGGACCCTACGCCCCCTTCGGCGGACGCGGCAAGTCTGGCAACGGTACCCGCGTCGGCGGTCCGGCCGACATCGAGGAATTCACCCAATGGCAATGGGTCTCGGTGAAGAGCGCCGCAACCCCCTACCCCTTCTGATCCAACCGTCAGCTAACCCAACCATCGGGTGTCACCGCGCGCCATTAGGCGGACGGACCGCTCAACCAAAGGAAACTCGATCATGAATCTTGCAGGAAAGACCATCGTCATCACGGGCGTTTCGTCCGGCATCGGCGGCGAAGTGGCCCGCCTCGCTCGCTTTCGGGGCGCGACCGTCATCGGCGTCGACCGCAACGACGCCATGCTTACGCTCGACGGATTCATCAAGCTCGACCTCGGCTATCCGGCAGCGATCGATGCGGCACTCGCGCAGTTTCCCTCCCGCATCGACGCGCTGGTAAATGCGGCCGGCGTACCCGGCACGGCGGACAAGGATGTGGTGGCCCGCGTTAACTATCTCGGGCTCCGCCATCTGACAGAAGCTCTTATCGATCGCATGCCCAAGGGTGCCGCGATCGTCAATTTTGCCTCGATCCTTGGCGCCGAATGGCCCATGCGAGCCGACTTGCACAAGACGCTTGCCGCAAAAACGAGCTTCGTCGAAGGGCAGGCATGGCTCGCCGCCAACCCGGTGCCTCAGGAAACCTGCTACCAATATTTCAAGGAGGCCCTGATCGTCTGGACAATGAAACGTAGCCGCTCGCTATTCATAGAGCGGGACATCCGCATGAACTCGGTGGCTCCGGGCCCGGTTTTCACGCCGATCCTCGGCGATTTCGTCACCATGCTTGGCGAGGAGCGTGTTCAGGCCGACAACCACAAGATGAAGCGCCCGGCGCTCGCCGATGAAATCGCCGGTCCGGTGCTGTTTCTCTGCTCCGATGATGCCCGCTGGCTTGCCGGTATCAACCTGCCCATCGACGGCGGTCTTGCCGCGGTCTATGCGTAGTAAAAAGCTTAGCGGCCTGGAATGAAATCGACGATGTCGGTTAAATAGATGTAGCGAAATGCATCCATGATGCAGATGCCTTCGATCCGAAGAATCTATTAGCTCAATCAGTTTCTCTCAAGGCAAAAATCATGGGCTGGCCGACCGGTCTATTTCAGCTCGTCAACAGGCTCTCACCCCCGCTATTGCAGGTGTTTGGCTTACATGCTCGTCCGATTAGCCGTCGCAAAGAGCGGGTACGAATACTGTGACCAGTTGCGCGTTACTGCTGTCCTCCCGGTCATAGCCCGCGGTGACGTGCTCAATTGGCTGTCTTCCCTTAATAGGAGATGAAATGCGAACGTTGCTCGTGGATGCGGATCTTACACACTCGGTCCGAGGCGCGCTCGGTGAAGGCGGTTTTGCCGTTGATGTAGTTGGTACTCTGGAACAGGCGTCGAGTGCATTTTTTTCGGCGAGCTATGAAATTCTCCTGCTGGAGTTGGCTCTGCCAGATGGCAATGGATTGGATTGGCTGAGGCAGCTAAGAAACGACGGGTATTCAGTTCCTGCCGTCATTATGAGTAGCCGCGACGATCTGGAGAAGCGAATTTCGATATTCAATGGTGGCGCGGACGACTTTCTGCGTAAGCCCGTCTCTACGGATGAGCTCATCGCCAGAATGCGAGCCGTTCTGCGCCGATCGACACAGATGACTTGCCCCATCATTGTATTTGGCAATCTGCATTTTGATCCGATCGGCCGGCAAGTGTCGGTCGCCGGTCATCCGTTAGTGATAGCACGTCGCGAACTATGCATTCTAGAGCATCTGCTTAATCGCGCGGGTCGCATAGTGCCGCGTGCACGGTTGGAAGATCAAATCTATTCGTTCAACGACGAAGTTTCTGCCAACGCGCTTGAAGCCGGAATTTACCGCTTACGCGGATATCTCAGTAGGTCAGGTGCGACGCTACGGATCAGGACCGTGCGCGGCATTGGCTACACTCTTGAATTGACTGACGCGTCACATAGTCAAATTTGAAGGAAGGACTGCCTTGAAAGCCATTCCAACTGGTCATGGTAGCGCCGATCGGTGGCCGACTCTCATCGCGGGTCCGGGGCCAACTGTTCCTTACTGGAGCAGTCTTCTCTGCGTGCTCGTTCTGTTGTCTCCAATGTCCGCCGTTGCCGAATACAACGGGGATAAAGCGGTGCCTCGTGCCGCTCCCAACAGCATCAACGCAACGCTGAATCTTGACTCATCGCTTGGCAAGACAGTTCATTTGCCCGCGCCAGCCGCAACCATCTTTGTGGCCGACCCAACAATTGCTGATTATCAGGCACCCTCCAATAAGACGATCTTCGTCTTTGGCAAGAAATTCGGGCGGACCAGCCTATTCGCCTTGGACGAAAACGGTGAGGCTCTCGCCGAGTTGCGTGTTGTAGTAACGCAGCCGATCGCTGATCTGCGTGCCATGTTGATAGACCAAGTCGGCGACTACCCGATCCGCGTCAGCTATACGCCGCGCGGCGCAATCCTCAGCGGCACAGCGCCCAATGCTGAGGTCGTTGACACTGCGAAAAGAGTTACTGAGCAATTTCTCGGTGACGGTGCGCCGGTCGTCAACAACATCAAGATCGCCGGCTCTTTGCAGGTTAATCTCAGTGTGCGCGTAGCGGAAGTCTCCCGTAGCGCCATGAAGGCACTCGGCATTAACTTGTCCGCCGTCGGTCAAATTGGCACTTTCAAGGTGGGCTTGTTAAACAGAGATGCCGGACTTGGTTCGGCAACTGGTGGCGGCGGCACAGCAGAAATCGGAGTCGACAATGGTGCTGTCAACGTCAGCGCGGTCCTCGACGTGCTTGCCAAGGAGCACATAGCTTCCGTCTTGGCCGAGCCGAACCTCACCGCTATGTCCGGTGAAACTGCCAGCTTCCTCGCCGGCGGCGAATTTCCCATTCCTGTCCTGCAGGAAAATGGGCAAACCTCGGTTGAATTCCGTCGGTTCGGCGTCGGCCTTGAGTTCGTGCCAACCGTTCTCGACGACAACCTAATCAACATTCACGTAAAGCCGGAAGTCAGTGAACTATCGTCACAGGGTGCCGTTCAAAGCAACGGGATCTCCGTGCCGGCAGTTTCCACGCGCCGTGCCGATACAGTCGTCGAACTCGCCAGCGGACAGAGCTTTGCGATTGGTGGTCTCATCAGGCGTAACGTCAACAATGATATCAGTGCTTTTCCCTGGCTCGGCCGAATACCGATTCTTGGCGCCCTGTTCCGTTCCTCCTCGTTTCAAAAAGAAGAGTCGGAATTGGTTATTCTGGTTACTCCTTACATCGTCAGGCCAGGCTCCAGCCCCAACCGGATGAGTGTACCCACGGACCGGATGGCGCCGCCTTTGGACCGGGCGACAACTCCGCCGCGGGGCGACGCTACTGCGAGCACCGACTCACCAGGTGGCACGGGCGACCTCGGTTTCATCATCGAATAGGGTCACCGAATGACGCTGCGGATCATAGCTCTCCTGATCGCTTTGGCAGCAAGCGTAGCAGGCTGTACAAGCACTGCACCGATCTATGTAGAGCCATCGACACAGATTTCTGTCCGACAGGAGGCCACCGTCCTGACGTTGGAGAGCCTTCACGCTTCCGAACAGCAGCGTTTGCTTGCCTTCCTTTGGAAGGCCAGTGGCGGCCGGAGCGATGCCCTTCACCTCCTTATCCGCGGGTCGTCCCGGCTCAGCGCAGAGGCAGCCCATCAGGCTAGGCAGCTGGGCATCGACGCTTCCAACATCCATTTGCTCGGCCAACACGACCGCGGCCCGGTGCGAATAGAGGCCGTTGTCTATCATGCTCGCCCTCCTATCTGTCGGTCTAGCCCGTTACTCAACGACGAATCCTTCGACCAGCCGATTGGCTGTTCGACGAGCCACAATCTGGCAGTAATGATCAACGATCCGCGCGATTTGCTCGACAATAGAGCTGTCAAGCTCAGTGGTGGTGATCGTGCGGCCATACCAGTTGCCACATACAGGACATTCTCGGCGGGTAAAGGTGGCTTATGATGCCAGGACCGCGGCAGTACACGATCACCGCTTCATCGAGGTCGTGTCCTCACCTCAACTACGACGCTCCTGAGCGGCGCGGCGCTCCCGACTTTTGTTTGATGAAACGATGAAACAGCGGTGTGGGCGAGATCGGATCACTTGCCGGCGTGTCAATCGGCACGGAACTGTTGAGCGGCTATCGGCGCCCGTCCACAAAGGGGTCAGGGTAAGAACTGTTGCCCCAGACACGTTAAGGCCGCACGGAGCGTGTACTTTCATCCCGGACGCGACATGAACAACGCCCCCAACGCCTCCACGTCAGCTTCTTGTCAGTCAGGCTGATTAACAGCAGCAGTACGGGTTGGGCACAAATTCAATGGTACGCATCGGAACCTGATGTGGAATGATGTCTGGCAACAATGGCTTACCCAATATCGGATCAACAGTTGGTTCCAGCGACTAGTGGATGGAGTCTAACACATGGCCCGCGTTTGACGGCAGCGATGATTTTGTCGGGATCGGCGGGTCTAAGTGAAGGGGCTTGGGAATGTTGGTTGTGCTCTGGCAGGAAGCGGTTGATGGGGGCCTGGAGGTCAAGGAGCGAGTGAAAAACGCCGCGCTTGAGGCGACGCTTCGACAGTTTAGGAAAGAAGCCCGCGACGGTGTCGAGCCGCGAACGCGAGATCGGCGTGAACTGGAAGGTGAAGCGCTGATGGCGGTCGATCCAGGCGCGCACTTTGAGATGCTCGTGGGCGGCATAGTTGTTGAGGATGACGTGGACTGCCTTGTCGGCCGGCAGTTGGACGTTGATGGCATTGAGAAAACGGATGAACTCCTCATGCCTGTGACGCTGCATGTTCCTGCGGATGACGGTGCCGTCGATGAGGTTGAGGGCGGCAAACAATGTCGTCGTGCCGTGCCGCTTTTAGTCGTGGGTCGTGGCGCCGGGCCACCCTTTCTTCAGGGGCAGACCGGGCTGGGTGCGGTCGGGCGCCTGGACTTGGCTCTTCTCATCGACCGACAGCACGGTGGCACCATCGCGGTGCGCCGCATCTGGAATGCGCAAAGTCTTAAGCCCCACCGTTGGCGGATTGTAGCTCTCCAACGACCCGCAGTTCGGCCCATGGCTTATGCGCGCCGCGGCCGCCATAATGTCGGCAGTCCAGTGCGTCGTCTCGGACGGCGTTTCAGTGAGCGTCAGCGCCACCACCCGATCGCTGATCTCCGGCCCGAGCGGAGCAATGCGCGAGGGGCGCGTCTTGTCGCCAAGAGACCCTCGATGCCTTCCGTGGCGAAGCGCTCCTGCCGGCGCCACACAGATCTTCGACTTGCCGGTCTGCCGCATAAACTCGACGGTGCCGACACCATCGGCACTCGACAGGATGATCTCGGCGCGCCAGACGCAATTTTGCGGCGTATTGCGATCCCTAATAGGGCTCTCAGGCGTTGGCGATCGGCCGGCGAGACGTTGAATGATATTCCTGTGTGCATGCGCCGCACTCGCATACGCATGCACCGAAAGAAATCCCACACGGACTCTGTCTGGCGAAAACCAGTAGAGCAACTTGAAGTAGATACAAAAGGCTTTTCCGGTGTGGTGTACGGCATTTGCGGTCCGCGACCAACAGGCCGTTAAACTTCTGAATGTCCAATCGGGGTCTAGTCTTTCCCCTGCAAAAGAGAGTTGGGTCGTTTACTTCATCTGAAGGGAAGGATTATTTATCTGGCAGCACTGATCCTTCGCAAAGGTCAGAACCATACCTCAACCGCATGACGGGATATG
Source organism: Ensifer sp. IC4062 (assembly GCF_020193575.1). Classification (GTDB taxonomy): domain Bacteria; phylum Pseudomonadota; class Alphaproteobacteria; order Rhizobiales; family Rhizobiaceae; genus Sinorhizobium. The sequence continues at coordinate 68,618 of NZ_JADYVD010000042.1, forward strand.
AACTTTGCATAGCGCTTCCCGATCGATGCGCACTAGTATCCGCCATCGCTTCGTCTGGTTACCAGAAAGATGCTATTGATGTACTCAGGAAGGTTAAAGCGAGGCGGCACGCCCGCTCAAGACAATCTTAGCGGGAACAAGGGAAACTGCGTTCATTCTACAATACCACTATGTATCCACGCTTTGGTTGCATCGAAACATGCGTTTTAAGGGCCTTGATCTTAATCTTCTCGTAGCGCTCGACGCTCTGATGACAAAGCGAAGCGTTACCGCAGCCGCGCGCAGTATCAACCTCAGTCAGCCGGCCATGAGCGCCGCCATCGCCCGCCTACGTACCTATTTCCGCGACGACCTTTTCACGATGCGGGGTCGCGAACTTATCCCAACTCCGCGTGCGAAAGCGCTCGCCCCCGCAGTCCGCGACGCTCTGCTGCACATTCAGTTCTCCATCATTTCTTGGGATATGTTCAACCCAGTTCAGTCCGAGCGACGCTTCCGGATCAGCGTATCCGACGTCATGATGCTGGTGTTTTTTGAAAGGGTCGTGAAACGGCTCGCGCGAGAAGCGCCCAGTATCGGTTTCGAGTTGCTGCCTCTCACTGAGGATCCCGATGAACTTCTCCGGTACGGTGACGTCGATTTTTTGATCCTTCCAGAATTGTTCGCATCGAGCGACCATCCCAAGGCGAAACTGCTCGACGACACGCTGGTATGCGTAGGTTGCCCCACAAACAAGCAGCTAACTCGCCAGCTTTCGTTCGATACCTACGTATCGATGGGGCATGTTGCGGCTAAGTTTGGAAGTACGCTGAAGCCCCCCATCGAGAATTGGATATTGCTTGAGCACGGTCTAAAGAGGCGCATTGAAGTCGTCGTGCCGGGCTTCAGTCTGATCCCGCCTTTGCTGACGGGCACCGATCGCATAGCGACCATGCCATTACGGCTGGTGAAGCATTTCGCAAAAACAACACCCCTGCGGATCGTCGAACTTCCGCTGCCACTTCCACCATTCGCCCAAGCTGTCCAGTGGCCCACTCTGCACAACAGGGATCAGGCGAGCATCTGGATGCGGCAGGTATTGCTACAGGAAGCGTTGCGCATAACAACTCTGCGCGAGGCCTCTGGACCATAGCCATTCGCAACCGCCGATTGACTACTTTTGAGACACCCTGCTCACGATCAATGACACCGCTCTGCCATGGCGATGGAGCGAGACCCGCATAAGCGCGACTTATATTACCTCGAGTATCGAAATGTGGGAGAAGGCCTTCCGAATCCAGGAGCCCCCCGCAAACTCCGGACCGATTCCGTTGATGACCGCCACTAGGGCCAAGGGCAAGAGGGTGTTGTCGCCGAGCCACCAAGGGATTTCGCTCTACTTCCACAGCCTTGATGTATTCCAGCTGCGTCTTGAGACAGTTACGATCGCCCTGACACCGGGAACCGACAACAAAGCCCAGCACGCAAAATTGGATTTGGCGAAGGCGGCAAGCTCTGCATTTACTTCTTAGGCGTGTCCCCTGGGAGACACTCGGCTCAACGTGGGCGCGGTCAAGTCGAGTATTTCGACCCCGGCTAGTCATGCCGTTAAGTGAGGAAAACTGACACACAGCCCCGGCCACAAGTGGGGCTTGGATGTGAGATTAGTGCATCCATCCCCTCGTGCTGCTGATCTTGGTTATTGTTCCCTTCAGCCTGTCAACATAGGCCTGGACCTCAGTTTGACTTTCCGCCGAAAGCCGGCGTAGTTCGGCGCATGCCGCCGCCGGCGGCACTACTCCTAGAGGGGCCGCTACCGAAATCCAGTCAATTTGTTGGAAGAGGCTCTGCCATCCGCTTCCGACATACGGTTGGATATCGATAAAACGCGGTGTCCGTTTTTGGAAGCAGGCCCTCAGGTCGGCATATCCCTCCGGCAACTTGGCTCCGGCAAGATCCCGCCAAAACGGTGTGTCAATTCCCTTGCAATCGTAGTGCAGCCTAAGGAAGTCGCGAACACCCGTCCAGCACCGTGCGTTCGCGCTATTATAGGCTTCGATGGCCTGAGCGGGAACGATGCCGCTTCCGTTGGCGAGAACGCACTCCAAATTCCTCAACTGTTCGAAGGTGTGGGCGGCAGGTGCAGCCTCCAGCGGCTCGACGAAACCGGAGGCCGTTCCCAACGCCACGAAATTGTTTACCCACGCAGTTGAGAAATAACCTTGATCTAGCGAAAGCTCGTGCTTCGCCTCCACACGGTATCCATACAGATGCTCAAGCTCTGCGAGTGCCATCGCAGCATCCGCATGTCTGCTGCTGAACACATAGCCGGCACGGATCGAGCGATTCAATGGGGCTTCCCACATCCATCCCGCTTTCATTGCGGTAGCACGGGTAACGCATTGAAGGGGCGGTTCTCGCGGCTCGAGCTCAAAGATGATCGCATGATCAGTTGGCAAGACATTTGCAAACGAACACCAGTGCATATTAAAGACTGTGCCAAGGCCGACTCTGGCAAATCCGGAGGCATCGACGGCGAAATCGACTTCAAGCTCTTCGCCTCCGAGCTGCAAGGCGCTTACATGACCTCGGTCGTCGAGTCTCATGCCGTGTACCACAGTCGTGCGGGAAGTGATCCCACGTGCCAGTCCGACACGCCTAAGGCATCGCTCGAATTCGGCGTCATTGAAATGATAGGATGGGTACAGCCCGGCCTCACCTGTTGCAAGCAACTCGTCGATTTCGTTTTGGGATGCCCTCCTCCTGATTAACTCAAAGCCAGGGATATACGTGTGAAGGTTCTCACCTGCGGCAATTCTCGCAGACAGCAGGGGGAAGAATCCGTCGACGCGACACTCGATTTCGGGTATGCCCGATCCCCCGAACATGCGGTAGTAGTGATCCGAGATTCCTCCACCCCTCCAATTCTCATAGAGCACACCAAGCTTGTGGGTGGCGTCGGCTTCACCAATGAAAACGTCCACGTCGAGCCCATTGCGGCGCAACGTGTCAGTCAGGTTGAGCGAGCCCCCCTCCCCTGGGCCAAGCGGAAATACCGTCGGAGCCTCTACGACCGTTACATCGACGTCAACGTCGAAGATGCGTCGAAGCGCTATCGCTGCAAGCCAGCCGACAGTGCCGCCGCCGATAATTCCTATGCGCCTCGCATTCGTCAGATCGAGCATCAGTTTTTCACTATAATTGCGATTGAGTTAAGAAGCGGCTCTTCCACAGAGAGAAGTAGCAATAAGATTCAATGTTGAATTAAGCTGAAGGCGGTGCCGTTCCCACCTAGTGCCGCCGGATCATACAGCAATCCCGCCAGCGCCGGCCTGAGAAGAATTGCCAAACGTACTCTCGGTGTCTACATGATTTAGCCCCATTGATTGGGAGGTCCTCGGCAATGTCATGCAATTTCATCCTCGCTTTCCGGCACGGGCTGCAGCTTACGCACACTCTTGTTCCGCGCTTCAAGGTCTGACACCCGTCGCATTCCGGACCGCGAGATCGCAGGGCGCTGTTTCTCCGTGACAGTGAAGGCGGCCAGAAACCCAGCGGGGACTTGTCTTTGCATAGGCGATAGCAAACCCCAGCGAGGACCAGCCGCAAGAGGCATTTCATGAAACGGGGAGCAAGTGGCCCCTTCAACAGTCAAAGCACGGATCCCCATCAGGGCGCCCGTGAGTGCCCGCTGTACCAGGGTGCCCAAGCCGGTCCACTCCATGCAATTGCTCGGCCCCTTGAACAGCTCTCCGGGCGCCGGCAGCCCGCCAGACCAGAAGAAGTACGCCTCCAAAATAAGCTAGCTGCAGAGATAGCGAACCAACCATTGTCGTCACGACTGCGATACGGATGGAACCCGATACGAGGTAGACAATAAGAGCATTGGCGCATAAAAACAGCCATAGGATGCGATGAAAGATACTAAAGGACAACGCCGTTCCCCTGGGTTTTGTCTGTCGAATCATGTGGCAATCTTGTCGGCTGCGACATGAGCCTCGCAGTTCTTTGGGCAAACGCTGGCGTCCCCCGCAGCCAATGCATCGACATCGATGGGATCAGACTTCCGGCATCCCATCTGGAACCGTCGCGGGTCACGAAAGAGCTTGTCATCGAGAATTCTCCAACGCGGCGAGTTCTCTTTTGGCAGCGTCCAACTGAGCAAAGGCGTCGAACGTTTTCTCGGCGACGACCACTATCTCCGTCCAATGGTTCGGTAGGCACTCGGCAAGATCGTGCAATTGTGTCTTCGAAGTCGCAGCGCGCGACTGCAGCCTTCGAACCCTCTGCTTCAGCTCTTCAAGATCTGTCATGGTCTTGTTCCTTGAATACAGGCATTACGCCCGCGCCACGTCCGGATAAGCTTCGATGCTCATCATCGCATCCTTGACCAACGCAGTGCCTGTCTTGGCGCATTTGCCAAGTGTATTGAAGCCGAACCGGCGAACGTCGCGCAGGGTCTTTGATAGCACCACCAGCCGTCTGGTTGTGAAGAGCACTCGGCCTATGCCCTCATCGCTGATCTCCATCGTCCGAGAGATCAAAAGCCCCGAGCGCTCCTCGATAGCGGCGCCCACGGCGGCGTAAAAGAGGTCAAGTCTCCACAGCACGTCCGGATCGGGGTCGCCGATGACGGGGATGGCACGCCGCTGTTCCTCCGTAACCGTGAAGTTGGCCAGCAACTCGGCGTCACATTTGCCCTTCCATAATCCGTAGGAATCCCGAGCGCGGACCAACCGCACGAGGCATTTCATAAAAGGGGTGGCCAACGACCCATCGTCACTGATAGCCATAATTTAGTCCTCGTCCTGAAGCGCGCGCCCTCTTTAGTCGAGGCGATACCGTGAGGGGCCGCATACTAAGGTCAACCGTCCGTCGCTCTCCATGCAAAAATCATATGCCGCTATGCCCCTATGCCCCCCCTTGAGAATGATACGATGACTGTCCGATTGCCCTTCCGGGCGGAGGTCCGATCGCTCATGAGCTAAATGATCGAACTCATTTCAACGCTTGAGCGAGTATTGATAACTCTGAAAGCAGGCAGACCTTACCGGAGGGTCACCTGCGCCGAAGTGTATTAGCGGTACCGTTCTCGTCATGGGAACCGCATTGCTCAGTTTTTTGAACAGCTCTCCGGGCGCGGCCAGCCCGCCAGACGAGGAGAAGTACGCCTCCAAAATAAGCTAGCTGCAGAGACAGCGAACCAACCATTGTCGTCACGACTGCGCTGCGGATGGAACCCGATACGAGGTAGACAATAAGAGTATTGCCGCATAGAAACAGCCACAGGATGCGATGAAAGATACTAAAGGACAACGCCGTCCCCCCGGGTTTTGTCTGCGGAATCATGCGGCAATGTTATCGGGATGCCAGTCATCCTCTTTTGCTCAATGCTCGCCAGAGTTGCCGCCGGCCGTGCCGAAGGATCTTCTCAACTCAACCACAGCCTCCTTGACGCCCTTTATGCCCGGCAGTTCTTCCGCGACAGGCTCGCGATCCCATGATGCCCGGGCGGTCCCTGCCGACCGCCGCTCTTAGCGCGTGAGGTCGTAGGAATAATCCGTGACGGCTGTCTGCATGGTTTCGCGATCGAGCCTGTCGAAGATCGTGTCGAGGATGGTGGTCATCAGGCGCAGGCCGCCCTGAT
>NZ_JADYVD010000043.1 GCF_020193575.1 Ensifer sp. IC4062
GTCCCAACAATACCTCGCCGATCTCGCCATGGATGTCGCCGCTGGCGATGATGTTTTTATTCAGCGGGTGCCAGGTCTCGCCCTTTTCTGTGCATTGCGAAATCGAGTCGACGATGATTTTCGCGTTCCTGAAGAGCTCCGGATCCAGCTCCTGTTTGCCGCGTTGATCCGTGCCGATTGCAACGATGTGTGTGCCGGGTTTCACCCAATCCGCTTCCACAAGCGACCCCTTCCCGCGGGTCGTCGTAATCAGGATATCGGCCTGCTCAACGGCTTCTTTCTTGGAATTCGCCATGACTACAGGAATGCCAAATTCGCTCTCGATATCCGTCTTGTATTTGCAAAGCGTCTCGGGATTATTGTCCCATGCATGGATCTCTTCAATTTTCATGATCTCGTTGATCGCCCGAATTTGCATTCTTGCCTGATTGCCAGTGCCAATCGATGTAATTTTCCTGGCATTTTTCCTTGCGAGTGCTTTGACGGAAACGGCTCCAGACGCCCCGGTTCTGAGACCAAGGATCAAGCTTCCATCCATGACGCAAATCAACGCACCGCTCCTGGCATCAAACAGGAAAATGGTCGCCATGCCGTTGGGCACGCCGTGTGCTGTCGGGTTGTCAATGAACCCTCCAGAAGAGGCTTTCATGGAGATCACTTCATTGGCTTTGTAGTAGCCAAGCTTGAAGTCAATTTCCCCACGAGGCGATGGGAGATCTATTCCTATATAGTCAGGTTGTTCCACCTGATCACTGTTAAAGGCCTTGTATGCCTCTTCCACCGCGCCGATGACTTCCGCCATGCCGATTAGCCGTCTTACTTCATCCTTCTTAAGCAGCAGCGCTTTCATGCATGACCTTTCTATTTCTGGCATCGGCACGGCACCCCCAGCACCGCAATCACGATAGTGGGAGAGCCGGGAGATTAGAGGCCGGATTCGCCGCGAGCGGAAGCAGATTGTTCTGTATCGCATAAAGGCTTTGGCAGAGAGTTGCAGCCGGCGCCTTTCCGAGTGCAGGCATCGGCGCATAGGTTCCTCGGCACAAGATGCGGCACAGGCGGTAAAGCTTAGCGCGAACGCATGGCGCATGTCGGTAGGTCGGGAGGAACTGCTGTCTTATGGGGGTTACCTTGAATCTTGAAGACACAGGCCGGAACCGCATCATGACCAACCAAGCGATCATTCTCGAGAAGATGACACCAAAGCATCTGGACAGGGCATTGGAGCTGTCCCGCCAGGTCCAATGGCCGCATCGGCGCGAGGATTGGGAACTGGTCCAGTCAATCAGCCAGGGGATCGTCGCACTCGAAGAGGATCGCCTCGTCGCGACCGTCATGATGACGCCCTATGGCGATGACGCCGCCACTATCAACATGGTCATCGTCGATGCCGCGATGCGCGGCCGCGGCCTCGGCCGGAAGATGTTGGAAGAGGCGCTTGCCAAAGCGGGAGAGCGCACCTGCTATCTGGTGGCGACGCAGGAAGGTCTTCCGCTCTATGAGAAGGTGGGTTTCGCTGCGACTGGCGAGACCGTGCAGCACCAGGGCGAGCCGTTGCAGGTTGAGGCGCCGGCCCATGTAACATGGGGCGAGAGCGGCGATCATGCCTACCTGGTGGCGCTGGACCGCGCGGCAAACGGCCATGACCGTTCGGCATTGATGGCGATTCTGCGCGAGCGGGCGAAGTTCGCTGTCATTCGCGATGCCGGCGAGATCCAGGCCTTCGCGGCGATCCGGCCTTTCGGCCGTGGGCTGGTCATCGGACCGGTGGTAGCGAGGAACAATTCCGAAGCCAGGGCCCTGATCGATTTCCTGCTCGCCCATCACCAGGGCAGGTTCGTCCGTATCGACACGGATGTCTCCATGGATCTTGCAGGATGGCTCACCGCGCGCGGGCTCAACCACGCCGGCAGGGGGATCAAGATGCGACGTTTGGGGGCCGCGTGCGGGCAAAGCAAGCCCACGTATCACCGCAACTACGCGCTGGTCAGTCAAGCACTCGGCTGATCTGGTCGAAAAGATGCGGGGACTCGCTTGTCGAACTCGACGGTGCGATCTGCCTCATCCACTCGCCCTCCTATCGCCGCCATGAGGCGGCGGGCGGGTGCTGAAATCGACCAAGGACGCGACTGTCGCCTGCGCGACCGGACATAGGCTGCTCGACGGGTTCGCGGGGGTCTGGGGGGGCGTCAATGCCCGATACGGGCAGGACAGTATCGTCGTCCTAAGGTCGCTAACTTAGCCGTCTATAGCGTTTGATACATGACGAAGGCGTCAACATAGCCATGCGTCGGGTGACTGAACGCGCCGGGCAATGTGCCCACAATTTCAAAACCCATTTTCTGCCATAACGAAACAGCTCGCTCGTTGGTGCTCACCACGAAGTTGAACTGCATCGCCCGATACCCGTGGGCGCGGGCGGTTGCCATTGAGTGTTCGCACAAACTACGTGCGACGCCTTTACCGGTCGCATCAGGCGCTGTGACGTATCCACAATTGCAAACATGCTGACCACCGCCAGCCTGATTGGGACGCATGTAATAGGTGCCGAGGATGGCGCCCGCTTGCTCGGCAACGAAGACCTCCTTGTCTGCTCCCATCCAGTACGCGAGAGCCTCTGCCCGGCTCAGGTTGGGATCAAGTGCATAGGTTTCTCCCGCTCGGATCACGGGCTCAATAATTGACCAGACGGCGGGAGCGTCTGCGGATGAGGCGGGGCGAATATGCATGGCGGCATGATTAGCCTTTGCGGCAGGTGCTGAGAAGCGGGTCATGGTGTTTCTATCCTTTGACTGCAAAATGGCGGCTCCGCCTCGGCGCCTCGAGGTTGCATCCCTCCGCGCGAAATCGAAAGAGCCAACCTGGCGTTAGTCCGGAATTTTCTGCTGACGAGCCGAGGAATCCGGCCACCACACCGCCCGCATTGAGTCTGCTACGAGGTTACTGCTGGAACAGGCTTGCCAGCGGCAAATGCGCTTTGGATGCCGTTGATGTTGGTGAGAGTTGGGCCGGTGACTACGAGATCCCCGATGGCCTGAAAGCCGTATAACTATCGTGGCGCGCGCGGCTTCAGCCCAAGGCTCGTCGGAGCTTCGGCAGCTGCTGCAAGCGCCAGAGCGGGCGCCGCCACGAAACGTACCTTTGTTGGCTGCTCCAGGGCCTTCGGCGTTTCTTCCCCTTACTCGAGCACCCGAAGGGCTGCCGGCAGATGCGTTTCCGGCGCCGATCACGACACATCTACCTTTCGGCGGGGACGGCAGTTGCCGCGGGACGATCAACGCGCGGTCGGCACTGCCGACAGCAGCGTCAAAGATCCGGCGCAATGCCTTCCTTGCTTTCTGATCGTCCGAGATCATAGTCGTCCACATGTCGCTAGACGTTAGAGGAGTGGATCGCGTCGCAGACCGCCTCGGTAACCTCCCGGGTAGTGGCGGAACCTCCCACGTCAGGGGTAAGGATCCCGGCGCCGGTCACCCGCGCGACAGCGCGCATGAGGCGGGCCGAAGCCTCCCGCTCGCCGAGGTGGTCGAGCATCTGGGCAGCAGTCCACAAGGCGGCAACCGGGTTAGCGATGCCTTTGCCGGTAATGTCGAAGGCGGAGCCGTGGATCGGCTCGAACATCGAGGGAAAGCGGCGCTCCGGATCGATGTTCGCCGTCGGTGCAACCCCCAGGCTACCGGCAAGCGCGCCAGCGAGATCGGAGAGGATGTCGGCGTGCAGGTTGGTTGCCACAATGGTATCGAGGGTCTGCGGCTTGAGCGTCATCCGGACTGTCATGGCATCGACCAGCATCTTGTCCCATGTTACGTCCGGGAATTCCTCCGCCACCTCGGCAGCGATCTCGTCCCACATGACCATGCCATGGCGCTGGGCATTCGACTTCGTAACGACCGTGAGCAACTTGCGCGGTCGGGATTGGGCCAACTGGAACGCGTAGCGCATGATGCGGGTGACGCCGACGCGGGTGAAGATGGCGACCTCGGTGCCGACCTCTTCGGGAAGGCCGCGGTGGGCGCGGCCGCCATGGCCAGAATATTCGCCTTCGGAGTTCTCACGCACGATCACCCAGTCGAGGTCGCCAGGGCCGCAATTTCGCAGCGGGGGAGTTATGCCAGGCAGGATCCTGGTTGGCCGGACATTGGCATACTGGTCGAAACCCTGGCAGATCGGCAATCTGAGCCCCCAAAGGGTGATATGGTCCGGAACATCCGGTGCTCCGACCGCGCCGAAATAGATAGCGTCGAATTTCTTGAGCTGCTCCAGCCCATCTGAGGGCATCATCACACCATGTTTCTTGTAGTAGTCAGATCCCCAGTCGAAATTTTCCATGGTGAACTTTACGTCGCCGAGTCGCATCTCCAGGTTCGCAAGAACTGTCCGCCCGGCGGCAATCACCTCAGGTCCGATGCCGTCGGCGGGTATGGTTGCGATGGAGTATTCACGCATCAAACTTCTCCGTAGCTTTATTCGCTCAAACTGGCTGGCAGCGGCCGTTACTGCGCGTTCGGCGCCGTGCGATTAGCGTCGACCCCGCGACTCCGCCGAAAAGCAGGCTCTGGCGGAGCCGGGGAGTCTCCGCGGAGCGCTGGTCAGCGTTGATCGAGCAATTTGATCTGGAGATCTTCCCAGTGCTCCTGGAACGCCTCCCGCGCCGTATCGTAGTGGCGGCTTCTCAAGCTGTTGATGAGCCGCTCGTGTTCTTCCGCCATTTCTTCCGCAGTGGCGTAGAAATCCTGCCGCTGTGCGAGGAGAAGCTCGATCTCGCCCTCGAGGTCTGAATAGGTTCGCTTCAGCCGAGCGCTGCCGCTAGCGGCGATAATCGCGCGGTGGAAATCACGGTCCGCAGCAACCAGCAGCGATCTGTCGGAGGATAGAGTCGACCTGTGCATAACCTCGACCGCCTCCAGCGCCTGAGATGGGATGACCCCGGTCAGCACGATCAGACGAATGGCCTCGCCTTCGATGGCGCCGCGCACGCGTGTGATATCGACAATATCGTCGGGCCCGAATTCGGGCACCACAAAGCCTCTGTTCGGTATCTGACGCAGCAGGCCCTGGGTGACGAGCACCTGGGCTGCTGTACGGAATGTGTGCCGCGAGGTCGAATGCTCCTCGCACATCTTCACGTCGCGAAGGAACTCGCCCGGTTGGAAATCTCCCGACAAGATGCGCCGTCGCAAGGCGTGTGTCAGGATTTCCACCGCGCTAGCGGGCAAGGGCTCGACATTCATCTCAAGATCTTCGGCTTGATTCCTGGCGTGCAGCGTCGGCATGGCTTTGGCTTTGCTCGTTGATTTCTGCATACCTACGCCACATGCGGCGGCGTAGGGCAAGGGAGATGAGTTTGTGCCGCCCATGGTGGCGGGTCCTAGATCTGCACGGACCGAAGCGCCTCGTCGACGCCCTCGAGCAGACGCGCCGCGTTGGCCGATGTGAAGATGAGCGGGGGCCTGATCTTCAGGATATGCGCGTCCGCTCCCGTCGCGGAAATGAGGATGCGCCGGTCGCGCAGGGCATTGACGGCTGCAAGCGCACGGTCCATGTCCGGCGTTTTCCGGTCTCGATCCTTGACGAGTTCGACGCCGAAATAGAGGCCGGCCCCGCGAACATCGCCGACAAATTCATATTTCGTCTGTAGGTCCCGGAGGCCTTCGAGGATTTCGCCGCCGACCTTGGCGGCGTTGTCCAACAGGCGCTCTTCGAGGATCGTGTCAAGCACGGCCCTTGCAGCGGCGATAGCGACGGAGTTGCCGCCAAACGTGTTGAAGTAGCGCATGCTGGACCCGAATTCGGCGACGAGCTCGGGCCGCAGGACTACGCCGGCAACGGGATAGCCGTTGCCCATGGGCTTGCCCATGGTTACGATGTCCGGATCGACCTTGTGACGGGAGTGCCCCCAAAGATGGGTGCCGGTCCGCCCGAACCCGGACTGCACCTCGTCGGCGATGAACAGGCCGCCCGCCTTGCGCACCACTTCCGCCACCGGCGCCAATACGTCTGTCGGATCGACGTAGAGACCATCGGAAGAGAAGACGGAGTCGGCGATGAAGGCCGCTAGGCCGCCGCCATGCCGCTCCATGTCGGCGATCTGCCGCGCGACATCCTCCGCCATCCGCCGGCCGATTTCATCGACGGGCAGGCGATAGGAATCCGGCGCGGCGACCGTGCGAAGATAGGGATCCAGGGCCGACTTCTTGCCGAGCGACGGCGAGATTGCCGCCACCGCGCCGCTGTTGCCGTGATAGGCTTCGGCCGTGACGATGACGCCGGTCTTGCCTGTGTGGTAACGCGCGATACGCAAGGCGAGATCGTTGGCTTCCGAGCCGGTGCATGTGAACATCGCGCATCCGGTCCGGCCGAGTTCGCCACCGAACGTATTGATCAGCGCTTCGGCATAGTCCAGCAGGGGCTCCTGCATGTAACGCGTGTGGGTACAGAGTAGCTCGAGCTGCTTCTGGATCGCCTCGACGACGCGCGGATGAGAGTGACCCAGCGACACCACGTTGTTGTAGGCGTCGAGATATTCGTTGCCGTGCCTATCATAAAGGAAGACGCCCTTGGCGCGGGAGACCTCAACCGGCGACTTGTAGAAGAGCCGATAAGCGGGCCCGAGCAGCCTTTGCCGCCTGGTGATATGCGCCAGATCTTCAGTTGTGAGATGAGACGTGTCCTGAGGATTGAAGCCATTTGGCATGTCGCCACGGAAGCCCTTGGGCAGGGTAGTCGCTTGCTTGGACATTACGGTTCCTATCGTGTCAGAAGATCGGAAATCTGTGCGGTCGAAATCGAGTGGAACCACTCGAGGTGGGCCCAGCCGGCTTCGGTATTGCGCAGGATATAGCGGCTATTCTCTGGGAAGATTTCGGCGCGCCAGCACGTCAGCAGCGCCCGGACCGCAAGACGGCCCATTGACAGGAAGGGGATGAGCCGGAGTTCCTCGTCCGTCAGTTCGGCGTGGCGGAGATAGCCGCGCAGAAGGTCGCGCGGTTCGTCGAACAGGTCACGCCGGTTCCCATGATCGAACGTTTTTGGCATCTGATTCATCAACGCCGTGGAGACATCGACGGCAATGGCGGTACGGACCGCATCGCCGAAGTCGATGACGCCGGTGAGGAACTGCGGGCTGGCGTGATCGACGACCAGGTTCGACGTATTGAAGTCGTTGTGGAGCACCTGCCGCCGGCACAGGTCGAGGCTCGGCTTGACTTCGGCAAACCGCTCGAGCGCGCGGACGGTCCAGGCCCGCTTGCCGCCCGCGGGGATGAAGCTCAACAGATCGGTGAGATCGAGCAGATGGGTGACGTCCCATGCTACCGCCCGGCCGTCTGCGGGATGCGAGAAATCGGCCATGGAATGACGCAGCTTTGCCAGGATTTCGCCGATCCGTTCGCGCTGCGGGCCTGTGGCAGATGTCCGATCGAGCGGAGTGCCGGGAAGGAAGGTAATGAGCCGCACCACTCGCCGCTCGCCGGCCCTGGTCGTGACGATGGGCAAATCCGCGCCATCGTGGTCGCGAAGTGCATGGGGGATGGGTAGATCAGGGGCCCGTTGCTCGAGATGACGCATCAGCGCGACCTGGAAATCGAGCTCCTCTATCCGCTCGGAAGGATGAGCGATCTTCAGCACGAACTTCCCCCGGGCCGCGCAGTTGAGGAGGAACGTGTCGTCTTTCTCGGTTTCAAAGCGCGTGGCCGAGCCACGCGCGCCATATAGTCGTTCGGCGATTTCTTCGGCTTCCGCAGCGCCCACGGGATGGCACGCCTCGGAAAGCTCAGGGACGCGGGCCGGCCCGCACTGATGCCTATGGTCCATCTTCAACTCATTCAGATCCTGCCTCGAGAATGGGCAGCTCGATGGCCTCAGTATCTCACGTTCCAATTTTTGTACAACAATTTATTTCCATCATGGAGATTTCTTGCCGATAGGATCGATCTCTTTCTGCCAAATGACCATTGACGGTCGCGCAGGGATGTATTGATGGTACCCCCAAATATTCTTGAAAAATCAGGGGCATTCAGCTATCCATTCGCGCAGTTTTCTGTTGTTTGGGTGCGGTGCACTCAGACTGTGGGCAAGCGCCAGGACGATCGGTCATCGAAAAATTGTTGGACAATCTGTTGCCATCGCCGAAAAGTTATGCCAGTGTGCTCGCACTGGCCGGAATGCAGTTTCGATGACCTTGGATAGGCACACTGTGCCGAGAAAACTGGATAGGATATACGCCATGACTCAATTTCGACCGAAGTACGTCACCTTCGACTGCTACGGCACGCTCACTAATTTCGATATGGCCGGCGCTGCGCGACGCGTCTACGGCGGGCGTCTCTCCCCAGAAGCGATGGCCGGCTTCGTCGAGGCCTTTAGAGGCTATCGCCTTGACGAGGTGCTAGGGCCATGGAAACCTTTCCTCGAAGTGGTGCACAATTCCATCGAACGCAACTGCAAACGCATCGGTATCCCGTTCAAGCCCGAAGACGCGCAACGCATCTATGACGAAGTGCCAACCTGGGGTCCGCACCCGGACGTCCCGGCTGGCCTGTCCAGGGTGGCCAAGGAAATTCCGCTGGTCATCCTGTCGAACTCCATGAACAGCCTGATCATGTCGAACGTGGAAAAGCTGGGCGCGCCCATCCATACGGTCATCACGGCAGAAGAAGTCGGGGCATACAAACCTCTGATGAAGGGCTTCGAATACATGCTCGACAAGCTCGGCTGCGGGCCCGAGGACATTACTCACGTGTCCTCATCCTTCCGCTACGACCTGATGACCGCCTATGACCTCGGCATCAAGAGCAAGGTCTGGGTCAACCGCGGCCATGAGCCCGCCAATCCCTATTACGAATACACCGAGATCAAGGATATCGGCGGGCTAGCCGCCGCCGTTGGCCTGGAGCCAGCCCTCAAGCGCGCCTGAAAAATAGCGCTCAGGCGCTGTTGCTACGATGAGACCGGGGCGGTTCATTCGCCCCTTCTCTTTATCGTTCGAAGGGGAGCAAGCATGCCTTTCGGGGGAGCCTGACGGCGACGTGAAGACGCAACGACACGCTTTCGATACCTGGCCGCTATCCGAGCTCAGGCATTCGGGCCAAGTATATTTGCTCTGGCTTCGACAATGTGGTCGTACATGTTTCGCTCGGCCTCTCTGCTGTCGCGATCTTTTATGGCGTCAAGAGTGGCCTGATGCTTGGCGATATAGGCCTTCATGCGCTCAGGGGTTAGTGACTGCTCCTTCATTTTCCCCCAGAGGTTTCCTGCCCGTACTGTGTGAATACCTTCATAGAGCGAGGCGAGAAGACCATTGCGGGCGGCTCCGACGATGATGCGGTGAAAGACAGCGTCCCATTTCTCGAATTCGACCAGGGTTTCCGCCGCGCTGCCCCGATCGATCGATTTCTGCATTTCGTCGATCTCCTGCCTGGTCGCCCGTAACGCCGCCAAGGCGGCGATCTTGGGTTCCATGATTAGCCGAGCCTCGAAGACTTCGGCCGGATAGGTGCGCAACGCGTCTCCCGTGCTGCCTGGCGGGCGACGGAGCGCCGTCGAGGTTACCCCGCTGCCAGCGATAAACGTCCCCCTGCCCACGTGCCTGATGAGCCGGCCCTCCTTCTCCAGAGAAGCAAGCATCCGCCGAAGTGCGGTGCGGGGCAGCCCGAGTTTGAGCGCCAGGTCGCGCTCAGGCGGTAACCGATCGCCGGGCTCCAGACCTTCAGCTTCGATGAAATCCTTCAAGACTACGCTCATGAGCCCTCGCTAATTATTTTTCGCAACCAAATTGATCTATATTGACACCAATTGCAAGACCAATCTTATATTGATTGAGGATCAGACCCTGATTGGTAGCGAATGGCGCTGACGTACAGGGAATGCATGCTGCGTACTGCTTCAGAACGATTGTCGGAGGGCAGCACGCGTAGGGCGGCGACTAAAATCGCAAAGTAAAGCTCCGTTGAAAAGGGAGGAACCTCGATGGCTGCTAGAACAGAGGCTGTTTCTGGAGAGGACGCAGCGCTTTCGGTGCGTGGCCTGACGGTCGACCTGCCGAAGGGCATGGAACGGATCCATGCCGTCGAGAGCATCTCGTTTGATCTCAAGCGGGGCCAGATCCTGTGCATTATCGGCGAGTCCGGTTCAGGCAAGTCGGTAACGGCAAACACGATCATGGGGCTTTTGCCGAAGCTGATCCCCGTCTCGTCCGGCGCCATTCATCTCGACGGCACGGCCATCATCGGCGCACCGGCGAAAAAACTGCGAGGATTGCGCGGCCGCGTCGTGTCGATGATTTTCCAGGATCCGCTCTCCGCGCTCAACCCGCTGATGACGGTCGGCGAGCAGATTACCGAAGTCCTGACGGCACATGGCGTGGGCACGAAGGCGTCGCGGCGCAAGCGCGCCATCGAGCTGCTGACGGAAGTCGGTCTGCCCGATCCGGAGCTCATGTACTACCAGTATCCGTTCCGGCTCTCGGGTGGGCAACGCCAGCGCGTGATGATCGCCATGGCCCTGGCGCTCGAACCAACAGTCTTGATCGCGGACGAACCGACTACGGCGCTCGACGTCACCACGCAGGCGCAGATCCTGAAGCTGATCCGTGACATTCAGCGCCGCAAGGGCATGAGCGTGATGTTCATCACCCATGACTTCGGTGTCGTGGCTGAGATCGCCGACAGTGTCGTGGTGATGGAAAAAGGTCGCGTTGTCGAGCAGGGCAGCGCCGAGCAGGTTCTCAAATCCCCCACCCATCCCTACACCCAGCGCCTGATCGCCGCCGTCCCGCACCTTACGGGCAAGAATCGAGCTGTTCAGGAGAAGGCGAGCAACGAGACGATCCTGAAGGTCGAAGGATTGTCCAAGACTTATCGCAGCGGGAGTGCCCTGTTCGGCAGCCAACGCATCGTGCCTGCGGTGAAGGACGTCTCATTCGATCTGGCTGCGGGACGCACCTTAGGCGTTGTCGGCGAAAGCGGTTCCGGCAAGTCATCGCTCGGAAGGCTTTTGATCAAGCTGCAGGACAGTGATGGCGGTCGGATTCTCTTCGAAGGACGAGATATCGCGAAGCTTTCGGAATCGCAGTTCCGTCCGCTGCGGCCACGGATTCAAATGATCTTCCAGGATCCCTTCGCGTCGCTCAACCCGCGTTCGACCATTGGACAAATTCTTACCGTCGGTCCCGTCGCGCACGGCATGCCTTATGCCCAGGCGCGTGAGGAGGCGCGAGCGTTGCTGGCCCATGTCGGTCTCGACGCCGGCGCCTTCGGCCGCTATCCGCACGAGTTTTCCGGGGGGCAACGCCAGCGTATCGGCATTGCCCGGGCTTTGATGTTCAAGCCCAAGCTGCTGATTGCCGACGAGGCGGTCTCTGCGCTCGACGTGTCCATCCAAGCGCAGATCCTCAAGCTGCTCGACCAGATACAGCGGGAAACCGGCGTTTCAATGATCTTCATCACCCATGATCTGCGCGTCGCTAGCCAGATCTGCGACGAAATCGCCGTGATGCAGAAGGGGCAGATCGTCGAGCGCGGTCCGCCATCACAAATCTTTCTGGACCCGCAATCGGCCTACACGCGCGAGCTGGTGGCGGCGATTCCGGGGGAGCGGCCGAGGAGCACACCGCCGGCTGCTGCGAACTTTTGAGAGCCACGGCGAAGAGATCGCCACTAGGGAGGAGACATCATGGCTAAAGATCCGACAACCACATCGACCTATTCTCGACGCGACGCGCTGCGCCTCATGGCAGCGGGCGGCATCGCCTGCTTTGCCGCCCCCAACCTGCTCGGCAAGCCTGCCTTTGCCGACACCGCTAACCCGACCGGCCGCGTCGTCGTCGGGCTTTCGCAAGAACCCACCGTCTTCAATCCGCTGATGGCACATATCGAGGTAGACGACGCAGTCCATTTTTCGCTGTTCGACGCGCTCTTCCGTATCGATCCGAAGGGTGTTCTTCAGCCCAATCTTGCAGCCGAAGTGCCAACACAGCAGAACGGCGGCATTTCGGAGGACGGTCTGAAGTGGCGCGTCCGCTTGCGTGACGACGTTCGCTGGCACGACGGCGAGCCCTTCACGGCCGAGGATGTGAAGTTCACTATCGAGCTCATCACCAACCCGAACTTCCGCGCCTGGCGCACGGGTGGGCATTCCCTAGTGCGGGATATCACGGTGGTTTCGCCGACTGAGATCACCTGGCGCATGGAGAAGGCTTTCGCCCCCTACCTGTCGTTTCTCGCCGAAACCTTCATGGTGCCCAAGCACATTCTCGAGAAAGAGGCAGATCCCAACGCCGGAGCTTTCAGCCAGGCGCCTGTCGGCACCGGTGCATTCAAATGGGCGCAGCGGGTTGCCGGCGACCATCTCGAACTCGTCGCAAACCCTCAATATTTCGGGGATGGCCCCTATGTCGAGCGCATCGTCTTCAAATACATTCCTGACATGACGGTGCTTTACACCCAGTTCAAGAGCGGCGACATTGACCTTACAGACCAGGCATACATTACCGCCGACCACTACGAGGAAGCCAAGACATTGCCGGACCGTGTGGTGACCCTGGTATCTGGTGCATCAGTCGAGTCGATCTATCTCAATCTTGAGAAGCCGCAATTCAAGGACCGGGCGGTGCGCCAGGCGCTCTATGCCGCAATGGACAGAAAAGCCATTATCGACGCGATCTACTACGGCGTCGGTACGCTCACCGAAACGTTCATGCCGAAGCAGTCCTACTACTACAATCCAAACCTGCCGGCGCAGGAGTTTAACCTTGACCGGGCGCGACAGATCCTCGACGAGGCGGGCTGGGTACCGGGATCGGACGGGATCCGTGCCAAGGACGGGGTGCGGCTGTCGTTCGCCAACTCGACGACGTCGGGCAACAATCTGCGCGAACAGGTGCAGCAGTTCCTGCAGCAGACATTCGCGGAGATCGGCGTCGAGATGACCATCTCGAATTTGCCGGCGGCAGTCATGTTTGGCGATTTTTGGCTCAAGTCGCAGTTCGACTCGGCGATCGCCGGTGTCACCCATCTCATCGCGGCGGATCCGGACGCCACCAACCGCCTCGCTACCAGCGCAATTGCTGCCAAGGGCGGAAAAGGCTCGAACACCGGCCAGTATTCCAATCCGGAAGTTGATGCGCTGCTCGAAAAAGGTACCCAAACCTTCGATCCCGAGGCCCGCCGCGAGATCTACTCCCGTATTCAGGAAATAGTTCGTGAGGACCTGCCGTTCCTGCCGCTGTTTGCCGCTACCTATGTAGTCGGTCGCAAGGAGGGTCTCGAGGGCTGGGAGCCCAATTCCAACACCCGCACGGCCTCCTGGCATGCCGCCGGATGGCGTTGGCAGAGCTGACATAAGCTGCCGCCGTCGCGCGTTGCGGCGGCGGCCTATCCATTGACGCTGTCATGAAGGAGGAGAGCCAATGCGCGGCTTCCTGCTCAATCGCCTTTCACAGAGCCTCGTCCTGCTCCTGATCGTTTCGATCATCGGGTTCGTCGTCCTGAACCTCATACCGGGTGGCCCCTTGGCGCAATTCGGGCTTGATCCCAGCATGACCCAGGATGATCTCAATCGTCTGAAAGAGCAGCTAGGGCTCAACCGCCCCCTGTGGATGCAATATCTCGACTGGGCCTGGCGCCTTGTACAGGGCGACTGGGGTCACTCCTTCCGCGACGGCGCGCCGGTCCTGGACGTGATTGGCCGCCACCTTTTTGCAACGCTGTTGTTGATGGGGTCATCCACCGTCATCGCGATCGCCATCGGCACGTGGATCGGCATTCGCGGCGCCACGCACCGGTATTCGATTTTTGACTATCTGGCGACGGTCGGCGCCATGGTAGCGTTGTCGATCCCGACCTTCTGGTTCGGGCTTGTTGGCATTTACGTCTTTTCCCTCCGACTTGGCTGGCTGCCGGCCGGCAACATGTACACGATCGGCGACGGCTCGGTTCTCAATCATATCCATCATCTTATTCTGCCCAGCATCGTGCTGGCGCTGGTGCATGTCGCCATCTGGAGCCGCTACATGCGCACGGCGACGCTCGACGTCATCAGCCAGGAATTCGTCAAGACCGCCCGCGCCAAGGGGCTGAGCGAGCGCCGCATCCTGATGAAGCACGTCGTCGGTAATGCGCTCCTGCCAATGATCACGCTTGCGGGAATGCAGCTTCCCAGCGTTCTGACGGGTGCTCTGGTAACCGAGACGGTGTTTACCTGGCCGGGAATGGGCCGACTGTTCCTCGACAGTCTCGGCTACAGCGACTACCCGGTCGTGATGGGGCTGCTCATATTCTCGGCAATTCTCGTCGTTCTTTGCAACCTGATCGCCGACATCGCCGTCGCCATCATCGATCCCCGTATCCGTCTGAGCTAATCGCCTCATGGACGCTCAACAGGAGGCCACCATTATGACCGCCATTGTCGCAAATTCACGCCAGGAGCGTTGGTGGAACAGCCGAACTGCACACCGCTTCATGAACCACCATCTGGCTCTGCTCGGGATGGTGATGATCGCCATCCTGACGCTGGCGTGCGTCCTGGGCCCCTACCTGCTGCCGTATGATTCACTCTACATCGATCTGCGCGCCCGCTTTGCTCCGCCCTTCACGGGCCACCACTACATGGGCACCGATCCGCTGGGACGGGACTTGGCGGCGCGGCTCTTCATGGCGGGGCGGGTTTCTCTGGCGGTCGGCTTCTCCGCCATGCTGTTGTCGACGCTGATCGGCACCCTTGTCGGCGTGCTTGCGGGCTACCGGGGCGGCTGGATCGGCACGACGCTGATGCGCACGGTGGATGGGTTCCTGTCGTTTCCGTCGATCTTCCTGGTGCTGGCGCTTGCCGCGGCGCTGAAGCCAAGCCCGATGATGATTACCGTTGTCATCGCCGCCACGAGCTGGATGGAGGTTGCCCGGATCGTCGAGGCCGAGGTCCGCTCCCTTCGCGAGCGGGAATTCGTCCAGGCCGGTCGCATGCTGGGCTTAAGCGGAACCCATATCATGTTCCGCGAGATCCTTCCCAACGCCATCGGCCCAATCATTGTCGCGGCCACGCTCACCGTCGCCCGCGCCATCCTCATGGAGGCCTATATCAGCTTCCTCGGCTATGGAATTCAGCCGCCGCTGCCCAGTTGGGGCAATATGCTGAACGGTGCGCAGCAGTATCTGGGTACCGCACCTTGGCTGGCGATCATCCCCGGAGCCGCCATTACCATCGCTGTAACAAGCTTCAACTTCATCGGCGACGGGCTGCGCGATGCGCTTGATGTTCGCGGTGACCACAACTGAGGAAAAAGCGCCGGGGCAAAATTGCAGCAGCTTAGCGAAAGCAAGACCTCAAAGTTGATTTTCAACAGGCGATGCATGCGCAAGCTGCTGCACTTGAACGAAACAAAGCCTGGTGCAACCCGCCTCTCAGCATTGAGCAGTCCCAGTAAGCCCTTGGCCGACGCAACGAGACATTAGTCACATGGAAGACTCCAGAATCGCAGACAAGAACACCCCCTACTGGTGGGAAGAGGCACCCGTCAAACCGCTGCCGCGACAGCCGCTTGCCAAGAAGATCGACGTGGCGATCATAGGCGCCGGATACACCGGGTTATCGGCGGGTCTCGTTCTGGCGCGCGACGGCCGTTCGGTTGCGGCCTTCGACGCAATGAACCCGGGCGAGGGGGCCTCGACGCGCAACGGTGGAATCACCAGCGGAAGCATTCGGCCGGACTACGCCACCATCACCCGGCGCTTCGGCGAAGAGAAGGCGATTGCAATCGAGGCGGAGGGCAAGATTGCCCGCGAGTTCCTCTATGACTTCATCAGGACCGAGGGGCTCGATTGCGACTTTCAGCTGGTTGGCCAGTTCAAGGGCGTGATCGGATATGACGATTACGAAAAGACGGCCCGGAGCGCCGAAGTGCTGGCGAAGAGACTGGGAATCGAGGCCTATCCGGTGCCGTATGCCGAACAGCGTAACTACATCGGCACGGATTTCTATCGCGGCGGCATGGCGCGGATGGATATTGGCGGGCTGCACCCGGCCAAGTTCCACGCTGAGCTCCTGCGGGTGGCGCTGGCTTCGGGACTAACCGTCCATGCAGGCACCCGCGTGACTGCGGTAAAAAGGGGTGGCTCGGAGTTCCTTGTCGTGACTGACGCGGGCACCGTGCAGGCCCGCCAGGTTCTCGTCTGCACGAACGGCTATACCGATGGCGCGGTTCCCTTCTTGCGCCGCCGGCTGGTCCCCGTTCGCAGCCGGATCATTGTCACCGAGGAGCTCGCGCCGGACGTGATGGCGCGGCTGATGCCGAAGCGGATGATGATGATCGAGGGCCGGCAGCTTGGGTTCTACTACCGCCCGACGCCCGACGGCAAACGCATTCTTCTAGGAGGGCGCGACAGTTCTCGCGTCGGCGATCCCGCCGCGCCGAAGCTGTTTTTGCGGCGGGGCCTGGTGAACCTTTTCCCGGAATTGGAGAACGTTCGCCTGTCGCACACCTGGTTTGGCAATGTGGCGATGCACCGCGACATGCTGCCCCGCATCTTCGAGAAAGACGGCGTGGTCTATGCCACCGGTTTCTGCGGTTCGGGCGTGGTCTGGGCGCCATGGATCGGAACGCGCGCGGCTCACAAGCTGCTGGGACATGCCGCGCAAGCGCGCACGGAGTTCGACTTCCGGCCGCCTGCGTTCGTCCCCCTTTACCGGGGCAATCCCTGGTTCATGCCGGCCATCATTGAGGGCTATCGAATGCAGGACCGCATCGCCCTCTACCGCGCCCGCCGATAGAGCTTAACCGTTTGGGGACTTCAGTGCTCTTGCGGGGGCGCTATTCGAGAATCTCACCACTATTGCAGAGGAATACAGATCATGCCGGTCGAGCTTCAGAAAGTCCGTGACAGCACCTCTTTTCCAACCCAGGTGGATGTCGTCGTCATCGGGGCAGGGATCGTCGGTACATGCACCGCCTATGAACTCTCCCGCCAAGGGGTCTCCGTTGCTCTGCTCGAAAAGGGCATCGTCGGCGGCGAGCAGTCAAGCCGCAACTGGGGGTGGGTCCGTCAGCAGAACCGCGATCTCCATGAGCTTGCCCTTGCCATGTACAGTCTGCGGCGCTGGGAGGAGTTAGGCGCCGAGATCGGCCGCGATCTCGGTTTTCGCCGGACCGGGATACTCTACTGCACCAAGAGTGAGGCGGATGTCGCCCGTTGGGAAAAGTGGGGCCAGGCCGCACGCGTCCAGGGATTTCACAGCGAGATACTCACTGCTTCCGAGGCGAACGAACGGGCGTCGGGCGGTACTTCCTCCTGGATCGGCGGCGTCTGGTCTCCAACCGATGGGAGAGCGGAACCGAGCCTTGCCGTGCCTGCCATCGCCGAGGCTGCCAAGGAAGGGGGCGTGTCGCTCCATCAGAACTGCGCCGTTCGAGGCCTCGACATTACCAATGGCCGGGTAACAGGGGTGTGGACGGAGCGGGGAAATGTGAAAGCGAGCACCGTTGTTTGCGCCGGCGGGGCATGGGCTTCCCGCTTTTCTCATCGGTATGGCATCGAACTTCCAGTCGCCAACATCGCCGGGACGGCGATCAAGACAACCCCGGCGCCCGAAATCGTTCAGGCAGGATGCCTATCGGCTTCGAACTTCGTGTTGCGGCGTCGGACCGACGGCTCCTACACCATTGCCGTACCCGGGCGCGGTACGCTCGACATCACGCCGCGAGGAATGCGATACGCTTTCAAGTTCTACGAGATGTATCGCAGCAAGATCGGCAAAAAGCTCAAATACCGCCTCAACAGCAGCTTCTGGAATGGTCCCGATGCCTTCGGCAGCTGGGAGAACGACGAGATCTCCCCGTTTGAAAAGAGCCGTATTCTGGATCCGGCGCCCGACGCGGAACTCGTCAAGCTCGCAGTGAAGAACCTTGAAAGCGAATACCCTGCGCTTAAAGGGATCGGGGTCGAGCGCGCGTGGGGCGGGCTCATCGATACTTCTCCGGACCTCGTGCCGGTTATCTCGAGAGTGGAAGAACTCCCCGGCTACGTGATCGCGGCGGGCTTCAGCGGACACGGTTTCGCGATCGGACCGGGGGCTGGCCGGCTGGTGAGCGAGATCGTCTTGAATGAAGAGCCATTGACCGACATTTCGCCTTACAGGTTGGGCCGGTTCAGCGATGGCTCAGCGATCCGAAGACCGGAAATGATGTAGCCGTTAGATCGGCTGCCGTTTGGAACCCGAGGGATTTTTGTCACGGAGCCTCGTCCACTGACGAGACTCCAACCGCTCATGCAAAGGTGGTGGCAACAACCGGTGGGCGCACATGAAACTCGACAG
The DNA here is from genome assembly GCF_020193575.1 of Ensifer sp. IC4062. GTDB lineage: Bacteria > Pseudomonadota > Alphaproteobacteria > Rhizobiales > Rhizobiaceae > Sinorhizobium. The sequence continues at coordinate 18,304 of NZ_JADYVD010000043.1, forward strand.
AATTGACATCAAGATCCTCTCCGAGCTCCAGAAGAACGGACGCATGACGTATGTCGAGCTCGCTGAGCTAGTTAACTTATCCGCAACCCCTTGTCTCGTGCGAGTGAAGAAGCTGCAGGCAGAAGGCTATATCGGCGGCTATTCTGCGATGATCAACATGGGAAAGCTTGGCCAGGTTCTGACTGTCTTTACAGAGATGACCCTGAGGAACCATCGCCAGGCCGACATTGCCCGCTTCATGTCGGCCATCCAGAATATAGAGCAAATCATCGAATGCCACGTCGTCTCGGGCGATTACGACTATCTCGTCAAGTTCGTGGCGAGCAGCATAGGAGAATATCAGTCGCTGATGGAGCGGCTGGTAGAAATGGACATCGGGATCGAGAAATACTTCAGTTTCGTCGTGCTCAAATCTCCGATCACGAAGTACCACATGCCCCTGACGAATCTGTTCGAGATTTAGTAAGCCGGACTGCCTGCCAGCCTCTATCCGGACCTGTGGAGGCCTCGCTTCCAACCGTCGTCAGATTGACCCTAGCCGTTCCCTCGTCGGGTCAATGCAGAGCCGTGAAGCCACGGATGTATCACGTTCATGAGCGTCGCAGATTATTGCCGCAACCAATTTGATCTATATTGACACCAATCGCAAAACCAATTTTATATTGATCGCGTGTCAAACCCGATTGGTAGCGAGGTGCTGAACGTGAAGCCAACTCCCGCGCAAAAAACAACTCCGCTTGTCTCTCCCGCCTCGGCTGCCGTAGTCCGCGATGCTCCTACGCAATTGTTCATCGGCGGCGAATGGGTTTCTGCAAAAGAAGATCGCACCTTTGAAGTGGTCGACCCCTCGACCGGAGACGTGATCGCCACCGTTTCCGATGGCGATATCGCCGATGGACTATCCGCGGTCGACGCAGCGGAAATGGCCGCCGCGGCTTGGAAGGCGACCTCGCCGCGGCGTCGTTCGGACGTTCTGATGAAGTGTTTTCACCTGGTGCTCGAACAGGCCGAATGGCTGGCACAACTGATCACCGTGGAAAACGGCAAGGCACTCGCGGACGCTAGGTCGGAGGTCTCCTATGCCGCCGAGTTTTTCCGCTGGTACGCGGAAGAAGCTGTACGGGCACCGGGCGAATTCGGACCTGCACCTTCCGGTGCCAATCAGATCATCGTCAACCATGAGCCGATTGGTATCGCGGTGTTGGTGACGCCTTGGAACTTCCCGGCAGCAATGGCGACGCGAAAGATGGCGCCCGCACTGGCCGCGGGCTGCACGTGTATCCTGAAACCCGCAGCGGAGACCCCGCTAACCGCACTGGCGATCGGCGAAATTATGCGGCAGGCCGGCGTTCCGGCCGGAGTGGTCAATATCGTGACAACGAGGAAGGCCGGCCCCGTGGTCAGCGCCATGCTGCATGACAAGCGGGTGCGGAAGCTGTCGTTTACCGGCTCGACAGGCGTCGGCCGGACACTGCTCCGCGAGGCTGCGGACCAGGTTGTCAGTTGTTCCATGGAACTCGGCGGCAATGCGCCCTTCATTGTATTCGACGATGCCGACCTGGAGACGGCCGTCGCCGGAGCAATGGTCGCCAAGATGCGCAACGGCGGTGAGGCATGCACCGCTGCGAACCGCTTCTATGTCCAGAAGGGGATTCTGGCGGACTTCACGCGGCGTTTCGCGGAAGAGATGGCCGCACTCAAGGTCGGATCAGGACTGGCTCCGAACACGCAGCTCGGCCCACTGATCACCGAGACCGCGCTCGCCAAGGTGGAACGCCTGGTGGACGATGCCGTTGCCAAGGGAGCCCGACTGGTTACCGGTGGCAGCCGCATGGACGGTGACGGCTTTTATTACCCGCCTACCGTACTCGCCGATGTTTCTCCCGATGCCGAGATCCTTCGCGAAGAAATCTTCGGGCCGGTTGCGCCAGTGATTGCATTTGAAACCGAGGACGAGGTCGTCCAGATGGCCAACGACACCGAATACGGCCTGGTGTCCTATGTGTTCAGCAGTGACCTCAAACGCGCGCTTTCGGTCGCCGGACGGCTGGAAAGCGGCATGGTCGGAATCAACCGAGGCGTCGTCTCCGACGCTGCCGCACCGTTCGGCGGCATGAAGCAGAGCGGTCTCGGCCGCGAGGGAAGCCACTACGGCATGCTCGAATATCTCGAAACGAAATACATCGCCGCAAGCTGGTAGGCACCCGGCGATCAGACCGCTTCCTCTACCGTTTATTGACAATCCCGTACTTGGGTCGGGGCATGCTCGTGTCCGTCTTGTCTGACGACGACGCGGATTTGCTTTCACCCGGGCAAAAAATGGAGAACTCGATGTCACTACTCAAATCGATCGACCCGAATCCTTCGTTCGAACCGAAGCACGCGACCCCCGCGCCCGATCGCCTTATTGCGGGGGCACCCGCCTTCAAAACCTGGGCGCAGGGCAGCGACAAAGAGGGCAAGGTGAATACCGGCGTCTGGGAGGCCACTCCCGGCGAGACGCACTCCATCAAGGGCGAAACCTTTGAGTTCTGCCACATCCTGCAGGGAGTGATCGAGCTGACAGAGAAAGGTAAGGAACCGGTCACTTATCGCGCGGGCGACAGCTTCGTGATGAAACCCGGTTATGTCGGGGTCTGGAAAACGATCGAGACGGTACGGAAAATCTACGTCACCGTCACTTAATCGTTGCACCGTGGAGACCGTTCCGACGCACCCACCTCCTGTTTTCAAGGCGGGGACGGAGCGACCTGGCAGGGGAGGTCTGCCGGTCGGCAATGCCCGAAGAAGGGGCTGAGCGGATTATTCGCCGTCTGAATCCAGCTCGTGCTTCCAGCCCTGGAGATATTCAGGTCAGCCAAGAGCCTGGCTGGCCAGGACGAAAGTTCGAACCTCCGGCGTTTGCGGCCGGCCGGTAGCGCCTCGAGCCATCGCAACCACGCCGCCCTGGTGAGGCAGCCCCCAACCTTCGAGCAATAACGAAAGGCCGCTCTGTTCAGGGATGTCGATGCGCACGAAACGACCTTCCTTACCGGAAAGGATGAGGGCGATCAAATCCCTCGCCTGTTCGGCGTTCTCTGCCACGACCGGCCCAACGACTTCGCCGATCCCGAAAGGCCGCGTGGCCGCGAAAGCGACGATATTGTCACCGTTCCGGATAACGGCAAATGGCCCCTCCTTCGCTAGCGCATCGTGGAGTGCGCCGCGATCGGCGCCGAAAGCCGCACGATCGAGCGCTTTGAGCGCCGGCAGGGCGTCGTCGGGCGCGATCCACCCGACATTTTCAGGTGTATCGACCCGACCAACAACACCCTGATGGCGTACGACTTGATGCCTCGCAACGAAGCCCAGCTTCTCGTAAAGAGGTAAGCCGTCACTCGTCGCCGTCAAACGGCATTCCCGATCCCCGGCGAGTTCGATCACGGCGGTGGTCAATTGTCTTCCCAGTCCCCGGCCACGCTGGCTTTCATCGACAATAATCATGTTGATGGCTGAGCAGCTGTCGCCGAAGGGAGTCATGAGGGCCGTGCCCACCACACGGTCACCAGCGAGGGCAACGCGTCCCTCGCTCAGCGACCATATCATCTCCCAGTCTTCTCTCCTGTGCGCCCAGCCCGCTGCACGCGACAGCGCCAGTGCACCATCCAGATGGTGAGCCTCGAAAGGCGCGAGAGTAACGGTTTCCGTTTGCATGGGTTGATCCATTTCGTTGGTCAAGTTTCAGCCTGTACCGCGACGACAGCGATGCGCGAGCCCTTCATTGAAAAGGCTTCCGCTGCAAGCGCGAGCCGGTTTGGTAAACAGCATGGGCGGATGTACCGCCCATCCAAATTTCGGGATGGAGCCGATCGAAGGGCCGTGCCTACGGGATCGCTCCGTTCCCGCCCTGAAATTAGGAGGAAAATGCACCTCGAAACGGCATCGCTCGTTCGAATGATCAGGTGACCGTGACGAAGATTTTCCGCACCGTCTCGATCGTTTTCCAGACTCCGACATAGCCGGGTTTCATGACAAAGCTGTCGCCCGCGCGATAAATGACCGGCGCCTTACCCTTCTCGGTCAATTCGATCACACCATGGACGAGATGGCAGAACTCAAACGTTTCGCCCTTTATGGAGTGCGTCTCGCCCGGGGGTCGCCTCGAAAACACCGGTATTGACTCGGCCCTCCTTGGCAGTGTCCTGCAACCAGGTCTTGAAAGCGGGGCTGCCGGCGATCAGGCGATCCGGCTCGGCAGTCCTACGCTTCGGTTCAAACGATGGATTCGGGTCGATGGTTTTCAGTGGTGACATCTAGTTCTCCATTTTTTTTACCTGAGTGAAAGCGACTCGGCGTGGTCATTAGGAAACCGATGCATCGCAATGCATTCTCCTAGGCCCTTCTGCGCGACGCCATAACGGCTTACTCCTGATCTGCCCTCCACGATCAGATTGCTCCGACTTTGACCTTCGAACCGTCAACGAAACGCGACAGGCGGAAGGGGGTGGGGTCGACACAGGGCGTATCATTGGCCACCAGGTCGGCCGCGAGGTGGCCGATGCCCGGCCCGAGCCCGAAGCCGTGGCCGGAGCCGCCCGCGGCCAGGTAGAGGCCCTTCACACCATCGGCCGGCGAGATGACCGGCACCGCGTCCGGCGTGCAATCCACATAGGCTCCCCAACTGTCGGCGATTTCGATGCCTGCCATCGCAGGGAACTGCTCCGTGACCCGCTTCAAAATAGCCGCGATGGTGCGACGGTTCGGCGCCGGGTCGAGAACGCGCATCCGTTCGAAAGGCGACGTCGTGTCGCCATTCCAGCTAGCGAATGCCTCCGGACCATGAAAGAAGGACTCGCCGATCCCTATTTGCACCGCTTTCAGACGTGCCAGGAACATCGGCATGAACCAGCGGGCGTAGCGAAGGCCTTGGGGGGTGATATCCAGTGTAGCCCTGCCGCTGATCGCAAGCGTGTAGCTGCCATCCAACCGGCGGGTCAACGCACACTCCGGCGTATAGATCGCCTCACCCAGATCCTTTGTGGCTCGCGTACGAAGCGCCGTCTGGCGCACGCTCGCCTGCGGAAACAGAACGCCGTACTGGCGACAAAACATCGACGTCCAGGCGCCGCCGGCGCAGAGGACGGCTTGTGTCCGGATGGTTCCCTTTTCGGTGATCACCCCGGCTACCGCGCCATTGACCAGGTCGAGGCCTCGCGCCGCGCATTCCTGGTGGATCGTCGCCCCGAATTTGCGAGCGCCGTTCGCGATCATCGGCGCGGCGATGGCGGGTTCGGCCTTGCCGTCATCGATCGAATGCACTCCGCCCAGCCATCGGCGGCCGTTCGCCGGAATCGCGGCAGCCGCTTCCTTGGCGCTCAGCATCCTCGTATTGACGTTGAACGGGCGAGCCATGTCACGCCATGCTTCCCATTCCGCCAGCTGCCGTGGATCATCGGTAGCGTAGAGCAGGCCGCATCGGCGAAAACCGACGTCCTCTCCGATCTTCGCCGCAAACTCATCCCAAACTTGCAAAGCGATGCCCGAGAGCGGCAGCTCGCGCTCATCCCGATTCTGCCGCCGGCACCAACCCCAGTTGCGGCTCGACTGCTCGCCTCCGACATAGCCTTTTTCGATCAGGGCGACGGACAGTCCCCGCTCCACGAGAAGGAAGGCTGCCGTTGCACCAACAATGCCGCCGCCGATGACGACGACATCCGCCTTGGCGGGAAGCTCTTGATCGTTCTGTATACGTTTGAGGAGTGGAGACATTGAGGGACCTTTTTTTGAACTACTGCACTTACGGCCGAGATCCTCTCCAATTTGAGGACGCTGCAAGGACAGGCCTGAGGCTGCGGATCATTCCGCCCAAGCGGCGGAATGATCTGATTGAAGCTCAGAGATCAGGACCGGAAGGCGCTCCACCCCCGCCGGGCTTTGTCTCAGCAAGCCGATAAGAAACGACCAACGTCATCGGCCTTCGTTGCAAAACTGGTCACAAGACGATGGAGCCCTTCATCCGGCGCGAGGGTTCCGTCAAGGTCGTGCGGCACGGGCCAGTCGTAGAACATTGCACCCTGTTGGCGGAGGCTCACGGCGACGTCCTTCTTCAGGATAGCGAAGACCTCGTTGGCGTCGGTCTGCCAGGCCAGTCGGCTCGTCTTGGAGGCGGTAATGCCCTCGGCAAGGCGCGCAGCCATGGCGTTGGCGTGGCGGGCGAGGTTCAGCCAGAGATCGCCAGCAAAGTAGGCGTCGAACTGCGCCGAAACGAAGCGCGATTTAGAGAAGAGCTGGGCGGAGCGCTTTCGCAGGAAGTGCATTTCATGCGCCTTCGAGAGATCGAAGAGCACCAGCGCTTCGGCGCACCAGCAGCCGTTCTTGGTGCCGCCGAAGGAGACGAGGTCAACGCCTCGTTTCCAGGTCATTTCGGCAGGCGTCGCATCCAAGCTGACAAGCGCGTTGGCGAAGCGGGCACCATCCATATGCAGCGGCAGCTTGTGCGCCTTGGAAACGGCTGCGATCGCTTCGATTTCGGCGAGCGAATAGATTGTGCCGCTTTCCGTTGCCTGCGTCAGCGATACCGCCGTCGGCTGACCGCCCTGGACATTGTCGAGCGGGAAGCGCCGAATCTCGGCTTCGAGGCGAGCGACCTCCATCTTGCCTCGCGGTCCGTCGACCGGCTTCAGTCGGGCGCCATGCGAAAAGAATTCCGGCGCGCCGCATTCGTCGGCGATGGCATGAGCTTCGCGATGACAGAAGACGACGCCACCCGCACGGTTGGCTGTCGCAAGCGCCAGCGAATTGGCAGCCGTTCCGGTGCCGACGAAAAAGACGGCGACTTCCCTTTCGAAAATCTCCGCGAACTTCTTTTCGACCTTTCGGTCGAGGTCGCTGGTGCCATAGGAAGATGCATAGCCGCCGGTATGCGCCATCAGGCTCTCGGCAATCGCGGGATGGGCGCCGGCCCAGTTGTCAGACGAAAAAATCATCACTTCTCACGCTCTTTCACCGTCACATTGACGGGTTTTCCTGCTTGCGTGGCAGCTGGATTTTTTGCGATCACGGCGATGGCATCGACTTCGACGAGATAGCCATAGTGAAGTTCCGGCACTGGAACGACGGTGCGAGCCGGTCGGGAATCCCCTAGTCGCGCCGCATAAACCTCGTTGAAGCGGGGCCAGTTGGCCACGCCGACGATGTAGGCTGTCACCCTGACGAGATCGGTGGGGGTTCCGCCCGCGGCTTCCAGGATCGCCAGCAGGTTATCGAGCGCCTGCGCCGCCTGGGTCTCGAAGCTGTCGTCCGCCAGGGCCTCTCCACCCGGTCGGATCGGTAGCTGGCCCGATATGTAGAGGTGCTGACCGACAAGCTTTGCTTGTGAGTAGTGGCCCGCAGGGCTTGGGACTCGATCGGTATTCACGGTTATGGATTTGGGCATCACCAGCCTCCGAAGCGGGTCCAGCGGGTCTCGACAACGTGCGAGCGGCCGCGGACCACGTGATAGGTTTCGTGCTGCGCAGCGGTTGCACAGGCGTGGTTTGGCAGGATCCGCACCAGGTCTCCGACCGCCAGATCCGGCAGTCGTGCATCCGAACCGGGGCGCACCGCTATAATTCCATGTTCCTGGTTCGCGTCGGAAACGATGATGTCATGATAGGGCGTGCCATCCACGTCACAGACCAGACCATAGCCCTGATCGACGGCCTGCCTGCCAGTGCCACGGTCCCGCGACAGCGACATCCATCCGCCATCGGTTATGATCCAACCTTTCTCGCGCTGGTGTCCGATGACGGTCGCAAGCACGCTGAGCGCGATGTCGTCGATTTGGCAGACACCGAGCCCAGCCATCACCAGGTCAAAGAAGACGAACACTCCCGCGCGGACTTCCGTCACTCCAGCAAGATCCGTCGCGTGATGAGCCGTTGGTGTCGAGCCGACGCTGACGACCGGGCAGGGCAGGCCCGCGGTCCGCAGAATGCGCGCCGCCTCCACGACGGCCAATCGTTCCGTCTCCGCGTAGAACCGCAGCGCCTCGACGCCTCCGCCCTTATAGCTGTCGCCGGCGTGGGTGAGGACGCCACGCAGCTCAGCACCTGCCGTCAGCGCCTGCCCGATTTCCACCAGTTGCGCCCGATCAATGGCCCGAACACCCGAGCGATGGCCGTCGCAATCGATCTCGATCATGGCTGGGATGCGCGTCCCGGACCGCCGAGACGCCTTGGCCACCGCTCGTGCCTGCTGAACAGTATCCAGGGTGACCACGAGATCCACGCCGCTTGCCAGCAGCTCCGCGACACGCTCGAGCTTGGCTGGAGCGATGCCGACTGCATAGATCATGTCCCGTACGCCTGCCGCCGCGAACTGTTCAGCCTCCTTCAGGGTAGAGACGGTTGCCGGTCCCGCCGGCGAGCTCATCACCTGCCGTGCCACTTCGATCGACTTAGCGGTCTTCAAATGGGGCCGGAGTGACACCCCCATGGCGTCAAGTCGGCTCCTGAGCCGCTGAACATTCCTGTCCATTCGGTCGGCGTCCAGGACCAAACAGGGTGTTTCCAGGTCCTCAAGGCTGGTCGAGGCGGCCAGCCGGGTAGTCGGGTCGATCGTCGCTAGGACCATGATCTGATCTCCAATTCGGGATTTCACCTTGCGGTCAAATCATAAAGATGACAATTAATGACAAGTGAAGGTTAGCTTCAGGTTCTGATTAATGTTGACGTCCGACGATCTTGCCTTCTTTTCGGTCCTGACAGGCTCGAAATCTCTCGCGGAAAGCGCGAGAAAGCTGAACGTGACGCCTCCCGCGGTGACTCAGCGCCTGCGTGCGCTGGAGGAGAAAGTCGGGGTGCGGCTGATCGATCGGTCCGGACGGCGGCTGCGGCTTACGGAGGAGGGCTCGCTGGTCGCTTCTCACAGCATCATTGTCAGCGAGGCCATCGATTCGCTTGCCGAAGCCTTAGCTGACCGCAGGGGTGCGGTTCGCGGACACCTCAGGGTCGCCGCACCACACGGATTTGGACGGCTCTATGTGGCCCCGGTCGTGGAAGCGTTCGCACGAGAGCACGGCGGCGCGACCGCTACCCTGCAGCTGTCCGACCATCCGGCGGCTCTGCTCGTCGAAAGCTATGATGTCGTTGTTCACATCGGGGCGCCGGGGCATCTGGACCAGGTCGTTACAACATTAGCGCCGAACCCTCGAATACTCTGCGCAAGTCCGAGGTACCTCGACTCGGCACCGCCCATTTCAGCGCCTGTCGATCTTGCTCAACATCGCTGTCTTGCCGTTCGGGAGAACGACGAGGACGTGACCCTGTGGCGCTTCAAGGGGCCGCGGCAGGAGACTGCGACGGTGCGCGTCAATCCGGTCATGTCGAGCAACGATGGTGCGGTCATCCGCGAGTGGGCGCTTGCCGGTCAGGGCATCATGACCCGTTCCGAGTGGAACGTGGCAGAAGATCTCGCTGATGGACGGCTGCGGCAGGTGCTGCCCAACTGGAAGCTCCCGCCGGCCGACATCGTCGCGATGCTCGGCTCGCGGCACGGGCGAAGCGCCCGGACTGCCGCCTTCCTGACGATGCTTCGACAGGCGCTGAAACCGCCGCCCTGGCAAGCCGCTCGCGCGGGGTCTCCTTATCAGTAACCGAGGATGGCCTTCGTCTCGAGATACTCCTCAAGCCCGTGCGCGCCATACTCGCGGCCATTGCCCGAGCGCTTGTAGCCACCAAACGCGGCCGATCCGTCCCATGCCGGATAGTTGATATGAACCTGCCCGGCGCGGATCCGCGCGGCGACTCGTCGAGCCCGCTCGGGATCCGAGGACTGGACATGGGCTCCCAGTCCATAAACGGTGTCGTTGGCGATCGCGATTGCCTCTTCTTCGTCCCGGTACGGCATGATGGCCAGGACCGGCCCGAAGATCTCCTCCCGAGCGACGCGCATCTCCGGCCGAACCTCGGAAAAAATCGTCGGTTGCGTGAAGAAGCCTCGATCGAGACCTGCTGGGCGTCCCAGTCCGCCGCACAGGAGCTTCGCGCCTTCGTCGATTCCCACCCGGATCATGGCCTGCACCCGCTCATACTGAGCGCGATTGGCGATGGGCCCCATGGTGGTGGCCGGATCCCTCGGATCGCCGACGCGGATGGCATGCGCGGTTTTGCTGGCCACGTCCTCGGCTTCGGCGAGGCGATGGGCGGGTACGAGCATGCGCGTCGGGGCGCTGCATGACTGGCCGACATTGCGCATGCCGGCAAGGACGCCCTTTGGCACCGCCTCGGCGAAATCAGCATCATCGAGCAGGATATTGGGGGACTTGCCGCCAAGTTCCTGGACCACTCGCTTGACCGTCGGGGCCGCCGCCTGCGCGACGAGTACCCCCGCGCGCGTTGAGCCGGTGATCGAGATCATATCGACATCTGGATGGCTGGAGAGAGCTGCACCGACACTCTCTCCAGTGCCATTGACCAGGTTGAACACTCCTGGCGGAGTACCGGCGTCGTGCATCAGTTGGGCGAAGAGCAAGGCGCTGTAGGGGGACAGTTCACTGGGTTTGAGGACGACGGTGCACCCCGCCGCGATCGCTGGGGCAAGCTTGGCTGTGATCTGGTAGAGTGGCCAGTTCCACGGGGTGATCAAAGCACAAACGCCGATCGGCTCCTTGGCCGTTGCGGTGCGCCCATTGACCGTCACGAACCGGTAGTTCTCGAGCACCTTCATCTGGACACGAATGTGTTCGGCGGCGAAAGGAACCTGCGAGGCCCGCGCAAAGCTGATCGACGCCCCCATCTCCATCACGAGCGCTTCGGCGAACAGCTCCGCTCTCTCCTTCAGGAGCGAATGCACTCTGCCGAGGAACTCAAGCCTCTCGGGCACAGATGATTGGGAGAAGGCGGGGAAGGCTTTGCGCGCTGCCGCAACCGCGAGATCGACGTGGTTTGCGTCTCCGGCGGCGATACGCCCAATAACCCGTTCCGAGGCGGGATCAACGACGGCCAGACTTGTTGCGTCCGCGTGTTCTTGCCACTCCCCGCCAATATAAAACTGGGTTCCTCGTTCGGTTATGATCATTTGAACCTCGTGATAGTGCAATGCGGCCGGGGCGGGCCTACGTCAGAAGCATGCCCCATTTCACCTGAAGACGGCAATTTATGTCGCCTGAATGTCCGCTTAAGAAGGGCGTTAACAAACGCATCTACGCGCTCGATGTCGAACGGTAGCTGATCTGAACGTGTCTTCTGTTGGGGCAAGGTCAAAAACAAGATGTGCCTCTGCTTTGCGGCGTCTACTTTCGGATCACCGATGAGAGAGCAAAGGCAGTCAGCGTATCGCGCACCCCGGGCATCTCGGCTATCAACTGCCAAATTTGCCGGATGCGGTCTGCCTCGGGAGACTCGACCCTGACGAGGAGATCGAAGTCACCAGTCATAACGTCGCAAGCGACGACTTCCGGGATTTTCCGCAGAGCCTGAATAACGTCGCCACCCCTCATGCGATCGTGCCGATAGACGAAGATCAGTGCGGTCGTGACGTGTTGGTTACTCCCTCCCTCGCCGGTGACGATCGTATATCCCTTGATGAAGCCTTCGCGCTCAAGTCGTTCGATCCGCACTCGCACGGCGTTACGCGAGAGATTCACCTTCGCCGACAACTCCGCGTGCGAGATCCGGGCGTTTGCCTTCAATTCGGCAAGTATCTGTTCGTCAGTTCGATCGAGAAGGTATTTCATTGGGTTGGTGCCGGTCGATTAACCTAAAATGTCGGGCGTTACCGATCGATAAGCTACCACGGCGATTTCCGGTAGAAAGGCTCTTTCCTTCCGGCTCGCAAATCGCTTCGATGTCGAAGCCATTATGAAACCTGGCAATGCCTCCTTTTCCGCGGCGGTCAGGTTTCGAACCTCTTCATAACCCTGCAGTAGCGCGCGTGCCCGGTCCTTGTTCAGTTCTCCGTTGGTTTCCCCCGCCCAACCGACAAGCACATCCGCAACCTCCGACACCAACACATCATCGTGCCGCAGCCTGAAATTAATGACCCCGCTTACTTCCTCGCCAAGGAAAAAGACATTCTCTTGGGCCAACGCGCCATGAACTGCCCCAGTTGGAAGATCCGTTGCTGTGCGCTTTGCCTTTCGTTCGAAGACAGTATGGATTTGAGCCATCGCACGACCCAGGCTTCGGCATTTTGCCGCGCCTGCAATCGTGGATGAGGAGCCCGGTACGAGCTGACGACGGCAACCAATCGACCTGCGGCCCGGCACGTGGCGCGGCCCTCGACGGTGCGCAGCGGTTTGGGGCAGGGGACGCCCTTTCGATGGAGCGCCTCCATGGTCTCGAAGGCTCTTTCGAGATCTAAAGGCTGGGCTCCGTTCTCGAAGAGCGTAACGATGAACTCGCCTTCCCGGGCGCGAAACAGGTAGGTCGTCTCACTGTCGCCGTCAGCGATCCCAACCACTGACAAAAGCGACTTCAACCCATAGGCTGCAGTGATCGATTGGCGGTCTTCATCAGAAAGTTCAGTAAAAACAGCCATTTCCTATCCTATCAGGCCGACGAACTCAGCGACGTATTTGCGAACGCCGCGCTGTCTTCAAAGAACTCGTCAATTTTGTCAGGCGCCAAAATTCCTTCCTCCTCGAGGACCTGCCGCAACTCCCGCCTTTCGGCCAGCGCCTTTCTGGAAAGATACGCTGCCTTGCTATACCCGATAAGCATTGCCAACGGCGTCGCGAGCACGAGAGACTGGTCTAGGAGGGCCTTGCAGCGGTCGACGTCGACTTCAATTCCGTCGATGCATCGCTGCTTAAAAATATCCATCCCCCGCGTCAGCATCCGCATGGATTGAAGGATGTTGAGAACCATCACTGGCTCCATTGCATTCAGTTGTAACTGCCCCGCGCTAGCCGCGAGCGTTACCGTGAGATCATTTCCGATAACCTGGAACCCGATCTGGTTCATCATTTCCGGAATGACGGGATTGACTTTGCCGGGCATGATTGAGGATCCCGCTTGCACAGGAGGCAGTCGGATTTCACCCAGGCCGCCACGAGGTCCACTGCTCAAGAGACGCAAGTCATTGCAGATCTTAGTCAGCTTCACGGCAATTCGTTTCAGAACACCGGAGAAAGAAACGAACCCGCCTGCATCAGATGTGGCCTCAACCAGGTTTCGGGCCGGAATGACGTGGATCCCGGAAATCTGCGTCAGGTGCACGCAAGCGGCGCCGGAAAAACCGGGAGGGACGTTGATTGAGGTGCCGATCGCAGATCCACCGAGATTGACCTCTTTCAACAGCTTGGCAGCCGACTGCAGTTGGATGATATCTTCGTCGATGAGTTCCGCGAACGCTTCAAATTCCTGCCCTGCTGTCATCGGAACAGCATCCTGCAATTGAGTGCGGCCGACCTTCAGCGCAGTCGCATACTCACTCGCCTTTGCACGGAATGCGTCGCGCAAGCCGACCTGGGACGCTATCAGTCCGTCACAAGCGCGAAGAATGGTCAGACGGAGCGCGGTGGGATAGACATCGTTGGTCGACTGGGAAAGGTTCACATCATCATTGGGATGAAGCTTTGCGTAGTCGCCCAGATTGGCCCCGAGCTTCAAGAGCGCCAGGTTGGTTACCACCTCATTAACGTTCATATTCGTGGACGTGCCAGCGCCGCCCTGCATCATATCGATCGGGAAATTCTCATCGACGCCCTTCAACTCGATGAGATCATCGCAGGCCTCGGAGATCGCCGATGCTTTTTCCACCGGCAGAAGGCCAAGCTCAGCGTTCGCGAGCGCGGCCGCTTTCTTGACCATAGCCATGGATTGGATAAGTTCGGGGAAGTCTTTCAGCCGGAGGCCCGAAACGTCGAAGTTGAGCTCGGCTCGACGAGTGTGGACGCCGTACAGGGCCTCGCGAGGGATCGGAAGGGACCCGATCAAGTCGGTCTCTATGCGTTCAGTTCCCATTCTTTACTCCCCTAGTCCAGAATTCCGGCGTGGTGCATTGCATCAGTGATTGCCTTTTAGAGCACGTGGAGCTGAACTGAAGGAAGCGGTGCCTGCTACCGCTTCAGCCGATTGATGCAGACGACCTTCGGCTGGGTCATGTCTTCATAGGCAAACCGAACGCCTTCACGTCCCATGCTGCCGTATTTGAAGCCGCCAAAGGGCATCGCGTCGAACCGATAGTCGGACGAGTCATTGATCATGACACCCCCGGCGTCGATTTGATTGGCGGCATCGAGAGCTTCCTCCAGATCGTTGGTGAAGATACCAGCGTGGAGGCTGTATTCCGGGCTGTTTGCCAGCTGGATTGCCTGATCCAGTTCATCGAACGGCTGCAGGATGACAATCGGTGCAAAGACCTCCTCATTCCACAGGTCGCAAGCTGCCGGCACGTTCTCCAGCACTGTTGGCGGGTACAGAGTGCCGGAGGGCTTGTGCCCGCAAAGGAGCGTTGCGCCGGCTGCGACTGCGCGCTCGACCATGGCAGCAGCTCGGCTGACCGCCTTTTCGGAAATCATCGGGCCTATGTCAGTATCCGCTTCCATCGGATTGCCGGTCTTGAGCTTTGCAGTCTGAGCGACGAACGCTGCTTTGAACCGCTCGTAGATCGGTCGCTGGACCAGAATCCGCTGCGTGCCGATGCAGTTCTGGCCCGCCGCCCAGTAGGAACCCGACACGCACCCTTCAACCGACGCGTCAAAATGGCTGTTTTCCATGACGATAACCGGTGCATTTCCGCCGAGATCCATCGCGAGCTTCTTGATGCCGGCGCTCTTCGCGATGGCCTCGCCGGTCGAAAAACCACCCGTAAAGGAGATCATCCGAACGTCCTTGGCCGAAACGAGCGCTTTGCCCAGGTCCGCCCCGCCGACCGCTACCGTGATGACTTCCTCCGGCAACCCGCTTTCGAGTAGCACTTCCACCAGCTTGATGGCCGAGAAAGGCGCAAGCTCCGAGGGCTTCAGGAGTACCGCATTGCCGCCGGCGATCGCGGGGCCGAGCTTGTGGGCCACGAGATTGAGCGGGTCATTGTAAGGCGTGATTGCAGTGATGATGCCGAGCGGCTCCCGTGTGTACCAGCCTTGACGGGATTCCGAGCCGGCATAGGAATCAAAGGGGATCACCTCGCCAGCATTCCGCTTGGCTTCGTCCGCCGAGAGCTTCAACGTATTGACACATCGCGTGGCCTCCTTGCGGGCCTGGGTGATTGTCTTCCCGGCTTCCCGCACGATAAGAACTGCAAAATCCTCTTTGCGGGCTTCAACAGTCGCTGCCGCCTTTTCGAGAATTGCGGAGCGTCTGTGACGGGGCAGGGACCGTGCGATCTGCGCGCCATGATTGGCGCGCTCAAGCAGCAGGTTCACACTGCCGGCACGGGTCTCAGAGACTGTTCCGACAAAGCTGCCGTCGAAGGGATTGCTGACAATGATCTCGTCTACGGACGTCTTCTTGCTGAGGGCGAGGCTCTGCATCATGCGGCCTCCTTGGTAGCGGTGGCTGCCCGGGCGTTGTGGATGGCGACAATATCGGACAGCAGCGCATAAGCGGTCTCAATCCGGCCTGCGCCAGGGCCGGTGACGGTGACGGAGCCGAGTAGTTCGGTGTTAAGCGATACGGCATTGGTCGCGCCGTTTACACCGGCGAGTGGATGCTCGAAGGGAAGCTGCTTCGGAGAAACACTGCCAGTTACCGTCCCGTCTGCATTCCGAACCGCCGATCCGATCAGCTTCCACCGGCTATTTGCTGCTGCCGCGGTTTCGAGATCGGAGGGAGAAAGCTTGGAGATCCCCTTGCATGTGACCTCTTCGGGCTTGAGGCTTGCCCCCAGCAGCTCGTTTGCCAGGATCACCACCTTGAGGCGAACGTCAAAACCTTCGACATCGGCGGTCGGATCGACTTCCGCATAGCCGAGTATCTGGGCTTCCTTGACCGCAGTGGCGAAGTCAAGACCAGCTTCCATACGGCCGAGGACAAAATTCGAGGTGCCGTTCAAGATCCCCTCGAAGCCCTTCACCTCTGCCCCCGCAAGCGTCTTTTCTGCCATGCGGATGACAGGGGTGCCACTCATGACGGAGCCCTCATATTCGAAATGAACGCCGTTCGCCTTTGCAAGAGCCTTCAGTTCCTGCGCAGCGATCGCGACCGGCCCTTTGTTCGTGGTGACGACATGCTTGCCGGACTGCAGGGCCCAGCGGCAGTGCGAAACAGCGGGCTCGCCGTCCTTCGGGTTTGTAAATGTCGCTTCCACGATTATGTCAGCAGGCGCCGTCTTGATGATTGTCTCGTTGTCGGCTTCCGCACTGCCGCCAGAGAGCTGTCCAAACCCGCCTTTCGCGAAGTTCGCTTCAACGAGGGTTTTGGCATCGAGCCCGTTCGGCGAAATAACGGACCCGAGATAGAGGTCGCTGACAGCAACAATGTTCAGGCGGAAGCCGAGGTCTCGTTCCCAGAGCGGGTTCTTCGTCGCAATGAGTTCGGCCAAAGCGCGATTGACGCCACCAAACCCGACAAGGGCAATGTTGTAGATTGTCATTGGATCCTCCGGTGAAGCATTCTTCTCCGCAATGATGCGATGCGGATCGCTCAGTCGGAACGGCACAAACAGACCAATCTAGCGAGCGTTTTGCTCATTCCACCGCCGTCGTGGCCGGTGAGCCGGGGTTGAGCCGACGACGGCAACCGTCGTCCAACATCCCACGTGCGGGGCAGACAGAACCCGGATCAATGAATGACCCGGCTGAGGAGGCCTCGGCTTGCATATTGCGGTTCGAGAAGAAATCCGAGGGCATTCGGACGGACGTCGGTCCGTCAATGCGGGTGATGCGGGCGCCGGTGGGGCGCGGCGCTCATCTTCAAAGCGATGCGCTTGCTCCATTCGCGCTGGAGTATCACCCGCCTTTAAGGTGACAATATGCCTCTTGTTTTAACGCCGGATCGGTGTTTATACGGCCGCAGTACCATTGGCCCAACCCGATGCGACCCCGACGAGAAAGGCGTAGTAGAGCCATGCAACAACTTCTGGCATTCGCAGGACTTTGCGCGGTGCTTGGCTTTGCAACAAACCCGGGATACGCCGCCTCTACGACATATCCGCTTACGCTCGATAACTGCGGCGCAAAGGTGACTTTCAACAAGGCGCCCGAGCGCGCGATAGGCCTGGGCCAGAACAGCGCGGAAATCATGCTGCTGCTCGGCCTCGAGGACAAAATGGTGGGTACCGCCTTCTGGCCAAACAAGGTTTTGCCGACGCTCGCCGAAGCCAATGCGAAGGTCAAGCTGCTGACTGTCGAGTTCCCGACATTCGAATCCATCCTCGCTCAAAATCCCGATTTCGTGGCGGCTGCTTTGCCGAGCCTGATCGGGCCCTCCAGCAAGGTCGCCAAGCGCGAGGACTTCGACAATGTGGCTGTCCCGACCTATCTCTCACCAAGCACCTGCGTCAGCGAAGGGGCGGAAAAAGATAAATTCGGTTACGGCGAGCGTGCCCAGCCTTGGAATATGAACACTCTCTTTCAGGAGATCGACGAGCTGGCCAGAATCTTCGACGTGAGAGAACGAGGTCAGGCATTGATCGCCGATTTGAAGAGACGCGAAGCCGCGTTGCGTGCGGACGCACCCAAGGATGGCAAGAAGCTGTCCTATGTATTCTGGTTCTCCAGCCCGTCGCCGTCGGCCGATGCCTATCTCGGAGGAAAAAATAGCGCGTCCGGCTTCATCGCCGACGTCCTTGGCGGGACCAACGCGATCAGTTCCGAGGCCGAATCGCCGATGCTCGGCTGGGAAAGCATCATCGCTACCAATCCCGACGTGATCGTCGTCGCGCGAGTCGACCGCAACAGGTGGGAGCTCGACAAGCCGGAAGCAAAGATCAAGTTTCTGACCACCGACCCGGCCACCAGCCAGATGCCGGCGGTCACGAACAAAGCAATCGTGACGATGGACGGTCAGGCCATGAACCCGACCGTGCGGACAATCTATGGTGCGGAACAGGTGGCTGATCAGTTGAAGGCGCTTGGCCTCAAGTGAGTACAACGGCCGACATCAGCGGATCGCGTAACCTGCTGCAGCAGATCGCAGTAATGGCCGGGTTGCTCCTCGCCTGCCTTGCTGCCGTCGCGCTGGTTGTCGGCATCAGCGTCGGGATCGGCGATCTGCCGATCCCGCTTTCCACGACGTATTTTGCCGTTACAAACCGATTGGGGTGGACGGCGCTCGAGCTAACTCGCATCCATGAGACTGTCATCTGGGATTATCGTCTGAGCCGGGCTCTGGTTGCGGTATTCTGCGGCGCCGGATTGGCGGTGTCTGGCGCAATCATGCAATCGATGCTGCGGAACCCGCTGGCCGAGCCTTATGTGCTCGGCATTTCCGCAGGCGCTTCCACCGGCGCGGTATCGATCGTCATTCTGGGGCTGGGGGCAGGGGCGGTATCGCTATCGGCGGGTGCCTTCGCGGGCGCCTTCGCTGCCTTTTTCTTCGTGGCGCTTCTTTCGAATGGAACACGCGGCGGTGCCGACCGGACGATCCTGGCCGGCGTCGCCGCATCCCAACTGTTCAACGCCGCGACATCTTATGTTGTCACCACTGCGGGCAACGCGCAGCAGGCGCGCGACGTGATGTTCTGGCTGCTCGGCAGCTTCGGCGGCGTACGCTGGCCGGAATTTGCCCTGGTATCGATCGTTGTAGCGTTCGGCCTGACGGTCTGCCTTCTCTATGCCAGAGTGCTGGACGCGTTTGCGTTCGGCGACGAGACCGCCGCCTCGCTCGGCGTCCATGTTGGCCGCGCGAGGCTCGTATTATTCGCGCTGACGGCGATGATGACCGCAACCATCGTCAGCATGGTCGGGACGATCGGTTTCGTCGGCCTCGTGGTACCGCACGCGGCGCGTTTCCTTGTCGGCCCGCTGCATGTACGACTGTTGCCGGCCTGCGCCATCACCGGCGCAATCTTCATGGTCCTGGCTGATATCGCCTCACGCGTCCTGATCCCTCAGCAGGTGCTACCCATCGGCGTCGTGACTGCGTTAGTGGGCGTGCCGTTCTTTTCCTTCATTCTCTACCGGTATCAGCGGGCGTCATGAGTATCAGAGTCGACAATCTGGTCTGGAAGATTGGTTCGAAAACGGTGATCGACGGCATCTCCTTTGCGGCCCAGCCGGGAAAAATGCTCGGCCTCCTGGGTCCGAATGGGTCAGGCAAGACCTCGTTGTTGCGGCTGCTCGCTGGGCTTAGGCGGCCGCAGTCCGGCCAGATTACACTCGATGGCAACGATATAATGCACATTGGACGCCGACCCATTTCTCAGCGCGTCGCATTCATCGAGCAGCATGCGACGACTAACTCCAATTTGCAGGTGCTCGATGTCGTGAAACTTGGGAGATTTCCGCATCGATCGATGTTTTCTGGATGGTCGCCAGCAGACGATGTGGCCGTGAGGGATGCTCTTGAGCGAACCGGAATGGCCGCGAAGCGACACGATCGCTGGCAAAGCCTTTCAGGAGGTGAGAAGCAGCGCACGCAGCTCGCCCGCGCGTTAGCCCAGTCGCCAAGGGAACTCATCCTCGACGAGCCGACCAACCATCTCGATGTCCACCATCAGATCAGTTTGATGCGGCTGGTTTCAAGCCTGCCGGTTACCAGCGTCATCGCGCTTCACGACCTGAATCATGCAGCGATGTTCTGCGATCGGCTGATCGTCCTGCAGGCGGGAAAGATTGTTGCATCGGGGGTGCCTGAGGAGGTGCTGACGCAAGACTTGCTACGCGACGTCTTCTCCGTCGATGCTCGCGTTGAGACCTCCCCGCATCACCCAAGGCCCCATATCTACTTCGCACGGTAGACTACAGCGGTTGCCACGTTTCAAGTCATGGCAAAGTTTCTCGCTTTCAGTTGGCGCGCCGGGGACTGACACAGAACTAGGACGTCCCGGCTCCGTCCACCGCCCCACTCGGAGGTGCCGAGACGGAGATGCTTAGAAGCCTACGGGAAAAGCGTAAGCTAATTTAGCCGTATAGCTATCAATTAACGGATGAACATGCTTGTGAGCTTTCGGAATGCGGCAGCCCATCCGCCGCTTGGCTGTTAGGATAGAGATCGATGGTGGGGACCACGAAGCCTCTCCTATTCGCCGTGTCCACCGCGTCGCCCTTCCTCCCCAGGGCAAAATTTGGCTGCCGTCGCACAGGTCCCGACGGCAGCCGTGCTTTCAGACCAAATTCCCAGATGGGACTATCGAGCGGCGCCGGTACACGTCGGCTCGATTGACTCGACTTCACCGTTGCCCCTTGATCCGGGTGGCCAAGACGTTACGAATTGAGAAGCTGGAATGAATTCTCAGGACGCCGGGCAGTGTCGAGAGAATCTCCTTATGGATCCTCTCGAACTCGCCCGCGCCCCCCACTTCCACCCTGAGCAGATAGTCCGAGCCGCCGGTCATCAGAAAGCACTCGCGGATCTCGGGGTGCTTTCTCACGGCGGCTTCGAAACGGTCGAGATGTTCCTCGGTCTGCCGTTCGAGCGTGATGTTGATAATGACTGCAATCGTGTCCTCGGAACTCCCGCTGTCGACCAGGGCCGTGTAGCCGCGGATGACGCCGGCATCCTCGAGCAATCTTATGCGACGCAGACAAGCCGAAGGTGAGAGGCCAACTTCCTCCGCAAGGCGCGCATTGCTCACCCGAGCATTCAGCCTCAGCAGACGCAGGATATTGCGGTCGATCGCATCAATGGCGGCCATGCATAAATCTTCCATTTGTTCGCAGTTTATTCGACGAATGATCATACATCGAAACCATCGATTATACGTAGGAGGGATATTCAACGAAAGTTTCAATATGTTCCCGTGCACGGAGAGGATTGCACATGGACAGTCATGCTTTGCATATTCAAAGTTGGGATGCAGACGCTGCTACGGGCGCTTCCGGCCATCTGACCATTGATCTCGCCGCCTTGCAGCGAAACTACCGAAAGCTTTCAGCTGCGGTCGCCCCCGCAATGGCCGCCGCCGTGGTCAAGGCCGACGCATATGGGCTGGGCGCCGAGCAGGTCTCCAAAGCTCTCCATGCGCAAGGCTGCAGGCATTTCTTCGTCGCGCAGCTCTTGGAGGCGATCGAGCTCAAGCTGCGCCTGCCAAACGACACGCAAATATTCGTGCTCAACGGATTGCAGCCCGGAGGGGAGGTCACCTGCGCCGACGCCGGCGTCATTCCGGTGCTTAACTCACTCGAGCAATTCCGACGATGGTCGTCGGCGGGGCAGAAACTCGGACGCGTTCTTCCCGCCGTCCTGCAGTTCGACACCGGCATGTCGCGTTTGGGGATTCCACTGCACGAAAGAAGCACGCTGGCCGCCGATCTAAAAGGCTGCGGGAACCTCGAAATCCTCTTCATCATGAGTCATCTCGCCTGCGCCGATGAGGCCGACAACAAGCAGAATGCCGATCAGCTCGCCGAGATGCGCGTTATCGCCGCCGAGTTCGCAGGGCTCGATGTCTGCTTTGCCAATTCGGGCGGCGTCTTTTTGGGCGGGGACTATCACGGCGTGCTGGCTCGTCCCGGTATCGCCCTCTACGGTGGCGCCCCCACTGCCGGCACACACAACCCCATGGAGCCCGTCGTTCGGCTCGAGGTCGCTGTCATCCAAACAAGGACGGTCCCTGCCGGAACGCGTGTGGGATACGGCGGTACGCACGTTACCTCCGTAGAGACCAGGCTCGCTACAATCGCCGCCGGCTATGCCGACGGTCTTCCCCGCAGTCTTAGTGACCGCGGCGCTGTTTTCTACGACGGCGTTCGCCTGCCGATCGTCGGGCGCGTGTCGATGGACAGCATCACAGTAGATATCACCGCTCTGCCCGAGGGCACGCTTTCCCTCGGCAGCCTCGTCGAAGTTCTCGGGCCCCATCAGACGCTTGAGGACGTCGCCGAAGCTGTCGGCACGATCTCCTACGAAATCCTGACCTCTCTCGGCCGTCGCTACGAACGTCGGTATCGCTGAGCAAACATCATTGAGGAAACCATGAAAGTCATCGTTCTCGGCGCCGGCGTGATCGGCGTGACCAGCGCCTACCAGCTTGCCAAGGCCGGGCACGATGTCACCGTCGTCGACCGCCAGGAAGGCCCGGCCCTGGAAACCAGCTTCGCCAATGCAGGCGAAGTCTCTTTCGGTTATTGTTCGCCCTGGGCAGCGCCGGGAATCCCGTCGAAGGCGCTGAAATGGCTGTTGATGCAACACACCCCGTTGATCCTGCGTCCCAAACTTGACCGCGCGATGCTTACCTGGATGCTCCAGATGCTGCGAAACTGCACGGCCGAGCGCTACGCGATCAACAAGAGCCGGATGCTGCGCCTGGCCGATTATAGCCGCACGTCTCTCGCCGATGTACGGGCTGAAACTGGCATCGGCTACGACGAGCGAATGCAGGGCACCCTCCAGCTCTTCAGGACGCAGCAGCAGCTCGACGCCTCGGCCAAGGATGTCAAGGCGCTGGCGGCCGATGGCGTGCCGTACGACGTGCTCGACCGTGATGGCTGCATCCGGGCCGAGCCGGCGCTACAGCACGTCCGCGAAAAGATCGTTGGCGGGTTGCTGACGCCGAAGGACGAGACCGGCGACTGCTTCAAGTTCACCAACGAACTCGCCGCCAGGGCCGCGGAGCTTGGTGTCCGTTTCGCCTATGGCACAAACATCAAGGGCCTGAGTGAGGAGGGCGGCCGGGTGAGCGGGGTCGCCACCGATCGTGGGTGGCTGAGCGCGGATGCTGTCGTCGTGGCGCTCGGCAGCCATTCATCGCTTTTCCTGAAGCCGCTCGGCATCAAGCTGCCGGTCTACCCCGTCAAGGGCTATTCGCTTACAATTCCGATCACCGATCCATCGCGTGCACCGGAGTCGACCGTGATGGACGAGACCTACAAAATCGCGATCACCAGGCTGGGAGACCGGATCCGCGTCGGCGGAATGGCGGAAATCTCTGGCTACACCAATGACCTTTGCTCCGCGCGGCGCCGCACGCTCGAACATTCGGTGAGCGACCTGTTCCCGGGATGCGATTTGCCGAAGGCATCGTTCTGGTCTGGCCTGAGGCCGATGACGCCGGACGGGACGCCGGTGATCGGACCCACCAAGGTTGCCGGGCTCTTCCTGAACACCGGTCACGGCACGCTGGGCTGGACGATGAGCTGCGGTTCGGCGCGGCTCATCAGCGATCTGGTCAGCGGGCGGAAGCCGGAAATCGATGCGGCCGATCTCGCAATCGCCCGCTACGGCTGATCCCTGAAACAAAGTCGGAGGTACCCATGATCGAAGCGATTGCAACCCCTGAACCACCGGGCGCGATCGGCCGATTTTCCCAGGCAATCAAGATTGGTGATCTGCTCTTCATCTTCGCAACTGATCCGCAGCATCAATCGGTTTCGGTGGCTCCGGAACGGGCGTCGGGAAAAGCCAAGGTCCAGGGACAACGCTTACTCCGGTGCCCGTTTTCTCCCAGCGTGATCGGTTCCTCGTCCGCCACGCCTGCCTTCGCATCTTGGAAAGGACCTCCTAAACGGCACGACTGGTCCGTAGCCGCCGGCGTCAACGACCAGGGTGCCGGCAACGTACGGTTTCGATTGAGGGTGGCGCCCGGGCTCTGGGGTGAGCGAATCTGCCCCGATCGGAGGCGCTGTCATGCCAGACTGAGACGGGCGGCGATCCGTCTTTCAATTCTCAAAATCTCCCCGTCATCGTTCAGCCATATCAAGTCTGCGCCCTTGGATCTGATGGCGTCATGCCTGAAAATTTGAGCTTTCGCTGTGCGCTGCAACGCTTCAAGCAACACATAAATGACGTAATCCTTGCGGTGTTCAGCTGATTGCATTTGGGCGAATTCGTTTGGCGGCAGCTCGACTACCAAATCACTACCGGAAAGGCCCTTGACCTCGATCTTTAGCACTTTCGCCATCGGCGCCGGTCGAGGGCGCTCGGTCGACCCTCGAGTCTCAGCGAAAGGGAGAAGCAGGGAGTACGGGACGATCTGGCTAGAGGAATGAGCGTGTCCGCGATTGCCCGAAAATTTGGAACCAGCCGGCAGACCGTCATGCGTGTGCGCCATCATCAAAGGGAGATTGCAGGCGTGTGACCGTGCTGAGTGAAAAAGGCTATGACACTCGCGCGAGCGAGACAGATTGACGCCATTCTACTCACCGAACGTTCCCGATGGGGCTGCGAGACCATCGACCTTCTCGATACAGTACGCGAGCTGGAAGGTTGGAAGATCTCGGCCATCGCGATGAATGGCATGACCTTCAATTTATCCTCACCGCACGGCCTGATGCTCGCGACAATACGGTCAGGAGTTCGAGCTCGATCTCATCAGCGAGCGCGTGAAATCCGGCCTTGCCGCTGCAGCACGGTCTCGAACTCTTTTGGAGGATCTGATGGCATTCTGTTTGAGTGGCAACACCTTGAGGGGCGGCTGCGATGACGCCGTAAACTGATTCTGTTGTGCTTCAGCGTCTGCTCGAGTTTGCTGGAATCGCCTCCTGTCATTGCTGGTTCATCTGGAAACGGGATGGCGCTACTCCCGCCCAGCGTTTGAAGGCGCGCGTGAAATGCGCGGAATCGCTGTAACCCACCTTAAAGGCGATGTCGGTCATGCTGTGAACGCCTTCGCAGATCAACCGGATCGCCTCACTGCGGCGCGTCTCGTCGAGCAACTCCTCAAAATCGACGCTGCAGAACTTCAGGCGCCTCTGGAGGGTCCGAGGCGACATGCCAAGGCTTCTCGCCACGGCCTGCAACCCAAGCTCATGACCATCAGACAGCCGCTCGCTGAGCAGTTTCGCTGTCTTCACGGTCGAGGCCAGGGCCTCTGTCACCTGCGAGCGCCGATTTCCTGGATTTTTGAGAGGAAGGTCGAGTAACTCGCGATCGAACTCGATCATGTCGTGCTCACATCCCAATTCGATGTTGGATCCCAAACATTCCTCGAGGGCCTGGGCTCCTCGCGTCCGCGACGCCGTCAATCGAACCCGTATTGCGGAAGGTTCACCCGCCAAAAGCGGCACCTTCCTCAGGACACCGAGGCTGCCGAAGATGAACTGCCGAGGATCGAACTCGTAGCGTTCGGCAAAACGGAAGACAATTCGGGCGGTCTTGCCTTCCACCAGGAAGCGCACATCCGATCCGCGGTGGATCGAAGACGCATTGGCTGTCGCGCGCATGCATGCGTCAGCCACATTCCTGGCCGTAAGCACTGATTGTCCCCACACGCCAAGATCGCCGAGTTCGGTCAGGCGCCCAACATGCGCGCCCGCAAACGGATCGCCCACCAGAGCCGCCAGCTCGTTCGCCATATAAAAGCACTGCGCGCGCGGAAGCCAGCCGTCCGCGTTCTGGAACAAGTTTGGCGAGATGCCGAGGCGTTCACAGAACTCGATCGCCGAGACGTCGTGCCTGGCCAGATAGGGAGCCATCGGCAAGAAGGCCCTAATCCGGATCAGCGGAGCAGAATGTAACATTCGAAGAACCATTTGGCATGAAAAGGCAAGACGTAAGTTGAGCACTATAGCTATATGCAACCGATTGGGAAGGCCCTTCGCGAGGAACCTGTTCATCGGGAGCAGGACCTCGGTCGACAGGCGAAGTCAGAGAGAAACGAGTCCTCTAGGTGAGCAGATGAATCAACCCTTATTAGCAAGGCTTGGCGCGGCCTGCCGCACACGTGCGCTGATGTTGGCGGTTGCCGGGAGCGCGGCTGCGTGGCCAGTCTCGGCGCAGGACACGATCGATCCGGACGCCGATCGGATCCTCGCTGCGATGAGCGAGAATCTCAAGTCAATGCCGACGCTAAGTGTCGAGTATGACGCCGATCAGGAAGTCGTCGATCTGCAGGGCCAGAAGATCCAGTATAGCGCATCCGGCTCTATTGCACTCGATCGCGCGAAGGGTTTCCGCATGAAGCGCATGGGCCCCTTTGCCCAGGCGGAGGTGATTTTCGACGGCAATACGATATCGCTGCACGACCAGAGCACAAACGCGTACGCGCAACTGCAAAGTCCCGGCCCCAGCGTTGAAGATGCGACAGAGGAGCTTCGCACCACAACCGGACTTGATGCTCCAGGAGCGGATCTGCTGGCAAGCGACCCCTATGCCGTACTCACTGACGGCGTGACCGAGGGCGCCGTTGTCGGATCGGCATTCGTCAACGGCGTGGAATGCGATCATCTCGCCTTTAGGACCGATATCGTCGACTGGCAAATCTGGATCAGCAAGGGCAGCAAGCCTTTGCCGCTTAAGTATGTCATCACGACCAAATGGACGACCGGGGCGCCGCAATATTCACTACGGCTCAGCAACTGGAAGTCAGATGGGATCGAAGCCGCACAGTTTAAGTTCACGCCGCCACCGAACGCCAACAAGCTCGAACAGGTCCATGCCGATGTCACCGGCGAACTTTCACTGGAGACGGTGCAATGAAGATGCGCAAGCTGAACGAAAAGATGCTGTCCGTCGCGATCGCCGGTCTAGCAATGATTGCGGCGGACACTTTTGGTCCCAAGCCGTTCGGCTCGTTCGTATCCGAGGCGCAGGCGGTCGTAGGGCGTCCATTGACACCAGCTAGTGTCGCCGGCGTTGCCCGCCGCACCACGCGCCGAGTGATCCGCCGCTCCACGGTGTATGTCGCCACGTTGCCCGCGGGCTGCGTCAGCACCAGCGTTAACGGCGTCGTCGTGTGGCGTTGCGGCGGCGTCTACTACCAGCCGTACGGCGGGCGTTACGTCGTCGTCTACATCGATTGAACTCAGTGCATTGCATCGCAACTCAATTTTTCACTGGAGGGATGAAATGGATATTACACGTCGTGACTTGACGGCCGCCGGTCTTGGGGTATTGGCGGCAGGTTCGCTCGGCAAACCGGTGATGGCCGCTGACGGTTTGGTGGCGGATTTGCCGGAAGGGCTGGATGAATTCGCGCTCGCCGTCGAGGCGTATATTTATGCCTATCCTTTGGTAACGATGGAAGTGACCAGGCGGGTGATTACCAACGTCGCGGAACCCGAAGGAACCCGTGGCCCCATGGGGCACCTGATCAAGCTGCGCCAGTATCCAGACGCCAAGTTTCGGGACGTGACCGCACCGAACGCCGATACCCTTTATACGACGGCTTTCTTCGATGTGGGCGATGAGCCCTGGGTCGTCAGCCTGCCCGACCTGAAGGATCGCTACGCCCTGTTTCCGATGCTGGATGGCTGGACGACCGTATTCGATGTCCCGGGAAAACGCACCACGGGCACCGAGGCGCAGACATTCGTGGTTACCGGGCCTGGCTGGGAAGGCACACTTCCCGAAGGCGTGACCCAATACAAATCTCCGACGAGCATCGTTTGGCTGCTTGGACGCATCTATTGCACCGGTACCCAGGAGGACTACGCCGAAGTTCATAAGCTCCAGGACGAAGTGAAGCTCTATCCCTTGAGTGCCTGGGGCAAGGACTGGGCAGCACCGAAGG
Organism: Ensifer sp. IC4062; assembly: GCF_020193575.1. GTDB lineage: Bacteria > Pseudomonadota > Alphaproteobacteria > Rhizobiales > Rhizobiaceae > Sinorhizobium. The sequence goes on from NZ_JADYVD010000043.1 coordinate 45,757, forward strand.
GCAAGGTCGATCCGGCCATCGATATGGAGACTGCCGTTCGCGAGCAAGTCAACAGCATGGACGCCATCGAGTACTTCACCCTCTTTGCCGAGCTTCTGAAAAGAAATCCGCCGACCGACGCGGATGCACCGATGGTCGCCAAGCTCGCCGAACTCGGTATCGTTCCCGGCCAGGACTTCGACAAGGCCAAGTTCGATCCGGCCTTTGTGAAGCGCGTTCCCGAGCTCGGCTTCGCACGCATCATGACGCATTTCAAATTCAGCGGCGGCGACGTGCAGGATATCGATGGCTGGGGCTTCACCACAAAGACCGGCATTTACGGTACCAACTACATTCAGCGCGCCCTGATCACCGCGATCGGCCTCGGGGCAAACCGGCCACAGGATGCGATCTATCCGACGTCGTTGAAGTCCGGCGGCGGAGTGATCAAGCGGGCATATAACGGGTCCGAGAAGTACGTTCTGACGTTCAAGAAGGGACTCATGCCGCCCGTCTCGGGATTCTGGTCATTGACTATGTATGACGCGGACTACTTCTTTGTCGACAATCCGCTGAATCGCTACTCGATCAGCGCAAGAGAGCCACTCAAGGCAAATCCGGATGGCTCGATCGACCTGTTGATTCAGCATGAATCACCGGGCGCAGACAAGGAATCGAACTGGCTCCCGGCGCCCAAAGGAAAGTTCATCCTCATGATGCGCCTCTACTGGCCCAACGAGAGCAATCCCTCCATCATTGATGGTTCTTGGACGATACCGCCGGTGAAGAAGGTGAGCTGATCCTGTTAGCGTGCATGCAGCAGCCACGGCTTCGGTTCGTGGCGGCTGCAAATACGAACTATCGGCGTCCACGTCCCTCAGTGGGAGCATGGTGCGATCGAGATACAGAGCCCCAATCCAGATGAATGAAACCACGTTGGCTTCGGTCCTGTCCTTGTTTTTTGGAGACCAATTTTTGACAAATGGGGTCTGATCCAGTGGACCGGGCTTTTATGTACATCCTTCGGCCTCTGCTATTCAGTTTGTTCCTCTGCCTTTTTGGGCTTACTGAACTACAGGCGCAAACACCTGCGGCCCGAAGTGCGCAACCGTCCAAGGTGGCCGAACTGCTGCGTCTTCTCGAGGATGAGGATGTAAGAGTCTGGCTGGAGCAGAAGCAAGCGGCCGTTTCCGAGCCCCGCGACAATGAGGCAGTGTGGTTTATCGAGGAATGGGAAGCTCGAGCGCGCGCCCGTTTCAACGCGCTCCTTTCCGCAGTACCGCGCGTCCGCGGTGAACTTTCCCGTGTCGTGTCTGCGGTTCGGCAAGAGGCGCGGGGCAGCGGTTTGGCGCCCGCAGCGCTGGTGCTCGCTATCATCGCAGGCATTGCGTTTGGCACCGAATGGCTCTTTCGTCGTTCAGTGCCAGCGGTACCGTTGCCCAATCTTCTTTTGAGGCAAGCCTACACGGAGTTTTTGACGCTTTCGATATTCACGGCAACCGTTGCGGTCCTCTTTTTCCTATTTGCCTGGCCGCCACTCATACGTGTGGTCGTTCTCTACTCGCTCGTTGCATTGATCGCCTACAGGCTCGCGGCCGTGCTCGTCCGCATCGCGCTGGCCGCGTCCATAGTATCGGCCCGCTCCTATTTGCGGATCCGGATATTTGTCGCATTGCTGGCAGCAACGATGGCATTCTCGGCCATATGCGCGCGGCTTGCAGTTGCAGCCGACGTCCGGTCGGTTCTCGCTGTCGGATTGTCCATTCCGCTTGTCGTTATAGCAGTCGCGATGATCTGGGGTGAGCGCTCCAGCGAAGTCCGATCTTTGCAAGGCCGTGTCTCTCGCGCTATGGGCATCTCGGGCGCGGTCTTGCTGTGGCTGCTCTGGTGCAGCGACTTCCTGGCTTTATTTTGGCTCGGCATGATGCTTGTCCTCGTACCGCACGCTTTGTCGATTGCCGACAGCCTGACCCTTTCATTCTCGCCGTCGCGCTCACGCGGAGGGGACCCTCCGGCCCCGAGGACGGTCCTGCTCGTTCGCGGGACGCGGGCCATTATCCTCATTGCAGCGGTCGACTGGGTCGCATTCGTTTGGCGCCACAACTTCCCTTTTGTTTCCGGTGAAGTGACATTGATTCGGACGATCATTGCCGGGGCATTCAACAGCGTCGTGATCCTGCTCATAATCGACCTCGTCTGGCAATTGGCAAAAGCCTACATTGCCCGCAAGTTGAGCGACGTTGGCGATGAAGGGGCGCTCCCATCAAACGCGCTCGCGCGAGAAAGCCGGCTTCGCACTTTGCTGCCTGTTTTCCGCAACGCATTGGCAGCAGCACTTCTCTGTGTCGCGGTGCTCACGGTTCTTTCGGAGATGGGCGTCCAGATCGGCCCGCTGGTCGCCGGCGCGGGCGTGATCGGCGTTGCCATAGGATTCGGCTCGCAGACCCTGGTCAAGGACGTCGTCAGTGGCATTTTCTATCTTCTGGACGATGCCTTCCGGGTCGGGGAATACATCGAAGCAGGAAACTATATGGGCGTCGTGGAATCCTTCAGCCTTCGTTCCGTGCGGCTGCGGCACCACCGTGGGCCGATCTTCACCGTACCCTTTGGTTCGCTTGGCGCGATCAAGAATGCCAGCCGAGACTGGACTGTCGACAAATTCCGCATCCGCGTTCCTTTCAAAACCGATCTCGATAAAGTCCGCAAGCTCATCAAGAACATCGGCGGGCAATTGCAGGCCGATCCGGAATTCAGTTCGTCCTTTATCGAACCGCTCAAGCTCAAGGGCGTGGAACAGATCGGCGAATACGGCATCGAACTCGGCGTGGCCTTCACCTGCAAGCCAGGTGAACAGACCATGATCCGTCGCAGGGCTTATACGATGCTGATGCAGGCCTTTCGTGACAACGGGATCGACTTCGCTCAGCCGATAGTCCAGGTCAGTGGTGACGACAAGGATACGGCCGCCGCGGCGCTCGCGATGCGGCAGCTTCCAGGCGCCGCTGCCACGCCAACCTCGAGTTGATTGGCTTGATTGCGTCGAATTCCACCTGAAGGGGAACTATGGACACGCCGCCTATCATCAACGATTTCGTCGCGGTCATACAAGCATCTCTTGCACCTGTCTTTCTTTTGGCGGGCACGGCAGGCTTTGTGAACATCTACGCCACTCGCCTTGGGAGAGTGTCGGATCGCCTGAACGAGGTCGCGGATAGGGGCGAGCAAAGCAAGGCATTTCGCATGCACCTCGCCTTACCTGCGGCGACGGACGCTCGCGCTTGAGATCGCGGTGGCACTGGGCGTGACGGCTGGCATTTGCACGGGCGGCGCAACCTTAAATCTTCTCGCCGGGGCGCTTGCTATCGGGCTCCGCCAAGAAAATCTATTCTGGTTCTTTGGCGGCGCCATAGTCTCACTCATACTATCGCTCGTCGCATTTTTGTTTGAATTGCTTATCGCCGGGCGGAACATGTTGCGGCAGATCCGAATGGATACAGCCGCAGAACACAAGGCTGACTGAGCGCCATTATCGAAATTTCCGAAAGTGCACCGTTTCGGGTGGCTCGTGCTGCACCCGTCGAGACTATTTGAACATGCCGTTTCTGACCCCAAGATGGCATCAAATGGCAAGCGACGCGCTTGCGCTTGCTGTAACGCGGTAACCAAGCGTTGCGAACGTGTTGTCACCATGGGGATCAAGGGGGAAGCGTGACGTTGGAATCGGCTCACGGAACCGTCGTTGCTGGACGTGCACGCGCCGGCATGACCTTCATCGAAGGCGGAACCTTCTCGATGGGGTCGGACGGACACTATCCCGAAGAGGCGCCAGCGCATCGCGTTAGCGTCGATGGCTTTCATATCGATGAAACGCCTGTGACGAACGCCGAGTTTTCGGAGTTTGTTGCGGCGACCGGTTATCGCACATTTGCGGAGTCTCCCCCTGATCCACGGGACTATCCCGGTATTTTGCCGGAGATGCTGTTTGCCGGTTCATTGGTATTTCATCAGCCGAATGGGGCCGTTGATCTGCAAGACTGGGCTCAATGGTGGTCCTTTCTGAAGGGGGCCTGCTGGCGTCATCCATACGGCCCCGGAAGCAACATCAAAGGGCTGGATGACCATCCGGTCGTTCATGTTTCCTATCACGACGCGCTCGCATACGCGCGGTGGAGGGACAAAGATCTTCCAACAGAGGCCGAGTGGGAATTTGCTGCCAGAGGCGGTCTAGACGGCGCCGAATATGCCTGGGGCTCGGAATTTAGCCCCGCCGGACGGCATCTGGCCAATACCTGGCAGGGGGCCTTTCCGACAATCAATGATGTTCAGGACGGCTATTCGCACACCTCTCCGGTCAAAGCCTTCCCGCCGAATGGATACGGCCTGTACGACATGATCGGCAATGTTTGGGAGTGGACGTCCGACTGGTTTTCGCCGCGGCACGGGGCAGACGCATCGAAGGCGTGCTGTATTCCCAAAAACCCGCGCGGCGGGCCCGAAGCCGACAGCTACGATCCCTGCCAGCCCGAGATTAGAATTCCGCGCAAGGTCTTGAAGGGCGGATCGCACCTTTGTGCGCCCAACTATTGCCGTCGCTATCGTCCCGCGGCGCGGCATGCCGAAGCGATAGACACCTCGACGTGTCATGTAGGTTTCAGATGTGTTGTCAGACCAGGAGGGTCGTATGAAGTCACCTAATCTCGCGAGAACCCGTTGGTTGGGAGCAAGCACGGCACTCCTGCTTTTGAACGCCCCCGCATTGGCCCAGGAATCGCTGCCTTTTCCGCCGAAGCCGTCAGGGAGCAAGGCGGGACCGACGATAGCTCAGTCCACTTACAGTCCGTTGCCTGCGCAGCCGCGCCTTCCCGCGAACGCTCCGAACATTGTCGTCATCATGCTCGACGACGTCGGTCCGGCGTTGCCGGACACCTTCGGCGGCGTGATCGAAACGCCGACGTTGAGCCGTCTTGCAGAAGACGGCGTGTCCTACAATCGCTTTCACAATGCCGCCATGTGCTCCCCCTCGCGGGCGGCATTGCTGACGGGGCGCAACCATCATCGCGTCGGGAACGGTCAGATCGCCGAATTGGCAAACGACTGGGACGGCTATACCGGGAGGATACCACGCACCTCCGCAACTGCCGCGAAAGTCCTTGGCTATTATGGCTACGCGACCGCAGCCTTCGGCAAATGGCACAACACCCCGGCCAACGAAACGACAGCGGTCGGCCCGTACACAGACTGGCCTGCGGGCGAAGGGATCGGGTTCGATTATTTCTATGGTTTTCTTGCTGGAGAGTCCTCGCAGTGGGAGCCCGCCGTTGTCGAAAACACGGTCCGCATCGATCCGTCTCACGGCAAGGAAGGCTACCACTTCACCGAGGACATGACCGACAAGGCGGTATCATGGATGAAGCAGGTGCATGCGCTGACACCGGATCGGCCCTTCTTCATGTATTGGGCGCCCGGCGCCGCGCATGGTCCGCATCACATCTTCAAGGAATGGGCGGACAAGTACAAAGGCAAATTCGATGACGGCTGGGATGTCATGCGAGAACGCATCTATGCCCGCCAAAAACAACTCGGATGGATACCGGACAACACGGAACTAACGCCCCGCCCAGATACACTTGCGGGATGGAAGGACATCCCAGAGGATGAGAAGCCGTTCCAGCGTCGGCTGATGGAGGTCTTTGCAGGCTATACCGAACATGCGGACACTCAGGCGGGGCGGCTGCTCGAGGCCCTCGACGAGCTGGGAATTCGCGATAATACTCTCATCTTCTATGTCTGGGGTGACAACGGCTCCAGCGCGGAAGGCCAGAACGGCTCAATCAGCGAGCTTCTGGCGCAGAACGGCATCGCTACGGAGATCAAGGATCACATTCGCGCGATGAATGAATTGGGTGGGATGGACGTCCTCGGATCCCCCAAGGCCGACAATATGTATCATGCCGGCTGGGCCTGGGCCGGTTCTACGCCGCACCGGTCGACCAAGCTGGTCGCTGCCCATTTCGGCGGAACGCGGACGCCGCTCGTGGTCTCCTGGCCAAGCCGGATCAAGCCGGACAAGACGCCGCGCTCCCAGTTTCATCATCTCAACGACATCGTACCGACGATCTATGACGTCCTGGATATTCAGCCGCCGAAGCTCGTGGACGGCATCACCCAGGACCCGCTCGATGGCGTCAGCATGACCTACACCTTCGACTCTCCCGAGGCTCCGGGGCAAAAGAAGGGACAATACTTTGAGATAATGGGAAGCCGTAGCTACTATCAGGACGAATGGATAGCCTCGGTCTTCGGGCCCCGTACACCATGGACTCCTGGTCTCGACCCCTCCATCTTCAAATGGTCGCCGGACAACGACGTTTGGGAGCTACACGATCTCAGCAATGATTATTCTCAAGCAAAGGATGTGGCGGCTGACCATCCGGAGAAGGTCGAGGAACTGAAGAAGGCTTTCGCAGTTGACGCGGAAGCCAACAAGGTGTTCCCAGTCGGGGGAGGGTTGTGGTCCGCCGTCTTCCATCCGGAAGATGCGCCGTCCAATCCTGCGACTGAGTTCCAGTTCACACAAGACGTCGTCGGTGTTCCCGAATTCACGGCTCCGAAGGTAGGAGCCCGCAGCAACCTTGTGACCGTTGAGGCGGAATTGAAGCCGGACTCAGAAGGCGTGCTCTACGCTTTGGGCGCGTTTTCGGGCGGTGTCGCTTTGTGGGTCGAGAACGGTAAGCTCACCTACGAATACAATCTCTTCGAGATTGAACGGACGCGCCTTCAGCCCTCCGAACCGTTGCCGAGCGGCAAGGTCAACATCGAGGTCGAAACGCGCAAGTCCGGCAGCAATCGCGGCGCACCGCTCGACGTTGTTATCCGCATCGATGGCAAAGAGGTGGCGAAGGGACGCGTGCCGCGCTCCGCTCCTCTCACGTTCACTGCTAACGACGCTTTTGACGTGGGAAGAGACAGCTATTCACCAGTCTCCCTCTCATACTTCGACCGCAAGCCGTTCACCTTCAACGGCAAGATCGAACGTCTGAAGGTCGAGTATTTGAAATGATCGCTCAACGCTGAGGGCCTTGGAGCGGCAAACACTTCGTTTGCCGCTCCACTTTCCGCCGGCGTGACGGTGTTGAACAGGAGCAATTGAATTGACGCGGCACCTCTCCCGAGACGCAAAAGGCGGAAGACCATCATCATGGCGGCTTTTACCGTGCGTTATAGCCTTGAGCGTGACGGTGCTCTCCGCATGTGCCGGCCGCCCGACGGGGGTCCTCGAGCCGGTGGCGGCTAATCCGTCGGCCGCTCAAGTCGACATGCTGGTCACGACCACCCGAAGCCGAGCGGAAAAGCCGGGCGAGATGTTCAGCGGTGAGCGCGCGCTCAGCCCGACATTTGCGGAAATTACCGTGTCGATACCGCCCGACACGGTCCGCAAGGCCGGTGAAGTCGCTTGGCCGCGCAAGCTTCCGCCGAATCCGGCGACGGATTTCGCGGCACTGAAGACCGCGGAAGTCGACCGCGATGCGGCCGAGAAATGGTTGAACAGTCACGTGCGCAAGAGCCCGGACGGCAGCGTCCTCGTCTTTATCCATGGCTTCAACAATCACTTCGAGGATGCGGTCTTCCGCTTCGCGCAGGTCATCCATGATTCGGGCGCGCGCAGCGTCCCTGTGCTCGCGACCTGGCCGTCACGCGGGAGCCTCCTGGCCTATGGCTACGATCGCGAAAGCACCAACTACACCCGCAACGCAGTCGAACGCTTGTTCCAGTATCTGGCGCGTGATCCCGAGGTTAAGGAGGTCTCTATCCTGGCGCATTCGATGGGCAATTGGCTGGCGCTGGAATCTTTGCGCCAGATGGCCATCCGCAACGACGGGCTGCCGGCAAAGTTCAAGAATGTCATGCTGGCGGCGCCGGACGTAGACGTCGACGTCTTCGGTTCGCAGATCGCCGACATGGGCAAGCAACGACCGCGCTTCACCCTCTTTGTCTCGCGCGACGACCGTGCGCTCGCCGTTTCTAGGCGCGTCTGGGGCAATGTCTCCCGGTTGGGAGCGATCGATCCGGAGCAGTCGCCCTACAAGGAGGAACTGGCGGCGAATGGGATCACCGTCGTCGATCTCACCAAGATCAAGGTAGGTGACAATCTGCACCACACCAAGTTCGCGGAGTCGCCCGAAATCGTGCAGCTGATCGGCAGCCGCCTGTCCAGCGGCCAAACCCTGACCGACAGTCGCCTGGGGTTTGGCGACCACATTGTGGCGGCGACCGCCGGGGCCGCCCAGACCGTCGGAACCGCCGCCGGCCTGGTCGTTGCTGCTCCGGCTGCCATCGTCGATCAAAACACACGGCAGAACTACGCCCACCACGTCGAGACACTTGTCGGACCATCCGGCGGAGCAAGATCAAACACGGCCGATAGCGCGTGCGGGAAGGAAAGTCAGACGAGGTCCGGAAGCTGTAGCCAATAGTCCGGCGGACAACGGCATCCGGAAGGCACTTGAACAAGCTGTAGTCTCCAGCCGGAGACCTGGAAAAGACGTGGGCCGTAAGAGCGCCCGTCACAAGAGGATATCATGAAGACTTGCATCGTTCGTACCCTAGCGGCAATCGGCACTTGCCTCGTCACTGGTGCGGTCAACGCCGCGGACATCTATTCCCCGATGACGCCGGAGCTTCAGCAGACGACCACCGAAAGCGGGTGGACCTTTTCCTTCGCCCCTTATTTCTGGGCAGCCGGATTGTCGGGTGACGTTGCGCAGTTCAAGCTGCCGGCGGTGGATGTCGACGCCAGTTTCAGCGACATCTTCGACCACCTCGAGTTCGGTGCGATGGCGATCGGCGAAGCCCGCAACGGCCCGTACAGCATCTTCGCCGATGTCATGTACACGAAGATCTCGGGTCAGGCGGGGACACCAAGAGGTATTCTCGCGACGGACGTCGAGCTCACATCCGAAACCTTCGCCGGGCTGCTCGGCGCGGGATACTCCGTCTTCGAGAGTGATAAAGTGCGGTTAGACGTGGTCGGCGGCCTGCGTGTATGGTCCGTCGAAAGCGAGCTTTCCTTCCACGGCGGTATTCTCGACGGGCGCTCCAGAAGCGATGATGCCACCTGGGTAGACGGTCTGGCCGGCTTTCGCGGCACCTATTCGCTCACACCCGAAATCTATTTGACCGGTTGGGGGCTCGTCGGTTCTGGTGGCGCTGATCTCGATTGGGACGTGGCGGCAGCAATTGGTTATCGGTTCAACGATACGATTTCGGCGATTGCCGGCTACCGCGCGTTGGGTGTGGACTACAGCGATGACGGATTCGTGTTCGATGTCACTCAGCAGGGTCCCATGCTGGGGCTCACGGTGCGGTTCTAAGGGGCGCGCGCACTGTCGCCTTTGGAGCCGATCGACCTCGACCTGTAGCCGGATCGGTATGTCGAACTCGAACCGTACGCTGATCGATGCCGCGATGCCAGTCGTTAGGCATCATGGATCTAGTCAGCATGCTTCGCGGCTTCATGCAAAGGGCAGCTGCGACCACCGGCGAGATCACATGGCCGGTCTCGGGATCGCGTATCGGGACAGCATCGCGGCCCGGTTGATGCGAGATGATCGGAGCCGGCGACGCGCTGTCCTTGACCGATCTCTCCAAGCGGCGCCAGTTGCGAGAAGCCGCTCGACGTGGTGACGATCATTTTCGCCAATCGCGCTTACGCCGTCCTCCATGCCGAGATGCGGAACGTCGGTGTTGGGACGATTGGAGCGAACGCGCGGCGAATGCTGGACCTCGATCAACCGCCGTGGGATTGGCTCTCGATTGCAAAAGGCATGGGGGTTGAAGCGGCACGCGCGCACTCCTGCGAGGAGTTTGGCGATCTCCTCGACACTGTACTGCCGCGCCGCGGTCCGTTTCTCATTGAAGCGGTCATTTGATTTCGAAACAGTCAGGTTGGAGCATGAGAGTTCGCCTTGATCGCTCTGCGACTGCCAAGCTGATCCGGAGAAGCGCCGGAATGGCTCAGCACTGGACATGCCCGGCGATATCGGCATCGGCTGCTATGGGTCGATTATCCTACCTTTCCTCAGCGGCCCGCGAGAGGGTGGTGAGGGATGAGTTGCTTCACGAGGCGAGCGGCTTCCTGTGGAATTGCCGGTATGGTGCCTGATTTCCGTGTCGACCCAAAATCGAGGCCGGCGAAAAATAGGCCTGGTATGGCCCCCACTCCATCCTCGTGTACGGGTTGGCCAGCTGCGTCGAGGGCGCCAGGAAGCCGGACCCACGAGAAATCGCCGGTGAAGCCCGTGCACCAAACCACCGATCTGACGCCGCTGGCAGTCCAATCGATGGACCGGATCGGTGGGTCGGGCAGACGCGGTTCAACCATCTCGGCCGGGTCGTCCTCGGCTGGTGGCGCATCAAGACCGGCACGCTCGATATATTCGTCGATCAGCCGCTTGGCATTCACGGAGGCCTCGTCGGCAAATCGGATATTGTCGTCGAGCTCGTCGCCGAAGGTGAGGCTGCCATTCTCCACGCCCCTGAAGCGACCGAGCAACACCACCCCTTGCGCGCTCAGCGATTGCAGGCTGATCGTGTGGGTCGCGCCAACCAGCGCGCGGGCTGGAAGCTTACCGGAGGGTTGGACGAGTTCCTTGCGGGGGACGTCGAGAAAGCCGGCCAAAGTCAGCCAATTGAGTATGTTGCCTCCGCGGTAGTGCCGGACCCATCGGCCGTTGCGCCCGGTCGCCAGAAAGACCAAGCGCCCGGCTCGAGCCAGATCCTCGGCGATCTGGCCGCCCGATTGGCCACTGCCGACCACCAGCACCGCGCCATTCTCGAGATCGGCGGCGCTGCGGTAGGCTGAAGAATCGACCTGGTGCATGGCGGCGGGCAAAGCCGCCGATACTGGTGGCCGGACCTGTCGGTTTTGGTCGCCGGTGGCGATCACTACATTGCGCGCCAGGAGCGCGCCACGAGCCGTGGTGACGCGAAAAAGGCCATCGTCTTTCGTCAGCTCAATCACCGGAGTTCGGGTGATTACCGGCAGGCCGTGGCGCTCGGCATAGCCTTCGAGATAGGCCACGAACTCATGGTGGGTTATGGCGCCCCAAGGATCGGGTCCTTCGTAAGCGTCACCGGGTAAGATGGAGCGGATTGTCGGCGAGTTCAGTCTAAACGAATTCCATCGCTGCGTTCGCCAGGTCTCGCCGATCCGGCCTCGATCGAGCACCTGGTGATTGCGGCCCTCCCGTTTTAGAAAATAACTGACGCCGAGACCCGCCGGACCGCCGCCAATCACGAGCGCGTCGAGAACTTCGCTCATGCGTCCCCCTGCAAAACTACTGGTTCACAGCATCGCATACTGAAGCTTTTGGCGGAAGCGGAAGCTAGCTTTCGATCGGCCGAGTCGAACGTGTTCTCAAGGGTCTCACTCGGGTGATGGGGTGGACGCCCCCGACGGCATCGCTGTGCCAGAATGGCGGTGTTGCAACCATTGGAGGGAGGCGTCCGTGTCTGAGGTTACCACGATCGGTCTGGATATCGCGAAGAATGTTTTCCATGCACACGGTGCCGACGAGTGCGGCCACGCGCTTTTCAGCAAGAAGCTGAGCAGGGGGAAGGTATTGGGCTTTTTTGCCGCCCAGCCTGCCTGCACCGTCGCCTTGGAAGCTTGTGGCGGTGCTCATCACTGGGGTCGCGAGCTGATGGACATGGGCCATACGGTCCGGCTGATCCCGCCGGCCTACGTGAAGCCCTTCGTGACGCGAAACAAGAACGACGCCGTCGATGCGGAGGCGATCTGCGAGGCGGCGCAGCGCCCGAATATGCGGTTCGTCGCCGTGAAGAGCGAGGAACAGCAGGCGGCGGCGCTCGTGTTCCGGACCCGCGACCTTCTGGTGCGCCAGCGGACCCAACTGATCAATGCGATCCGCGGCCACCTGACGGAATATGGCTGGGTCGCGCCCAAGGGACCGTCCTATGTGGCGATGCTTGCCGACCTGCTCGAAGAGGAGGAGATGATCTTCTCGTGGAGATCGGGCGCACTATCGATGTTTATGCCGGGGAAGCGCCGCGAAAGCGGTTCGACGCTGCGGACAATGGCCATTATCCATTCTCGTTCCTGCGCCGGTGCAGCTTCGACCACCTCGGGCGGCACGCCGAGGAAGCGAATGAGAACCGACGGCGCAATCTTTTCGGTCGCCCACCAGGCGAAATCGGCGCCGGTATTGACCAGCCAGAAGGCAAATGCGCTGCCGCGACTGCCCTCGACCATCACTGGGCTCTCGGGCGCGTAAGTTCCAGGCACGATCAGAACAAGAGCTGACACCCTATCCGGATGGCGAAGCGCCAGTTCAATCGCCGAGCGTGCGCCTGCCGAAACGCCGACGACCACGGCTTTGTCGATCTGAAGCTGGGAGAGCAGCGCCATATGGGCATCGGCCTGGGCGGCCGGCGAAGCATCGGCAGGTATCGGCGTTCCGAGATACCCGAAGCGAGACGGGGCGATCACCCGAAAACCACTTCCGACGAGATCGGCAACGTTGGTCAGACCCTGATCCCACCCGCCACCTGCGCCATGGATGGACAGGAGCGGAATGCCGTCGCCTCTCTCGGCATATTCGACGGGACCCGCGGTCGTATTGGCAATTCGCGCGCCATTAGCGACTGCGGAGCGCGCGCGATCGATGTCATCGCTGTAGGACAAGAAAACCATCCCGCCTGCGACCGTAACAGCGATGGAGACCGCTGATAACACCCACCCGATCCGACCCATCGCCGCCATCCCGGATTTTCAATCTTGCAGGGCATCCTAGCCGGGTTGAGCCGCGAGGACTTTGATCTGCCTCAAATGGATCGAGAGATGCTCGGCATCGGATCGATCCGTCTATTCGTTTTGGATTACTCGTCCTCGAGCGATCGATAGATTTCCAGCTCCTGGGCAAAGTGGAGGCGAGTGATAGCTTCCAGGCCATGCAGCAGGCGTTGGATCTCATAGCGCTGTGCCGGGCTTGGCCCATGTTCGCCAAGGGCTTGTCGAAGCGAAGTGAGGCTGTGGACCTGACGCTGGATCTCCATGTGAGTTCTGCTCATGCCGGCAAGAGCATCCGGAGCGCCCGCCTGCCTGCGCAGCCTGGGATAGAGTTCCTCGTCATCCCAGCGTTCGTGCGGCAGAAGGCGCTGTCGCAGCAGGGCGTCCAGCCGGGCAAGCTGATTTCGCACTTCCTCTTCGGGGAGCTGCTGGATGCGCGCGCTCGTATGGCGTATCTCGTCCACAACGTCCATCAGGGCACCATGCTCGGTCTCGAGCTTCAGGAGCTCCGCGTGCGCCAAACGTGTTGTTTTCCTCCAGCGGGACATGGGGTCGCCTAGGGCGCGCAGCGCATTCAAGATGGCGACGACGTCGATTGCTTCCTGCAGAAGTGCTCCCTGAACCGGCGTCAGGTAGCCGAAGGCGGCCGCAATCATGCCAGCGGCGGACAAGGCCATCCCCATATAGACGCTCTGAAGGGCTATGCCGCGTGAGCGGTGCGCGATGCGGATGGCGCTGACGAGACGATCGAGCCGGTCCACCAGGATCACCACGTCCGCGGCTTCGGAGGAGGCGGCAGCCCCGCGCGCGCCCATGGCGACCCCAACGTCGGCGGCTGCGAGTGCCGGTGCGTCGTTGACGCCATCTCCGACCATCATGACCGGTCCTGCCGATCTTTCCGCTTCCACAATTCGGGTTTTGTCTTCCGGCTTCAATTCGGCGGCAACGCTGTCCAACCCTAGGAAGGACTGGAGGCTCTCCGCGAGCTCGATGCGATCGCCGGTCGCAAGCACGATCCGCTCGACGCCGGCCTCCCGCAATTGCCTGAGCACGCTGCCGGCTTCCGGCCTGACGTCGTCGGCCAGCAGAAACGCGCCCGCCAGAACTCCGTCGATGGCCGCGAGCACCGAGACAACGCCATCCCCCCGGATCCACTCCCTAATCTCTCGCGAGAAGGTGGTCGATGAAGTCCCAGCCGCCCACCGCGATTTCGTGGCTATCTATGTTGCCGGTTACGCCGGAACCCGCCGCTTCCCGAGTTCCGGATGGTGCAACAAGTTCCAAGCCCCGCTCTCTTGCGGCCGCGACCAAGGCGCGAGCAATCACGTGATGTGAACCCTGATCTAGCGATGCCGCGAGACGCAGCACTTCCAGCGCCTCGAGATCGGTGCGGGTCTTGACCTCGATCAGACGGGCCCGGCCGTCGGTAATCGTCCCGGTCTTGTCGAGGATCACCGTCTTCATGCGCGCAAGCAGCTCGAGTGCGCCTCCGCCCTTCACAAGCACGCCTTTGCCGGCGCACCGGGAGACGCCTGAAATGATTGCCACCGGGACCGCGAGAATGAGCGGGCAGGGGGTCGCAATGACCAGTACGGCGAGCGCGCGGACCGGCTCCCCGCTTATGGCCCAGGCGCCGCCGGCGAGGAGCAGCGTGACCGCAAGAAACACCAGCGCATAACGGTCGGCAAGCCGAACGATAGGCGCCTTAGCAGCTTTTGCTGCCGCCACCAGCCTGACGATTGCCGCATAGGTGCTGTCGCTCGCCGCGCTTGAGGCGACGATTTCGAAGGCGTCGCCGGCGTTCGTCGTTCCGCTCGTCACCGGCTCGCCGGACCGGCGCCGGATCGGCATCGCCTCGCCCGTCAAGGCCGACTCGTCCAGCACGGCCATGCCACCTATCACGTTTCCGTCGACGGGCACCACCTCGCCCCGGCGTATCAGGATTCGGTCGCCAGGATTCAGTTCTTCGATGGAAACCTCCTGCAACTGCCCATCCACGTAACGAGCGGCGGTGCGCGGTACGCGATTGAGCAGCGCGGTCAGTTCTCGGCGTGCGCGCCTTTGAGCGAAATCCTCGAGCGCCTGCCCACCCGTGTACATCAGTGCGACGATGCTGCCGGTCAGGTATTCGCCGAGAAGAAGGGCACCGCCCATCGCGAGCGCCGCGATGAGATCCAGCCCGAATTCCTTCTTCCCGAGACTGATCGCAATTTCGGTAAGGAGGCTCGCCAGGATTATCGCGGTGCCAGTAGCCCAGGACGAGGCGCTGAGGTCGGGCCGGTCCGCGAGCCAGTTGGCCGTGCCGGCGAGCAAGGCGAAAGCGATGAGGCCAAGGAGGAGGCGCTTGCCCAGCTCTCCCTCCTGAAAAAGAAGCTCGAAGAGTCGGCTCTTGCTCAAGGCGCCCTCCCGCAGATGTCGCGCAGGATATTGGTGGACAAAAGCGTTACCTTGATCCGGCGCAAAACCCAGTGCGAAAACGTTGAACGGCGGCCGACGCGAACATGTATGGCATGAGAATGAGGGCGTCGTTCTGCGACTATTGCGAGCTTGCAATGCCGTACCGCGTTTGCTTTCTTAGGCGAGGCCTCACTTGGATCACCACAAATGACTGTACAGCGGCGGCGGCGCATCATTAAGCGTCAGAGGAGTTCTGTTGGTTTGGCGCTCGTCGCTGCAATATCGTTCCTTGCCGGCATGACCGATGCCATGGGGTTTATGACCCTCGGAGATTTCGTGTCCTTCATGAGCGGCAATACGACTCGCGCATCGGTCGCCCTGCTTCAGGGCGACGTCGCGCGGGGAGTACTTCTCATTGCCGGCCTGATCACATTTGTATTCGGGAACGCCGCGGGAGTGATGGTTTCGATCAAATTCGGGCCGCGAGTCGTTTTGTTGTTGGTATCCGCCATACTCGCATGCGCAGCGCTTTCAGCGGCCGAAAGCGAGCTCCAGTTCCTTTTGCTTATCCTGGCGATGGGTGCCATCAACGCTGCAGTCGAGCAGATCGAAGGACTGCCGGTTGGGCTGACGTACGTCACCGGAGCTCTGTCGCGCTTCGGCCGCGGACTGGGACGTTGGGTCATAGGTATCCGCAGTGCGCATTGGATAATTCAGGTCGTGCCGTGGCTTGGAATGTTCGCTGGAGCCATCATGGGTGCAGTCCTGGTGCGAGAAGCAGGGGATCTCGCCTTGTGGGTGCCGTCGCTTGCCGCCC
The DNA here is from genome assembly GCF_020193575.1 of Ensifer sp. IC4062. Lineage (GTDB taxonomy): Bacteria > Pseudomonadota > Alphaproteobacteria > Rhizobiales > Rhizobiaceae > Sinorhizobium. Next base: position 61,758 of record NZ_JADYVD010000043.1, read on the forward strand.
TGTCGCTCACAACCGTGGCGTTCCGAATACCGCGCCGCTGGCAAAGTAGGTTCATTCAAGATCGCTAGTGCGAACGAGATTGAACGGCCGCCGTTTTTAGCGCGAGGCTGTCTCAACTCTGAGACGATTTGCGCCCCGCAGCATCCTCCCTTGATGCACGTCAAGGGACCGAGGTTCCCTTCGCAGCTAAGCTCCAGTCCGCAGTCCTCCCTTAGAGGAGGTGCGCAATGCCGGCCGTGCCGGCGCTAACATCGAGCATCGGAGGAGATCGATATGACCATGAAAGCCGCTGTGGTGCGCGAGTTCGGCAAGCCGCTCGTGATCGAGGATGTACCGATACCGCAGCCAGGACCCGGCCAAGTCCTCATCAAATATGAGGCCACGGGTGTGTGCCACACCGACTTGCATGCCGCCAAGGGGGATTGGCCGGTGAAGCCGAAACCTCCCTTCGTTCCTGGCCACGAAGGCGTCGGCTATGTCGCCAGGCTCGGCGCTGGCGTCTCGCGGTTGAAGGAGGGGGACCGGGTTGGCGTGCCATGGCTGCACACCGCCTGTGGCTGCTGCACGCCCTGCCGCACCGGCTGGGAAACGCTTTGCGGCAGCCAGCAGAACACCGGCTATTCGCTTGACGGCACCTTCGCCCAATATGGCCTGGCTGATCCCGATTTCGTCGGGCGGCTGCCCGCCAGGCTGGAGTTCGGCCCGGCCGCGCCGGTGCTTTGCGCCGGCCTCACGGTCTACAAGGGATTGAAGGAGACGGAGGTCAGGCCAGGCGAGTGGGTTCTCGTCTCCGGCATCGGCGGTCTTGGCCATATGGCCGTGCAATATGCGAAGGCCATGGGCATGCATGTTGCGGCGGCCGATATCTTTCCGGACAAGGTCGCGCTGGCCGAGAAGCTCGGCGCCGACCTTGCCATCGACGCGCGGGCGCCGGATGCCGTTGAGGAAGTGCAGAAGCGGACGGGCGGCGTGCACGGGGCGTTGGTTACGGCGGTTTCACCAAAGCCGATGGAGCAGGCTTACAGGATGCTGCGCTCCAAGGGTACCATGGCGCTCGTCGGTCTGCCGCCGAGCCAGATCTGCCTGCCTGTCTTCGACACCGTGCTGAGGCGCATCACTGTGCGGGGCTCGATCGTTGGTACGCGGCAGGATCTGGAGGAAGCGTTGGAGTTTGCCGGCGAGGGCAAGGTCGCGGCCCACTTCTCCTGGGACAAGCTCGAGAATATCAACGCGATCTTCGAGCGGATGGAAGAAGGCAGGATCGACGGCCGCATCGTTCTCGATCTGAACGGTTGAAGGTTTCGATCAGACGATCAGAATGACACGTTGTTGAAGAGTGTATGCTGCCTGCCGACCATTCTTGTTGGCGGGCGGCTAGCCGTAGGGGCCGCGGCACAGAGGAGTCATGGACAACGCTGTCACCCCAGGCCGTCTCGCCGTCGATCGCGGCGGTCGATGAGGTTTCTAGCGCCCGCTGGTTGGTGGTCGCGGCCTTTGGGCCGAAAAGCCGAAAGGTGTAATGGCCACGGCCTCTTGCCGAAGGCATCAAGAAAGAGGACGTCCCCCTATTCGGTCCAATGGCTATCTGTCCCAGCCAGCCTTCGCCCAAGCAGGCCGTACAACTTGGGCGTCATGATCGTAGGCGGACTGGCAGACCTGTGTCACGGAAATGTGGAGGATGTGCCCCGCCGCGCATCCAATCCTCCTGGAGCGCTTCAAGAATATTGCTCATCTCTCCGAGGCCGGCCGTTTGAGACACGAGGATATCCAAAGCTGCGTCGCGCCAGCGGTTTCGCTTCGAGTTGTCCATCTGCGACCCTTCCAATCTTGGTTTCTGGGCTTCAATCAAGGGGCCTGGCCCCATTAGTCTCTGGGGCAACCTCATGAAGCCCCTCGGCTGCAAGCCGTAACCGACGCGATTGTCTCAGCAGACCGGAGCCGAGATCTGCGGCCGCGGCGATGTCGCCGAAGAGCAGGCCGGCTTCAGCAATCATGCCGTCGTCCGGGGGCACCGGCTCGTTCGGGTCGAAATCGCCGAGCAGCACGAGCAGCGCCTCGATTCTTCGCCGTTGCTCATTGGCAGCGGCCAGCAGGCGTCGAACGATCTGGTCCCGTTCGAGCCTCTCCAGATCGCGCAGCGCCCCGTCCACTCGGTCGCGGCGTTCGCAATCCATGGCGCTGCTAAGAACCGCGCCGCGCATGCGGCCGACTGCGCGGCTGATTTCCTCGTTTGCTTGTGCGAAGGTCGATACGGGTGCAGATACGGAGTCGCTCGTTCTCATGCGTTTGCTCCATGTGCGATGTTTCGCGCTCGGGCGACCCAGGCGGCGCCCTCCTTTCCGTGGTGAAACCCATTCGAGAGCGGGGTGGCCGGATAGATCTGCCTGAGCCGCGCGACACCGTCTTCGGCTTCCACGCGGCCCTGCAGGACCTCGTCATAGAGGCGGGCGACCGCCACCATGTCGCAGTCCTGCGGCGATAGTCGAAAGCGCCCCACCCCGGAGGCGACGAGGTCCTGCAGTTCGGCGAGGAGGGCCTGGCAGGTGAAGGATACCGTCTGCACTCCGTTGAGGGCGAGGAAGGACTGGCGATCGAGCGTCTTCACCGGCAGGCCGTCCGGATCGTCCTTGCAGACAAACCGGCAGTTGTCCTTGATGTGCCCCTTCGCGCGTGCATGGGCGCAGCGGGCCGAAATCGCGAGCGGCATGCGGCCGAAGGCCAGCACTTCGAAGTCGACGCCGGGCGTTTGCGAAACGATCTCGTCGATCGAGCTTGCCGGCAGTTCCGGCGGCAGGCAGATTATCCTTGCCCCCCGCATCGCAAGCACTCGGGCCGCCGCCGCGTTATAGACATTGACGAGCGGCCCGATCCAATGCGGCTCGCCCTCGAGCAGGGCCAGAGCGGAGAGATCGTTCGCCTCGACGGGGTAGGGGCTATCGGCGATCAGCGACCGTACATATTGGCTCTCGCGCTCGAGCGTTACGAGGGCGAGTGTGGAAAGGACGATGCGTTTTCCCGCCGCCACCAGCCGCTCGATCACCAACGGGAAATAGGGGTCGGCGAAGTGCAGCCGCTTTGAGCAGACGGTTTCCCCGATGACGACGTGGCTAACCGGGGCCTCGTCTGCCATGCGAAAGTAGAAGTCCCGCCATTTCTCCCCTTCCCAGAGGTAGAGAACGGGACCGAGCGTGAGCGTGGGTTTGTCGACGGCCATGGACAATCTACCTCCAGCGCTTGTCATAGGCACCGGACGTCGTCCGCTGGCCCTCGCTCAATAGTCTGAGTCTGGCCAGAAGCGCCCGGCGCTCTTCCGGCCTGGCATCGAGGGCCTTGCGCAGGGCCGAGACCACTTCTGCCACATAGGCCTTGCCCCGCTGCCGCCCTTCGATCTTGAGCGCGCTGACGCCCGCCTCCCGGAGGGCGTCGATCTGGTCCATAACGTCGAGCGAGACCGGATCCTCGAAGGCGTAGCCGCTCGCATCGGCAATGTCGAACCTCCCCTTGCAAAGCGTCGGATAGCCGGCCGCCTCGTCGCGAGGAAAGCGATTGATCGTGTAGGCGCCGAGCTCCGAGACGAGGTCGCTGCCGTCCTGGCGGTACCGCACGTGGCTCGCCGGCGAGCAGACCCCGTTCATGTTCGGCGACTTGCCGGTGGCGTAGGATGACAGAGAGCAACGTCCTTCCGCCATCACGCAGAGCCCGCCGAAGACGAAGACCTCGATCTCGCAGCGGATCTGGCGGGCGAGGCGGGCGATGTCGGAGATCGTCAGCGTGCGCGGCAGCACAACCCGTTTGGCGCCGAAGGCCTCGACCAGGAAATTCAGCGCGTCCGGATTAGATGCGGATGCCTGCACGGAGACGTGCAGCCGCTGTTCGGGATAGGTCTCGGCGGCGTGGGCCATGAGGCCGATGTCGGCAAGGATGAGCGCGTCGGCGCCGAGGTGGACCGCGTCGGCGGCGGCTTGGTACCATAGGTCCTCGTGGCCCGCGCGCATGAAGGTGTTGAGGGCGACGAAGGTCTTGGTTCCCTTGCGCCGGGCATAGGCGGTCGCTTCGCCGAGTTCCTCGCGGGAGAAGTTGAGGCCAGGGAAATTCCGTGCATTGGTCTCGTCGCGGAAACCGCAATAGACCGCGTCGGCACCGGCTTCGACGGCCTCGCGGAAAGCGGCCGGCGTTCCGGCTGGGCAGATCAGTTCCATGCGGCATGCTCCCCGGCAAGTACGCGGCGGCGGAGCGCGTCTGCGGTGCGGCTGACGAGCGGCGCGAGCGGCCCCGCAAAAGCGCAGAGGTCGCGCGGCAGGTCGATCTCGCAGCCGTCGAGCGCATTGCGGAGGGACAGAACCGCCTCCATGTCGCCGATCACAGTCAACGACCGCGAGAAGAAGAGGCCTTCCGCGTCGCAGCGGCCCTCGAGAAGCGCCAACAGCAGGAATAGCGGGCTTTCCACGACAGCATCTGCGGCAGGATCGGCTGGCTTGCGCATTACGGACACCGCCGCGCGTGCCGGTTCCACTAGGAAGACGAGCGGCAGGTCGGTCGGTCGGAAAGCGTAGCGTTTCGACTTGTGCTCTCCGAGACGCTCGAAAAGCCCCGGATGTCGTCTGAGCAGGCTTTTGAACATCAGCTTCACCGCCCGGTCGATCAGAGGGATCGGCACGGCGGCAAGGGGTGCGGCCAGCGGGCGCGGAAATTCCATCTCTCTCGCCTTTTGCAAATGACGACTCGGCTGTTGCGGCGGAGAACCTAGCGGCAAGCTCCGCGAGGCAATTTGCGCTGGAGCAAAGACAGAAGGGTTTTGGCAGGCGAGACACCTCGCATGTTTCGCAGGGATCAAGCCGCCCGCCGCCCTTCAGGCCTCCAGGACTTCGCCGCCATGCTCGAGCGGCGCGGCCGCTTGCACCGCATCTCGCGGCCTGTTTCGCTCGTGCATGAGGTCACCGAGATCCATCGGCGCGTGCTTCACGCGGGCGGGCCAGCCCTGCTTTTCGAGAAGCCGGTCGACGCCTCCGGCCGCGTATGCGACATTCCGCTGCTCGCCAATCTGTTTGGCACACTCGAGCGGATAGAGTGGGGTTTCGGGCTTTCGGCAGGCGGTCTTCCGGGCCTTGCGGAAACGCTGGCGGAACTGCGAGAACCGAGACCGCCGCAATCGCTGTCGGATGCCTGGGCCAAGCTCCCGCTGCTGAAGGCCGCGCTCGCGATGCGGCCGCGAAGCGTCGCACGGCCGCCGGTGCAGGAGTCGGTCTGGCGCGGCGCAGAGGCCGACCTTTCGCGGCTGCCGATCCAATGGTGCTGGCCAGGCGAGCCGGCGCCTCTCGTCACGTGGCCGCTGGTGATCACCCGTGCGCCGGACGATCCCCGCGACGTCAATGTCGGCATCTATCGCATGCAGGTGCTCGGCCCGAACCGCCTCATCCTGCGCTGGCTGGCGCATCGCGGCGGCGCGCGGCACCATCGCATGTGGCAGCGGCGCGGTGAAGACATGCCGGTGGCGGTCGCCATCGGCGCCGATCCAGCAACGATCCTCGCCGCGGTGATGCCGCTGCCGGAAGGCATGGGCGAGCTCGCCTTCGCCGGGCTGTTGAAGGAGGAGCGGCCGGCGGTTGCGCCGGCGGTGACGGTGCCGCTGTCTATTCCGGCGAATGCCGAAATCGCGCTCGAGGGATTCGTCTCGGCAGGCGACACCGCCGAGGAGGGACCCTATGGCGATCACACGGGGTACTACAACTCCGTCGAACGTTTTCCGGTGATGACGCTCTCAGCGATCACCATGCGACGCAAGCCCTATTATCTCTCAACCTTCACCGGCCGCCCGCCCGACGAGCCTTCGAAGCTCGGCGAGGCAATGATGGAGCTTTTCCTGCCCCTGGTGAAGCGGCAATTCCCGGAAATCATCGATCTCTACCTGCCCCCGGAGGCCTGCTCGTATCGTGCGATGGTCGTCTCCATCGACAAGCGCTACCCCGGCCAGGCGAAACGAATCATGATGGGACTCTGGTCGATGCTGCCGCAGTTCAACTACACGAAGCTCATCGTTGCGGTCGACCCCGATATCGACATTAGGAACTGGAGCGACGTCATCTGGGCCCTATCGACCCGGTTCGACGCCAGCCGCGACGTGACCATTCTCAACGACACGCCGATCGACTGCCTCGATTTCGCGTCGACGAAGCCGGGGCTTGGCGGCAAGCTCGGGCTCGATGCGACGCGCAAGCTCGGGCCGGAGACGGAGCGCGAATGGGGACGCGTGCTCGAAATGCCGGCGGAAGTCGTGGGGAAGGTCGATCAACTTTGGACTGAACTGGGCCTGGGAGAAGCGCTATGAGCAAGGAACGGGTTGTGGTCGGTATCTCGGGGGCCTCGGGTGCGGCGCTGGCGCTCAGGGTCATCGAGCGGCTCGCGGAAATCCCTTCCGTAGAGACGCATCTCATCGTCTCGGATTCCGGAAGGCGCACGCTGCTCCACGAGGTCGGCCCGCACGCGCTGCATCAATTGCTGGCGATCGCCGATCGCAGTTATCAGGTTGGTGACATCGGCGCGGCAACGGCGAGCGGCTCGTTCAGAACTGCTGGTATGATCGTAGTTCCCTGTTCGATGCGGACCCTGGCGGCGATCGCAGCCGGTCTTGCGGACAATCTCATCGTGCGAGCGGCGGATGTGCACCTCAAGGAGCGGCGAAAGCTCGTGCTGATGACGCGCGAGACGCCGCTGCATCTCGGGCACCTGCGCAACATGACGGCTCTCACCGAAATGGGCGCGATCGTCATGCCGCCTGTGCCGGCCTTCTATCATCGGCCGCAAAGCGTCGAAGAGATCATCGACCATCTTGCAGCGCGCGCGATCGATCTTATCGGTCTGCCGGTCGCGTCGCTGGCAACCGAATGGGACCCGCAAGCGCTCGCTCAGAACGCCGTCGCCAGGACAAGAGGGTCGGCGTAGAAGAGCGCCGCATGGCCGCCGGCGAGGAGCCATAGGGTAAGCACTGCGGTACCCACGGCGGCGATGACGAGCGGCGCATCGCCGGAAAGCGGCGTGCGTCCATAGAAAAGGGCCGCGAAGGGCAGGATGGAGGTCTCGCCGGCCAGTCGCTGCCATTGATCTCCAAGTCGGCTACGGGCGCGCCTTTCCATCATAGGTATAGTGCCGAGCGCAAAGAGCGCGAAGCCGCCGAAGAGAATCAGTGAGCGCAAATCGCCGTTAGCGACGAGATGGCCGAGCGCCCAGATGGTGAAGCCCCAGAGAACGGGATGGCGGGTGACCGAGACGATCGCGCCCGGCCTCTGCCCCTGACGGATGGAGACCGACAGCGGATTCACACTGAAGAGACCGGCAACCACGAGAAACACGCCGACCGGGGCGGCAAGCAACGTCATCCAGGCTTGCCAAGCGGCAGGTTCCCAGAGGGGAATGTAATCGACGTTCAGTGCCGCGTAGAACACCCAGCCGAGCACGACGATCGAGACGAGCGAATACAGTGAGAAGTAGGCAGCGCGGCCTAGGAGCGAAATCAGCCGCCCGCGGATGGCGGGGATCGCCGGAATCGAGTGCAGCACGAGAAAGACGAACAGCGCCAGCAGAAATTCAGTCATCGGGACTAGCCTCAGTTCGGCCGCTTGGACGGTTTCATTGCTTCAATCATTGCCTGCTCCTTCGCAACATGAAGACGCAGACCCTCGAGCAAGGTCCGCAACATGGATTCGATTGCCTGCCAGGAGAATGCACTCCTGCCCATCGCCGCCGACCGCAACGCCTCGGCGATGCCTGGCGAGGGCTTCCAAGGGCTGGTTTCATCCCAACGCGGCAGTTCGCTCGTTTGCGCGAGGCTTAGCGAGGAAATTCTTTCCGCCACAGACAGGAAGAGCTCGCGGTCCACGCGTCCGGCAATCGAACCGGCAATCGACTCGATGGCATCGCATAGAGCAAGCAGCTCGCCATATTGGTCCTGAAGGCAATCGAGCGTATAGGGCACCGTCGTTGGACCTCGCTCTCATCCCTCGATGAACAGGACCGCAGCGCAGGCGACCGACGCCAGCACGGCGGCGACCGTGCCGGTCCGTTGCAGGACGCCCATACGGTAGAGCACAAGCGCGAAGATGATGATGATCGGGGTGGCGACCGAGAGGCCGATCTGTGCGTCGTTCATTGTGATCTCCATTTTCCCTTGGAACATAACGCGCCTCGTGCAACCGTCTTTGATCGGGCGCAAAGAAGCGATGGCCCCTTTCTCCTATCCGCTTTCCGGGACTTGTGCGGAGATGCGGCATGCAAGATGCAGTGGCCAGCGCGGCCGGCGAAGAGGAAACGGACGCCTTTATTCTCTGGGTTCTGATCTGGAGCGAGCTTGCCGCCTTCGGCGTGCTCATCGGCGCTTTCCTGGTCGCTTCGATCGTTTCTCCCGAGGACTTCGCCGTGGCACGGCTGCACCTGAAGCCTGGAATCGCCGCCCTTAACACGCTCGTCCTGTTGACGAGCGGATGGCAGGCGGCGGTCGCAGCAGGGAAGGGCGCCTCCACCGCCAAGAAGCGCCGGGCATTGGTGATTGCCGCGCTTCTCGGCTTCCTCTTCGTCGCCATCAAGTTCTACGAGTACGGCACGGAGCTCCGCTTTGCCGGGGAGGACGCGTTTCAGTCCTTCTTCGAGCTGTACTTCCTCCTGACCGGCTTCCACCTTGTCCACGTCGCCTTCGTCGGTGTGGTCCTCTTGCTCGTCGCCTGGAAACCGCGGCCCGCGAATGTCGATCTAGCGACGACTCTGTGGCACGTGATCGATCTCGTCTGGATCGTCATGTTCCCCGTCCTCTATCTGGCGTGATTCCCATGAGCGACCGCAGTCCGAAACAGTTGATGAGGACCTGGATTTTCCTGCTCGGAATGGTCCTCTTGGGAATGCTGCTTGCCCGCGAACTACACGATACGACGGTGCCGCTCGGGTTCGCCCTCGCCCTGCTATTGCTCGCCGTACTCAAGGCCCGTCTCGTCGTGCTCGATTTCCTCGGCATGCGCTTTGGTCCGCGGCCGTTGCGCAATGGCCTTCTCGCCTGGCCGTCCTTCTTTGCACTCGCCGCTGCGGCAAAAGCGCTCATCGGCGCCGTCTCGCTCGTCGGTTGAATGGCTCTTCGTACTTGTTTGCCGAAACGCAAAGACGGCTCCGGCCAAATCCCTAGAACGGATCGCGTTTGCCGGCGGCAGGGTACCAGGCGTACCCGTTCGACCGGCGGATTTTGTTCAGGCCGGTCCGCGACTTGCGGCCTCCCGGAATCGAAAGGACCATGGGATGGCAGAACGCCTAACCGAGACAGGGGCACGCAACGTCTTCTATGGCGGCTCCATCTTCTTCTTCGCTATCTTTGTCGGCCTGACGGCCCACAGCCACTATTACATGAAGACCGAATCCACAGACGAGACGACGCTGACGGATTCCGTCGCGCGCGGCAAGCACGTCTGGGAGAAGAATTCCTGCATCAACTGCCACACCCTGCTCGGCGAGGGAGCCTATTTCGCGCCGGAGCTCGGCAATGTGTGGAAGCGGTGGGGCGGTGAGTCCGACCCGGAAGGCGCGCGCGAGACGCTCAAGTCCTGGATGGCCGCGCAGCCCTCCGGCGCCGAGGGCCGGCGGCAGATGCCGCAATTCAATCTCACCGAGCAGGAACTGAACGATCTCGCCGACTTCCTCGAATGGACGAGCCGCATCAAGACGCAGAACTGGCCTCCGAACGAGGCGGGCTGAGGCAGCGGGACAAGGAGAAAAAACATGAAATATCAAACGCAGAAGGTCGCGATGCTATATTTCTACGGCGCGCTCGGCCTGTTCCTCGCCCAGGTCCTGTTCGGCGTCCTCGCCGGTACGATCTACGTGCTGCCCAACACGCTCTCCGAACTGCTGCCCTTCAACATCGTGCGCATGGTGCACACCAACGCGCTGATCGTCTGGCTGCTGATGGGCTTCATGGGCGCCACCTACTACCTCCTCCCGGAGGAGGCGGAGACGGAGCTCTACAGTCCGAAGATCGCCGTCGCCCAGTTCTGGATCTTCCTGGTCGCCGCGGCGATTGCCGTTGTCGGCTACCTCCTCCATATCCACGAGGGCCGCGAATTTCTCGAACAGCCCTTCGCGATCAAGGTCAGCATCGTCGTCGTCGCCCTGATGTTCCTGTTCAACATCACCTTGACCGTCCTGAAGGGCCGCAAGACGACGGTGACCAACATCCTGATCTTCGGCCTCTGGGGCGTGGCGATCTTCTTCCTCTTCGCCTTCTACAATCCGATCAATCTCGCACTCGACAAGATGTACTGGTGGTACGTCGTCCATCTCTGGGTCGAAGGTGTCTGGGAATTGATCATGGCCTCCGTCCTGGCCTTCCTGATGATCAAGCTCAACGGCATCGACCGCGAGGTGGTGGAGAAATGGCTCTATGTCATCGTCGGCCTGGCGCTCTTCTCAGGTATCCTCGGCACCGGCCACCACTACTACTGGATCGGCGCGCCGGGTTACTGGCAATGGATCGGCTCGCTGTTCTCCACGCTCGAGGTCGCACCCTTCTTTACCATGGTGGTCTTCACCTTCGTGATGACCTGGAAGGCCGGCCGCAAGCATCCGAACAAGGCGGCGCTCCTCTGGTCGATCGGCTGCTCCGTCATGGCCTTCTTCGGCGCCGGCGTCTGGGGCTTCCTGCACACGCTGTCGTCCGTCAACTACTACACCCACGGCACGCAGGTCACCGCCGCCCATGGACACCTCGCCTTCTTCGGCGCCTATGTCATGCTCAACCTCGCCGTCATGGCCTATGCGATACCGGAGATCCGAGGCCGGGCGCCGTATAACCAGTGGCTGTCGATCGCCAGCTTCTGGGCCATGTGCAGCGCTATGTCCGTCATGACGTTCGCGCTCACCTTCGCCGGCGTCGTTCAGGTGCACCTGCAGCGCGTCCTCGGCGAGAGCTTCATGGCCGTGCAGGAGCAACTCGCACTCTTCTACTGGATCCGCCTCGGATCGGGTGTCGTCGTACTCATCTCGGCGCTGATGTTCTTCTGGGCCGTCCTGGTTCCCGGTAGGAGCCGCAGCCCAGCCGTCAACCAGGCCGTCCAACCGGCCGAATGATGCGAAGCGGCCGGTCCTCGTGGCCGGCCGCCTTGCCCCGAATTCGATAACGGAGTCTCCCCCATGAACATCGCCCTGAAAAGCCCGCCCATTCCCGGTTGCGATATTCCGGCCTACTCTCCCTCGGGCAATGAATGCCCGCTCTTTGAAAGCGCATGGAGCCGCCAGCTCCCGCTTCTGCTGAAGGGCCCGACCGGCTGTGGCAAGACCCGCTTCGTCGCCCATATGGCGGGGAAGCTCGGTTTGCCGCTTTCGACCGTGTCGTGCCACGATGATCTTGCCGCCGCGGATCTTACCGGTCGCTATCTCCTAAAAGGCGGCGACACCGTCTGGGTGGACGGGCCACTGACGCGCGCCGTCCGCGAAGGGGGCATCTGCTACCTCGACGAGATCGTCGAGGCCCGCAAGGATGTCGCCGTCGTGCTTCACCCGCTGACCGACGACCGGCGCATCCTGCCGCTGGAGCGAACCGGCGAACTCCTTGAGGCGCCGCCCGGCTTCATGCTGGTCGTCTCCTACAATCCCGGCTACCAGAACCTACTCAAAACCCTGAAACCGAGCACGCGTCAGCGCTTCGTCGCCATCGAGTTCGATTTCCTGCCGCGGGACCGGGAGATCGCCGTCGTTTCCGAGGAGAGCGGTCTCGACGAGAACCGGGTCGCGCCGCTTGTCGACCTCGCGCATCGTCTGCGGAGCCTCAAAGGTCATGATCTCGAGGAGGGCGTTTCGACGCGCCTGCTCGTCTATTGCGCCAGCCTGGTCGACAGCGGAGTTACGGTGCGCGACGCCGTACTGGCGACGATGATCGAACCGCTAACCGACGAGCCGGACGTCAAGTCCGCACTGATCGAGATCGCAGACGCGGTCATCCGCTAAGGACTAGACAATGGTGGACTTCCTCGAACTCGAAGAAACGGTC
>NZ_JADYVD010000044.1 GCF_020193575.1 Ensifer sp. IC4062
GTGTTGTTTGAAGGCGTCTCTTTATTGGAGATGCGGTGAAATTAGAAGTACCTTGAAATGCGGGTCACGGGCGACCACCGAGAATTTCGTAAGAATTCACGACAATCGTCCCCATCTCTGTCTAATCGTCCGATTCGTCCGTTTTTGCGGCAGGCAATCCGGATGCCTCGTCGGCGGCGCCTGCGCGGCGCGCTCGCATCTGCTGCTTGCGGCGTTGGAGATTGTCGCGCAAGTTCTTTGCCAGCCGCAATCGCTTGGCGTCCGCTTCCGCGGTCCGCCCGGCCTTTGCTGCCTTCGGCGTGCGCTGCTTGTCGTCATCGTCCTGCATGCCCATGCATTAGCGCAAATTCGGCACCTTCGAAAGCATGAGCGCGATTTCTGATGGATCGGGCCAAAAACTTCGAAATGCGGCTTGCGCTCGCCCCAAAGCTATGGCAATAGGCGCCTCGCTTGATGCGGCTTGTCACAAACCGGCCGCCGGATTGCTGCTATAGCTCAGGGGTAGAGCACTCCCTTGGTAAGGGAGAGGCCGAGAGTTCAAATCTCTCTAGCAGCACCAGCTATGCTCTTGAAATCGCGGAAAACCTTGCGTTTCAACGCTTCTGTTCAGTCTTCCGTTAAAACCGCTAAAACAATGTTTGATGGGCCCGCGAGTCTCGATATTTTTGCTCAATCGAGACGGTCGATATTCTGCTTGTGCCGGTTATCCCGAAAGCGCTCCGCCGCTTCCTCGCTAACAGGACCGAACTTCGGGAGGCACTTCGGCCTGACGCGTGCCGGTTTCTTCCGCTACAGGCAATTTGCGCCGACCACGACCTTCTCACAAGCGTAAATCAGCCTCGGGCGCAGATCGCGGAAGGGCCGCCCATCACCCGCGCAGCCCCGGCGCTTCCTGTCCAGTGCGCTCCACGTATTCAATGTAACCACCGCCGTATTGATGGATCCCGTCCGGCGTCAGCTCCAGCACCCGGTTGGAGAGTGCCGACAGGAAGCGGCGGTCGTGCGACACGAACAGCATGGTGCCCTCGTAGGCCGAGAGTGCCTTGATCAGCATTTCCTTCGTATCGAGATCGAGGTGGTTGGTCGGCTCGTCGAGGACGAGGAAGTTCGGCGGGTCGAATAGCATCGCCGCCATCACCAGCCTCGCCTTCTCACCGCCAGAGAGCACCCGGCAACGCTTCTCGACATCATCGCCCGAAAAGCCGAAGCAGCCGGCCAGCGCCCGCAGCGGCGCCTGCCCCGCCTTGGGAAAGCGTTCCTCCAGCCATTGCAGTATGGTGCTGTCGCCGTCGAGGAGGTCCATGGAGTGCTGGGCGAAATAGCCGAGCTTGACGCTAGCGCCGAGCGACACGCTACCCTTGTCCGGCGTGGTGGTGCCGGTGACCAGCTTGAGCAGTGTCGACTTGCCGGCGCCGTTGATGCCCATGATGCACCAGCGTTCGCGCCGGCGCACCATGAAGTCGAGGCCGTCATAGATCGTCCGGCTGCCATAGGCCTTATGCACATTCTTGAGGTTGACGACGTCTTCACCGGAACGCGGAGCTGGCAGGAATTCAAAGGCGACTGTCTGGCGCCGGCGCGGCGGCTCGACGCGGTCAATCTTCTCGAGCTTCTTCACCCGGCTTTGAACCTGGGAGGCGTGCGAGGCGCGGGCCTTGAAGCGCTCGATGAACTTGATCTCCTTGGCGAGCATCGCCTGTTGGCGCTCGAACTGCGCTTGCTGTTGCCTCTCGTTCAGCGCCCGCTGCCCTTCATAGAAGCCATAATCGCCGGAATAGGTCGTCAGCGCGCCGCCGTCGATCTCGATGATCTTGGTCACGATCCGGTTCATGAACTCGCGATCGTGGGACGTCATCAGCAGGGCGCCGCCGTAGCCTTTCAGGAAATCTTCCAGCCAGATCAGGCTTTCGAGATCGAGGTGGTTGCTCGGCTCGTCTAGCAGCATGATATCCGGGCGCATCAGCAGGATGCGGGCGAGCGCCACGCGCATCTTCCAGCCGCCCGACAGCTTGGCGACATCGCCGTCCATCATCTCCGGGCTGAAGCTCAGTCCCGCCAGAACCTCGCGGGCGCGTCCCTCCAGCGCATAGCCATCGAGCTCCTCGTAGCGCGCCTGCACCTCACCATAGCGTTCGATGATCGCATCCATTTCATCCATGCGGTCCGGATCCGACATCGCCGCCTCGAGCTCGCGCAGCTCCGCCGCCACCGCGCTGACCGGTCCTGCCCCTTCCATCACTTCGGCGACGGCCGACCGTCCGGCCATCTCGCCGACGTCTTGATCGAAATAGCCGATAGTCATGCCTTTCTCGACTGAGACCTGTCCCTCGTCGGGCAGTTCCTCGCCAGTAATCATCCGAAAGAGCGTCGTCTTTCCCGCCCCGTTCGGGCCGACAAGACCAACCTTCTCGCCGCGGTTCAACGCTGCTGAGGCTTCGATGTAGAGGATGCGGTGACTGTTGGACTTGCTGATATTCTCGATACGGATCATGTGGAGGACGGCCTAGTGGGGTTGCGGGGCACCCTATGCCACGGCTCGGTGTCGCTGTCACGCGAACCCGCACCCTTTGTCGTCGACGTTTGCCGCGCCGATTGACGAGGTTGCCAGTGGCCACGCGTCGAACATCCTCTAAGGCAATCGTGATTTGCGTGGTCAGGCCGTGTACAATGGCTGTCCTTTCCAGGGGAGTACTTCCTATGCGCATTCGCACCTTGACCGTCCTCGCGGCGCTGCTTGTCGGGACCTGCCCACTTGCGCACGGACAGCAGACAAAGCCGATGTCGATTGAAGTGTTTCCTTTCGAATTGGAGGACAAGAGCGCTGGGGCAGGAATAATCCCGCCGGATGATTACGACAGGCGCTATCTGTCCGAGTCGGCGCAGGTCGCGAAGGACATGCTCTCAAATTCTGGGCGTTTTTCGGTAATCGATGCGCCTGCGGGGAATGAACAGGCGGCCGAACCGCACGGGCTGCGAAACTGCGGTGGCTGTGAGGCCTCTATCGCCAAAGCGCACGGTGCGTCCCTTGCCTTGCTAGGCGTCGTAACGCGCGTGAACCGAACAGAGCACACGATGTTCATTCGCATTCTTGACGCTGAAACCGGAGAGCTGGTTTCGACGGGGTTTACCAACCTTCGCATGGGCGCGAACCACGCTTGGCCCCGCTCGGCGAAATGGCTGATGACAAACAGGATTTTACGGTAGAGTGGCGCGGCGGCTTACTGAAGTGTCAGACACACTGGCTCTCCAGATGAGTAAAACGCAGCAGGCTCGCTAGCCGACCAAATGAACCAGCGAGCCACGTCTACTCGGGCATGTGATCGTCCAACAGCAGAAACCTCTACCAAACGCTCCGCACGTCGCTTAAGCTTCTCCTTATGGAAGCTCAACGATACGACCTGAAAGAGGAGCCGGACGGCTCCTGGACCGTGATCGACAAGGAAACCGGGCAGGCCGCGGAGCTTAACGGTGAACGGCTGGCGCACCTCGATATTCATCTGGCGAACGAATACCTGCCGGTGTTGAGACTGAGGGACACCGTCTCCGGCTTGATCAGGAAACCCGGTGACGAGGGGTCGGCCTGAAATCGGATAGCTGTGCCAGAAGCTGGTCGCAGGTGAATTTCTTCCTGCCCATCAGATCCAGGATGCGGCGCGCGGCCTCGTTGGCCTCCACACCATCCCTTCCGACGTTGTGCAGAGCGCACCAGACATCCAGTGCGCCGCGCATTGTATCGACATCATCCGGCGAATAGGCTTGACGCACGAACCCCTCCCAAGGTGTGTACCTCAATGCATTCCTCACCGGCATCATGGGGCATTCTGGGGCAAATTCAAGAAAATATTGAGGTACCCCAATAAGTCATACGATTGGCGGGTCTTCGGACACGATTTCGTCCCTACGCGGCCCTCGCAAGTCCCGCGCGGCGCACCTTCGAAGATCTGAAAGGTGCCCCGATGCTATTTGCGTCATGCACGCGACCTGTCATCAAACCTTAAAACAAATCCGTATAACTCCGCTGGCGGCAACTCCGCCGGCGCATGACGCGCCATGACCTGCCTCTTCGGCATCTGATTTTTTTTCCAGAATACGGTGTTGTTATGCGTTTATCCGTGAAGCTCCCGCTCGCAGCGGCGGGTCTGGCCGTTTTTTCCATCGCCGCAACCAGCCTTGCCAGCCTCACCGTCAGCGGCAGCATGTCCTCTCAAGCGGCAGTCGAGAAACTCGAAGCCCTGGCGGATGCCCGGCGCAACGAATTGCGCCATTACCTGACGACGATCGAAAATGACCTGCGCAATCTGCAGGGGCAAAAAACGGTCGCGATGGCATTGAGCGATCTCAGCAGTGCGATGGCCGGGATCGGCAGCGGTGCCGCAGGCGAGCTTGCGCAGCGCTACGTAACGGCGAACCCCAATGCCGAGGACAAGCGGGCACTGCTTAGCTCTGCCGGAAAGGACAAATATGACGACCTACAAGCTCGACCGCATGACGCAGCAGAACAACGCGATGGTCGAAGAAAGCACAGCAATGACGCATCGGCTTTCGAACGAGGCGTCCGGCCTCTCTGAGCTCGTCGCGCAGTTTCGCATTGCCTGCGACCAGGCCGCCGAAAGCAGCCCCGCTGACAACAGGGTCGAATTTGTTCGCCGGCGCGTGTAAAGGGGGCGCCACAGCGACCTTAACGCAACCTTAAGATTCTACCGCTAGATCTGACAATGCGATGATGGACAATCGCAATCCCCTTCTTGAAACCGGCGCTTGCCGGTTTTCTTTTTTTGGGCGAGTTCACACCTTGACGGTCTGCTCGACGAAATCCTCGGTCCCAAAGAATTTCAGATACCGCTGCACTTCCTTGGGGTCTCCGGTGGCCTTGTGCGGGTTGTCCGAAAGCTTGACCGCCGGCCGACCATTGGCGTCACTCACCTTGCAGACGATCGAAATCGGGTTAAGTCCGCTGATTTCCGTCGGCGCGCAGCCGGCGAAATCGTTGGTGAGGTTGGTTCCCCAGCCGAAACTCATGCGCACGCGGCCCTCGAAATGGCGATAGGTCTTGATAATCGTGTCGACGTCGAGCCCGTCGGAAAAGATCAGCAGCTTTTCTCGCGGGTCGCGGCCCATCTTCTTCCACCAGCCTATGATCTTCTCGCCGCCTTCGATCGGCGGCGCGCTGTCCGGTCGAAAGCCGGTCCAGTCCGCCACCCAATCCGGCGCGTCGCGCAGGAATGCCGCGGTCCCGAATGAATCCGGCAGCACGATCAGCAAATTGCCGCCATAGAGCTGGTTCCAGTCCTGCAGGACCTTGTAGGGTGCTGCGGCGAGTTCTTTGTCGTTGCGCGCGAGCGCCGCCGCCACCATTGGCAGCTCGTGCGCGTTGGTGCCGAGGGCCTCGAGATCGTTGTCCATGGCGAGCAGCACATTGCTGGAGCCGGAAAACGAGCCGCCGATTCCCTCCTTCAATGCCTCGACGCACCACCGCTGCCAAAGAAAGCTGTGCCGGCGACGCGTGCCGAAATCGGAAATGCGCAGGTCAGGATATTGCCGCAACTGCTCGACCTTCGACCACATCTTGGCCTTGGCGCGCGCATAGAGGACGTCAAGAGTGAAGGGACCCAGACCTTTCATCGCGGCGCGCGAGCGCAGCTCGTTGATGATCGCCAGCGCCGGAATCTCCCACATCGTCGTTTCGACCCAGCGGCCACGAAAGATCAGTTCGAACTGGCCGTCGCGACGCGACAACTCGTATTCGGGCAGTTGGAACTTGGCAAGCCAGGCGAGGAATTCCGGCGAGAAGATCTGCTTTCGCCCGTAGAACGTGTTACCGGCGAGCCAGATCATCTCTTTCTTGCTGAAACGCAGGGTCCGCGCGTGATCGAGCTGGTCGCGCAGTTCCTGCTCGTCGATTTCCTCGGCGAGGCGCACGATCTTGGTGCGGTTGATCAGTGAAAAAGTTGCCTCAACATTCGGATGAAGCTTCCAGATCATCTGCAGCATCAGGAGCTTGTAGAAATCCGTGTCCAAAAGACTGCGGATGATCGGATCGAGCTTCCAGGTATGGTTATAGACCCGCCGTGCGATATCAGTCTTTGGCATCTACGACTACGCTCCTTCTGGATCACCGGGCACTCGGCCGAGCCTGATCGATTTCGTCGTTCCGAGCGGTCCCGCTCCAGTGTGGCTAGACCAGCGCAACCCCTGCATCGCGCATGCGCTGCGTCATGGCCGCGAGTGATCCGTTCAGATCTATGCCGCGGCAGGCGCCGAGCACAACGGAGGTCGAAAAGCCCTGAGAGACCGCATCGAGCGCCGAGAAGGCGACGCAGAAATCAGTGGCAAGACCGCAAAGCGACACCCTGGAGATGCCCCGCTCGCGCAGGTAGCCGGCCAGGCCGGTGGGTGTCCGGTGATCGTTTTCGAAAAAGGCGGAATAGCTGTCAATCTCCGTGCGGAAGCCCTTGCGAACCACCAGCTCTGCCGTCGTCCATTCGAGATCAGGATGAAAGTCGGCGCCCGCGCTGCCCTGAACGCAATGATCGGGCCAGAGCGTCTGCTCGCCGTAAGGGACGGTGACCGTCGCAAAGGGCGCCTTGCCGGGATGGCTCGATGCGAAACTGGAGTGGCCGGCCGGGTGCCAGTCCTGCGTGAGGATGACATGGGCCGATTGCTGAATGAGGCGATTGACGATGGGCACGATTTCATCGCCGCCGGCAACGGCAAGAGCGCCGCCGGGGCAGAAATCGTTCTGCACATCGATGACGATCAAGGCTTCTTCAGCCATGGGCCCTCCTCGCGATCCGGCCGGACCGCGCCGACCATCAACAAAATCGATTTAAGCCGAAGATCAATCACAGAATTTGCTTGGCAGCAAGCAGGTTCGCTTGCCGCCGGGCTTCGTCAGTTCTGCAGATTGTCCAGGTTGTCCGCGATGTTGACGCCCGTATTCGCGATGCCGATCGGCCGCGCCACGAAGTCGAGGAATTTCGCAATATCGACGGAGGGATGACGCGATGCATAGATCACGTCGCGGTTCTTGATCGGGAAGGTCTGGCCGACGATCAGGCTATCCGGATTGGTCATGTTGAAACGGTAGACGATCGGATAGCGCCCGACGCTGTCGGGCTTCATGCCCTTGCTCAGCATCGTGTTGAACCGCTCTCGTCCAAGCAGACTCATGACGATATCGGGTTCTTCGTAGCGGAAGACGAAGTAGCCCTTTGCATCAACGGTTCGGTCGGCGCCGCCACCCGCAAGTGCCACGGCTTCGAGCAGGTTCAGGTCATTGGCGCCGAACTCGACGCGTTGGTTTGCCCTGACCTGACCGAGGATCGTGAACGTGCGCGGATCGCGGGTCACGAACACCTGGTCGCCCGGCTTGACGTGAATATTTTCCGACGGGTTTTCGATGATGGATTTCAGCAGGACCGTTCCGGTTTTCTTGCCGCGCACGAGCGTGACGTAGGTCTCGTAAGGCTGCGCCGACGGACCGCCGGCCTTGGCGATGACTTCGTTGATCGACTCGCTGACGAGGTTCAACGGCACGACCGACGGACGGCCGACTGCGCCGGAAACCGTGACGATGCGCGATGCCGTGGACGTGCTCGTCACGATGACATCGGGCTCCACGGCTTTCTGCTTCAGGGCTTCGAGAATTGCCTGGCGCGCCTGTTCCAGCGTCAAGCCGGCAAAGCGGACCGGACCGACATAGGGAATGGCCGCCTTACCGTCTGGCTGGACGACCAGATCGATGTTGGTCTGCTTTGATTCTGTTGTGGAAAACAGGCCGTCGCTGCCCGCCTCGAAGATCGATATTTTCAACTGATCGCCGACACCGATGACGACCTGGCCGACGCCGCCGCCAATGCCGAAGCGTCGGCTGAGCGTCGTGGAAACATAGTCCGAGACCAACCGTGCCGATTGACCGTCGACGTCGACGATATCGAAGACGGTCGCATTCTTTCTGCCGATCTGCGCACCGGACTGGCCGGCATCCGCAACGATGTCGGTGGTCAGAGGGCCTTCTCCCGGCACGGCCTGACATCCCGCAAGCGCGGTGCAAAGCAGAAGGGCAGTCACTCGTCTCACTACTATACTCCGTATTCGGCACAGCGATGATTCTGTTTACAGATCTGCGCCGTATGTTTTCCCGGCAGGGAATCCGCCGGTCACTGCAAAGCACAATCGCCGTTTCACAACAAGCCACCTCGCCGCCGGGCGACCAAAATATTCGGCACTGCGCCTTTCCGGTCATACCTCCTCGACATTGTTTACGATCCGTCGCCGTAATTGTCTGGATGGGGCCCCCACGACGTGTGTATCTAAGCCTTTGGGGTTGAAAGCTAGGTACTTTGAGTTAAAAGCTCACTAATACAGCGGGGACGGCTGGACGAATAAAATCGGGGAAAATAACACATCGGTAATCTCACCAATTGCAATTTACGTTTGGCGCGGCAATTGGCTAGGACAATTTTAACGGCAGTTTAGAGCGTTCGATCATACATGACTGTTGAAATCATAGGGCGTGCATGCCTCGCCCCCGGAGCAAAATCGCCTGAGGCGCTGTTCAAGATTCTTCGCCAGGGCAAATGCACCGTGTCCAGCGTTCCCTCGGACCGTTGGGATTTGGCGCGTTTTTGGCATCCCGTCATGGGCGTGCAAGGCAAGACCTATTCTTTTGCAGCCGGCGTGCTCGATCAGATCTATGATTTCGATCCCGCTGTCTTCGGCATGTCTCAGCGGGAAGCCATGTATATGGATCCGCAACAGCGTGTGCTGCTGCAGCTCGCCTGGCGCGCGCTCGAGGATGCCAATATTTCCATTGCATCCCTCCATGGCGAGAACGTCGGCGTTTATGTCGGCGCGTCGAGCCTCGACCACGCCAACCTGACGGTCGAAGATCCGGCCGCCGCCGGACCCTATTTCATGACCGGCAATACGCTGTCGATCGTCTCCAACCGCATTTCCCATATCTTCGGGTTGAGCGGACCGAGCATGACGGTGGATACCGCCTGTTCCTCTTCGCTCGTGGCGCTCGATCAGGCGATGCGGGCGCTCAACGCCGGCGACATCGACACCGCGATCGTTGGCGGCGTCAACATTCTTGCCCATCCCCTTCCCTTCGTCGGCTTCGCCCAGGCACGGATGCTGTCGCCGGAAGGCCTCTGCCGCGCCTATGACAATGACGGCGCCGGCTATGTCCGCGCCGAAGGCGGCGTTGTTTTCATCCTGCGCCGCTCGGATCGGGCGCGCCGCGAACGCGACCGCAGCTACGCCAGGATCGTGGCGACCGGGGTCAACTCGGCCGGCCGGACAAACGGCATTTCGCTTCCCTCGCGCGAGGCGCAGGCCAACTTGCTCAGGGCCATCTACGAAGGCAACGGCATCGATGCCAACCAAGTCGCCTTCGTCGAGGGTCACGGCACTGGCACGAAGGTAGGTGACCCGGCGGAAGTATGGTCCATCGGCACCGTCATTGGCGCAAAGCGCAGGGCGCCGGTCCCGATCGGCTCCATCAAGTCCAATATCGGCCACACCGAACCGGCGTCCGGACTGTTCGGCATGATGAAGGCCGTTCTGGCGCTCGAACACAACTACCTGCCAGCGTCGCTGCATTTCGATACGCCGAACGAACACATCGATTTCGACGGACTGAACGTTCGCGTCACCGCCAATCCGATCGAACTGCTGAAAGGCAAGCGTGCGCGCCTTGCCGGCATCAACTCCTTCGGCTTCGGCGGCGCCAACGCGCATGTGGTCATCAGCGACCCGGAAACTGTACAGGAAGAGAAAGCCGCGCCTTCATCGGCCGGCCATGTATTCATGGCAAGCGCCCACACGGCATCGAGCCTTGATAACCTGTTGAAGGAGTACAAGGCGAGGTTCGCAGGTGCGTCCAAGGAAGAAACGCGTGCGATGATCGCCGCCTCCGGCGCCAATCGCACCCATATGCGCCATCGCTTCGCCGCGCGCAGCGACCACCCCGAAGATATCGTGCGGGCGATCGCCAGCCATCTGGACAAGCCCGGCTCCGACATCGGCGAAGTGGGCGAGGCCCCGGTGAAGGATGCAAAAGTCGCGTTCGTCTTCTCGGGCAACGGCTCCCAATGGGCCGGCATGGGCGTCGAAGCCTTCCGTGAGAACCTGCACTTCCGCCAGTCCTTCACGTCCGTAAGCGCGCTCTTCAAGTTTCATTCCGACATCGTCCTGACCGATCTTCTGACGGATCC
This sequence comes from Ensifer sp. IC4062, assembly GCF_020193575.1. GTDB lineage: Bacteria > Pseudomonadota > Alphaproteobacteria > Rhizobiales > Rhizobiaceae > Sinorhizobium. Next base: position 10,221 of record NZ_JADYVD010000044.1, read on the forward strand.
GGAACTCGACAAGAAGCTCTCGGACACGAAGATCGCGCAGCCGCTACTTTTCGCCGTCCAGGCTGCGCTCTCCGATTCGCTGGTCGCGATGGGCATCAAGCCGGCAGCCGTCTTCGGCCACTCGGTCGGCGAGATCGCCGCCGCCTATGCGGCCGGCGCCCTGTCGCTCGTCGATGCCGTGTCGATCGTGGCCAAGCGCTCGCTGCATCAGGATCTCCTGGCCGGCCAGGGAACGATGGCCGCCGTGATGCTCGGCGAGGAAGCCGCACAGGCATTCGCGCAGGGGCGCGGTCTCAACGAGCTCTGCGTCGCAGCCATGAATGCGCATAATTCGGTCACTATGTCCGGTCCGGCGCATGAAATTTCCGCCTTCCGCGACGCCGCACGCAAGGCCAAGATCCCGGTCCAGATCCTCGACATCAACTATCCGTTCCACCATCCGGTCATCGACCAGGCAAAGCAGTCCTTCCTTTCCGACATTCCGGATATTGCCCCGCGGCGGACAGAGCTGACGTTTCTCTCGACCGTAACCGGCGCCGCACTCGAGGGAACGCAGCTCGACCCGGACTATTGGTGGAAGAACGTCCGCGAACCGGTCCGCTTCCAAGCCGCCGCCGAGGCGGCACTCGAACTCGGCTGCCAGCTTTTCATCGAAATTTCCCCGCGTCCGATCCTGGCGTCCTATGTCAAGGAAACGATCAAGCACGCGGCCTTCCCGGCGGCGGTCGTCCCGACATTGCTTCGCGACGTCGGCCAGAGCGGTCACGATCCGATTTCGGCGTCGATGGCGCGCGCCGTCGCGCACGGTGCGGCTGTCGACCGGCCCCGCGTCTATGGCAAGCGCAACGCTTTCGTCGAATTGCCGGCATTGCCCTTCGAACCGGTCGAACTGCGACCTGCGGTCACGACCGATTCTACGGACCTCTTCGGCCGTTCCGGCCGGCCTTATCGCCTGACGGGCTGGCGCGGCGATCCGAACAGCGGCAGTTGGAAGAACCATGTCGATGCGCATCTCTTCCCGGACCTTGCAGAGCATGTCGTCGACGGCAAGCCGATTCTGCCGGGCAGCGGCTTCATTGAGGTGGCGGTTTCCGCCGCGCAGCAATATTACGGCAGCGACGAGGTAGAGATCACCAATCTTGAGATCGTTCGCCCGCTGGAGCTCAGCGACAGTCGCCTGATGGAACTCTCGACCATCCTCTCACCCGAGACGGGCGACATCGAGATCCGTTCGCGCGAGCGCCTCTCGGAGGACGACTGGACGGTGCATGCCGTCGCGAGAAGCCGCAAGCCAGTGCCCGGAAAAACCAACGCCCCTACGTCCTTCGCCGGTTTGGCGAAAACGGCAAGTGTCGATCCTTCGAAAGCCTACGAGACGGCGAAACAATTCGGGCTCGACTATGGTCCGAGCTTCCAGTTGCTTTCAAAGGCTGTCGCATACGCCGACCGGATCATTGACGTCGAACTGAAGACACCGAAGGGGGCGGGACACCCGCTCGTCACCTACTCTCTTCATCCGATCTCCGTCGACGCAACGTTCCATGGACTCGTTGCACTCTTCGGCCGCTTTACGGGTGACAAAGGCGGAGCACCGTATATTCCAGTACGCTTCGGTTCCGTGCGTGTCGTCAACCCCGGACGGCCAATCGCCCGCGCCACGATCGAGATCGAGCGCGTCAGCGCCAATTCGATCAAGGCGAGGTTTCATTTCTTCGACAAATCGGGCGAAGCGATTGCGCATTTCGACGATTGTCGTTTCCGCCGCACCTATTTGCGCAAACACAAGACGCTGGACGGGCTTTCCTTCCACTACGAGGCCGTGCTCTCCGACACGACGCTGCCCGGCGCCAAGCCGGCTGCACCGATGCCGCACTTGCTGACGGCGCCCGCCGGTGGCGATGGCAGCGTCGACAATGCGACGTTGCTGTTCAACGCTGCGATCTACCGCGCTTGCCAGGAAATAGCGCTGAAGCTTGCCAAGGGAAACGCCACGATCAACAGCGACGCCCTGCCCGGCGACTTCGCCTTCCAGTGTTTCCTGACAAGCTGCCTCTACGTATTGGAGGACGCCGGACTCAGCGAACATCAAAATGGCGTCTGGACTGTCGCGCGGGAGTTCAGTCTTCCGACCGTGGCTGAAATCCTCGGAGAGCTCTATGGCGAGCGTCCCGATCGCGCGGTCGAAGCCGTGCTCATCAACAATGCCTACGCCGAGGCCTTAAGCCGCCTCGATGCGCTTTTCGCTGCGGGGCCAGATGACGACCGGGCGCAGTCCTTCAGCGCGGGCTTCATCAGCGACGCGACGCTCGACCACCAGGCCGTGCATTCCGTTGCGAGCCGGCAGCGCATGGAGCGGGTACTCGCCGCGGCGGAACGGGCGATGACCGCGCAAACCGCTGCGGCCCCCTTGCGCATTGTCGAATTCGGAAGCGTTTCGACAGGTTTCACGCGCCGGCTCGCTGACCTGGCGGCGCGTCATGGCGCAAGCCTGGTCGTGGCCGAACCGCGCGACAACGCGCAGCGCAACCTTGAGATCGCATTCGAGAACGACGCGCATGTGCGTATTCTCAAGAAAAGCGAATTCGCGGCGATCGCATCCTTCGACCTCGCCGTCAGCGCCTCGGACAACCTTTACCATCTGATCGAGGACGAGACCGCGCTGCGCACCGCATTGCGCTCGATGCTGCGCGAAGGCGGCGCGCTGGCTGCAGCCGTCAGTGCGCCCTCGATCTTCGGCGACTTCGCTCTCGGCCTTTCCGAAGGTTGGTTTGCCCGCAGCCAGACGGCCGAATTCCCGATCGGCAATCTTGCCGCCGTGCCGCATTGGCAGAAATGCCTAACAGATCTCGGGCTGCGCGACGTCAACGTCGCGGACCATGAGTGCGCACACGGCAATATCATACTGCTCGAAGCCCGCGGCGCGGCTGCTACGACAACATCCGGCGAACCGGTGCAGGCGATCCAGACGGTTACCGGCCCCTATCTGGTCATCCAGGTCGAAGGTGCGCCCCACGATGCGGCGCCGATGCCCGCACATGCGGTCCCGGTACTGCTGTCAGGCGATATTGCGGCCGACGTTGCAAGGCTGCAGGCCGCACTCGGCAGCTTGGGCCAGAATCCCGTTCAAGCGGTGCTTGTTTCGCCGGCGACCGGTCATGCAAGCGACACCGATTCCGTCTCGCTGCAGGTTCATGTGCTTGCGTTGAGCGCCTTCGCCGAAGCGCTGAGACAGCATGTCGGAGATGCCGGACCGTCCGACGACGACCGCCCCCGGTTGGTGATCGTCGCGCCGGGCGGCGCGCCGATCGCTTCGCGGGCAGATGGCGTCGCGATCAGCTCCGGCGTGAATTCCGGCCTCTGGGCGTTCGCTCGCGTTCTGCAGAACGAATACGAATTCCTCGACGTCCATTCGCTCGACCTTGACGGTTGGAACAAAGCAGGCCTGGAGGATGGCATCGCGTCGGCGTTGCCTCTATTGACCGTATCCGGGTCGAATCGCGAATGGTTGCTCGACAAGGCCACTGGATTGCTCTCTGAAATTCGGGCCGTTCCCGGCCCCGCCGTCAAAACCGAAGGCAAGACAAGCGCCTTTGCGGCGGCGACAATCCACCAGCGCGTCAGCTCGCAGGTTGCGAGCATTGCTTGGGAGCAAGCTGATGTGCCGCAGGCCGGCCAGGGCGAGATCGTCGTCACCGTAGCGGCAACGGGCCTGAATTTCCGTGACGTGATGTGGGCGATGGGCCTTCTTCCCGAAGAAGCGCTCGAGGACGGCTTTGCCGGCGCAACGATCGGCATGGAGCTTTCCGGCCATGTGGTCGCGATCGGCGAAGGGGTAGACGACCTTGCCGTCGGCGACGCGGTTATGGCGATCGCGCCTTCGGCATTCTCCACGCACGTGGTCGTTTCCCGCGCCGGCGTGGCAAAACTGCCGCGGACCATCAGCCCCGTGGCCGCTGCCACGGTGCCCGTCGCTTTCCTCACGGCATACTACGCGATGGTCGAGCTCGGCCGCATCCAGGCTGGAGAGACGATCCTCATCCATGGCGCTGCCGGCGGCGTCGGGCTCGCCGCGCTTCAGGTCGCCAAGCTCAAGGGCGCAAGGGTCATAGCGACGGCTGGAACGCGCGAAAAAAGGCGCTTCCTGGCAATGCTCGGTGCCGATCATGTCTTCGATTCGCGCTCGCTCGGCTTCGCCAATGACGTGCGCGCCGTCACCGGTGGAGATGGCGTCGATCTGGTACTGAACTCGCTGTTTGCCGAGGCGATGGAACAAAGCCTCGCGCTGGTGAAGCCTTTCGGCCGGTTCCTGGAACTCGGCAAGCGCGATTATTACGCGGACAGCAAGATCGGATTGCGGCCATTCCGGCGCAATGTCAGCTATTTCGGCATCGATGCGGACCAGCTTCTGGTCAATGCGCCTGCGCTTACCAAACGCATCTTCATGGAAATCGGGGCGCTCTTCGAGGAAGGCAAGCTGACGCCGCTGCCCTACCGCGCCTTCGATTTCGATGAAATCGGCAACGCCTTCCGCTTGATGCAGAATGCCGGGCACATCGGCAAGATCGTCGTCCTGCCGCCAGTCGCCGGCAAGCACGAGATCGCCGTGAAGCCGCGCAAGGGCGTCAAAGTGGATCCGGACGGCGTGCATCTCGTCGTCGGCGGCATTGGCGGTTTCGGTCTCGCGGCCGCCAACTGGCTGGTCGAAAAGGGTGCGCGCAGGATCGCACTGTGCTCTCGCCGCGGTCAGGCGGACGCCGAAACGAGCGCGATGCTCGCACGCTGGAACAAGATGGGCGTCTCTGCCTCGCTCCATGCCTGCGACATCACCGATACGGCCGCGGTCGACGGACTTCTCGCGACGCTTCGTGCCGAGGCGCCGCTGCGTTCCGTCGTCCATGCGGCGATGGTGCTGGACGACGCCTTGATCAGCAATCTCAACCGCGAGCGCAATCGACCGGTGATCGACACGAAGGCCAAGGGCGCAGCGATCCTCGACCGGCAGACGCGTGGCGATGAGCTCGACAATTTCATCCTGTTTTCGTCGGCAACGACGCTTGTCGGCAATCCCGGACAGGCCAACTATGTCGCGGCCAACGGCTATCTCGAAGGCCTTGCCCGCGCCCGACGCGCGGAGGGTCTCGCCGGTCTCGCCGTCGGCTTCGGCGCGATCGCCGACGCCGGATATCTCGTGCAGAACACCGATGTAAACGATCTTCTGGCCAAGCGCATCGGCAAGACCGCCTTGAAGGCCCAGGTGGCGCTCGACATGGTCGAAAGCCACATCGCATCGGATCCGGGCACCGTCGACGCGGCGGTCGTGATGATTTCGGAGATCGACTGGTCGGCCGCGCGCAACCTGCCGGTTGCCCGCAACGCACTCTTCGAGGTGATCCAGCGCAGCGCCGATCAGCATTCGTCCGGTGCCGAGGGAACGCAGATGGACCTCGTGGCGATGATCGAGGGGAAGTCGCCGCAGGAAGCGGAAGACATCCTGTTCGATCTGGTGGCAGGCGAGATCGCCGCGATCCTTCGCGTGTCGAAAGATACGGTGACCCGCGGCAAGATCCTGAAGGAAATCGGCCTGGACAGCCTGATGGCGGTCGAACTCGGCATGAGCTTCCAGCAGAACACCGGCTTCGACATGCCCTTGAGCGGCGTCGCCGACAATACGACGGTGGGCGACGTTGCGCGCAAACTTTATGAAAAGGTAAGCAAGCGGGATCAGGGCGAAGATGGCGAGGCAGTTGATGATCGGCTTGTGACCGAACTTGCACAGCGCCACGCCGGGGCGGACAGGGAAAAAGCACTGAGCCAATGAACAACGACGGAAACGGCCAGACCTTCTCCAAGATGAGCAGCAGCCTCAAGGAGAACCTGCTGGACAGGATGAGGAACACGCACCAATCGTCCGAGCGCAACCGGATGGCGCGCTCGGAACGGGAGTTGCCGGCGCCGCCGCGTCGCCGCCAGGCGCGTTTCGAGGACCTTCCAGAATATAAGCAGGTTCTTACGCAAAAATTTGCGAGCGAGCAGTTGGGTATCGCCAACCCTTTCTATCGGGCACACCAGACGGCAGCCGGCGCGACGACCGTGATCGACGGCCGTACGATGATAAATTTCGCCTCCTATGATTACCTCGGGCTGAACCGCCACGCCCATGTACTCGACAGGGCGCGCGACACAATCGGGAACTTTGGCATTTCCGCCTCCGCGAGCAGGCTCGTTGCCGGCGAGCGGCCCGTGCATGTCGAGCTCGAGGAAAAGATCGCGCGCTTCTACGGCGTCGAAGCGGCGGTTTGTTTCGTCAGCGGCTATCTCACCAACGTTACCGCCATCAGCTGCCTGATGGGTCCCAAGGATCTCGTCATCCATGACGAGTTCATCCACAACAGCGCGCTCGCCGGCATCAAGCTTTCCGGCGCCACGCGCCGCCTCTTTAAGCACAACGACACGGCCGACTTAGAGCATGTGCTGCGCACGGTCGCCGGAGAATACCGTCACATCATGGTCATCGTCGAAGGCATCTATTCGATGGACGGCGATGTCGCGAACCTCCCAGCACTGCTGAAGCTCAAGGCCGAATATGGCTTCTGGCTAATGGTCGACGAGGCCCATTCACTCGGCGTTCTCGGGTCGCGTGGCAAGGGTCTCGCCGAGCACTTTGGCGTTGATCCGGAAGAGGTCGACATCTGGATGGGAACGCTGTCGAAAACGACGTCGAGCTGCGGCGGCTATATTGCCGGCAACGAGGCGTTGGCGGCGGTGCTCAAGGCATCGGCCGGTGGATTCGTCTACAGCGTCGGCCTGGCACCCGTGCTCGGCGCATCCGCCGTCGCCAGCCTCGATATCCTCGAACGCGAACCCGAACGCACCGCGGCGCTCAGGCGCAATGGCGGCTTGTTCCTCAAGCTTGCTAAGGAAGCTGGACTCGATACGGGCTTGAGCGGCGGCTTCTCGGTTGTTCCCGTCATCGTCGGCGATTCGTTGCGCGCCGTGCAGCTTTCCAACGATCTGCTCACGGCGGGAGTGAATGTGCTGCCGATCATCCATCCTGCCGTACCGGAAGGATTGGCCCGTCTGCGCTTCTTCATTACCAGCGATCACACCGAGGAGCAGATCCGCCGTACCGTCGCACTGACCGCTGAACGCCTCAAGGATTTGACCGAACGGAATTTCGGGCTTGGCGGCGTCGATATCGAACAAATGTTGAAGGCGCTGTCGGCGCGCTAGATCATTTCTTACGCAATTCCAGAGTGAATCGTAGTTGAAACCACTGCCCCATTGAGCCGCAGGCGGAACCTTAGCATGACCCATGTGATCATCACCGGTGGCTCGAGCGGCATAGGCCTGGCATTAGCATCCATCTACGCGAGCCGCGGCGCACGGCTCTCTCTCATCGCACGTTCCCGCGATCTTCTGGAGCAGGCCCAAGAAATGCTCGTCTCAGAGCATGGTGCAGCGGCCGGAGATATCCACGTGGAGGCAGCCGACGTTGCCCGCGAGGAAGAAATCGAAACGGCCATTCGTCGCTGTATCGAAACATTCGGTCCCTGCGACATTCTCGTGACCTCGGCCGGCGTCGTCGAACCGGCACCTTTCGAGGAGCAGCAAAGCACGACCTTTCGTCGACAGATCGAAACGAACCTCTCCGGCACGGTGCATGCCGTGCGCGCCGTCTATCCGGAAATGAAGCGGCGGCGCAACGGCCACATCATGATGATCTCGTCGGGCGCCGGCTTGATCGGCATTTACGGCTATACGGCCTATTGCGCGTCGAAATTCGCATTGCACGGCTTTGCCCAGGCGCTCAGAAGCGAGGCGCGACGCCACAATGTCGGAGTGTCGGTCAGCTTTCCGCCCGATACCAAGACGCCGCAGTTCGCGCGCGAACTTGGCCTGCGGCCACCCGAAGCACGCGTGGTGATGGGGGCGGTGCGGCCCTGGACCGCCGAGGCGGTAGCAAGGAGGATCGCGAAGGGCATCGACCGACGGCGGTCCGAAGTCTATTTCGGCCTCGCGCTTTTCTTGCTCGGCCGCTTCGGCCCGGCAGTGAGACCACTCCTTGACCGGTGGTTCGACAGGGCAATCGCCCGTGACAGTGGACGGTGACGGCCGCAGGCCGCAGCCGTGCTTGTGCCGGCCAACGTTAGCATTTAAGTGTCGAGCGACGGCCTGCTGCCGAGGCGGCGTCGGCGGTGAAATGGCTCAAAGGTATCGGCTTGGCGCTTCTTCCCTTCCAGTTGCATGACTACCCGGCGGCGCTGACTCTCTTTTGCTATCTCCTGTCCTGTGCCGCGATTTTCTTCACGGATCGCTTCGCACTGCCGGCGCGCGAGCGCAGGAGGAACAGACCTCCCTACGGACGCGATCAGGACATCATCGATGCGATCGCGCGCCTGCCGATCATAGCGCTCGTCTTTGCCGGTTTCTTCGCGATTTCCTGGCGGCCCCTCTATGCCGCGGCCGGCGCGATGAGCTTCTTTATCATCTTCACCGGCATTTCCCGCGCGAAGTTCAAGTTCATCCGCGAGCCGCTGGTATTCTCGGATATCGCCCTTGTTGCGGACGTCCTCAAATACAAGACGATCTTCTACGCGACGTCGCTGAACATCCTGTTCTGGATCGTCGCTTTCCTTTATGTGTTCGGCGTCTCCGCTCTCTACATGTATTTCGAGCCGAGCATCTTGCCGGCGCGAGGCAAGTTGTTCTGGGTTCTGGTGATGATCCTCGCCGCGAGCGCACCTTGGGCTCTTTTGTTCTACGGCCCGGTGAATCGGCCGACGGCGGCCCTCGTGCAAAAGCTCGTAAGGGCGGTCAACGTCAAGATGAATACGGTGCGCTTCGGGACGTTTGCCTCCGTCGTCTTCCATTTCATCATATGGCTGGGCGTGAAACGCGAAAAAATCGTCGCCGAACTCTCTGAAAGGCTTCGCGCCGTGGTGCTCGATCTCATCGGGCACGAGGAAGCCCCGCTGATCGTCGTCTGGCAGTCGGAATCCTTCATCGACATGCGCCATTTCGGCGTCAAGACGATCAAGCTGCCGACAATCGACCGACTGCGGAAGCAAGCGATACAGTGGGGCCGCCTCAGCAACGTGTTCGAGGGCGGCTATACCTTGCGGACCGAGTTCGCCGTGCTGAGCGGGCTTGTGCCGGACGACCTCCATGTCGATGCGAGCTATCCCTATCTGCGCGCCGCCCATTATGCCGACGTCGTCTGGCCGGGAAAGTTGAAGCGCGCCGGCTGGCATACACACTTCATTCATCCCTATGACCGCACGTTCTTTCTCCGGCACAAGGCAATGCCACAGCTTGGCTTCGACAAGCTCACTATGCTGGACGCCTTCGACCACAGGCCCGAGCGCGACGGGCTCTATGTCTCCGACGCGACGCTGACAGAAAGAGTGATCGCGGAAGTCGAAAAGCTGCCGGAAGACGAAAGCGGCTTCTTCTTCGTCGCCTCCATGGCCAATCACGGCCCGTGGGAGGCCGGCCGCGTGGGCACGCTCACGAATCCGGTCGATATCTACATGGCAATCCTGCAGCAGTCGGATGCTGCACTCAAACAGTTGGTCAACAGTCTCAACAAGCTTGAGCGTCCCGTCTGGCTCGTCTTCTACGGCGACCATGCGCCTCTTCTGAAATCCTTCGCGGATCCGTTCCCGGATCCCCGCACGGACTATTTCATCGTGCCGCTCGCCAAGGCACGCCCCGCCCAATCCGGTGCGAAAGCACCCAAGGACGAGGACCCGTGGAACCTGATACGGTCATTGCTCAGACATGCGAACCTGCAAAAGGATGCGCTGCAATAGCGGCGGCGACTGGTAATGACAGCGGACATGACGATCAATCGCTCGGCACCACGGACATTCCTGTTTCTGCAGGGCCCCTCGTCGCCGATCTTTGCCAAGATCGCCACTCGGCTCGAGGCATTCGGCCACACCTGTCTTCGCATCAACCTCAACGTCGGCGACCAGATCTTCTGGCGACGCGGGGGCGCGTTCAATTATCGCGGTTCCATGTCCGCGTGGCCGGCCTTTGTCGAGGCCTTCATCCGTCGCCATGCTGTCAGCGACCTTGTGCTGCTTGGCGAAGAGCGCCCCTACCACCAAGTCGCGACCGCCGCTGCCCGCAAGGCAGGCGTTGCCGTCTTCGTCGTGGAAATGGGCTATCTGCGCCCGGACTGGCTGACGCTGGAGCGTGGCGGCATGTCGTCCAACTCGCATTTTCCAGCCGAACCAGACCAGATCCTCAACGCAGCAGCAGGCCTGCCGGAACCGGACTGGCGGCGGCGTTACGAACAGTCCTTCCTCGCCGAGGCAACCTGCGATCTGCTCTACAATCTTCCGAACGTCTTTCTTTGGTTTCTTTTTCCGGGCTATCGCCGGCACGGGATCTTTCATCCCCTGGCGGAATATGCGGGGTGGGTCCTGCGTCTTGCCACGCGGGGCCGGCAACAACGCGCGGCCGATGCCCTTATCCGCTCGCTAGCGTCGGATGGGCGCGATTATTTCGTCTACCCTTTGCAGTTGGAGACCGACTATCAACTGCGTGCGCACTCGCCGTTCAACAGCCAGAAGGAAGCGATCCGCGCGATCCTCGCCTCCTTCGCACGCCACGCCCCCGCAGGCAGCAAACTTGCGATCAAGAGCCACCCCCTCGACAATGGCCTCATCCGCTGGCGCGAGGTCGTCGCTGAAGCAGCAGCCAAGATCGGAATCGCAGACCGCGTCGCTTATCTCGACGGCGGCAATCTGGACGCTTTGGTGCAGGGAAGCGCGGGCGTCGTGACGGTCAACTCGACCGCCGGCCTGCATGCATTGAAACAGGGCAAGGCCGTAAAAGTGCTCGGCAGTGCCGTATTCGACATTGCGGGGCTCACCGATCAGCAGCCGTTGGATATCTTCTGGCAAAGGCCTCGAGGGCCGGATGCCGCCCTGAGCGCGGCCCTGTTCAGATTGATGGCCGCGGCCATCCAGGTGCGTGGCAATTTCTATTCAAGCGCAGGCACCAACGCCGGCGCAAACGCGATCGCCGAGCGTTTGCATCGGGGCGTCGTCAACGAGCCTGGTGCGTTCATCGACCCTCCGCCCAGGCGAAAACCGGCGAAAGGCACATTGTCCACCGCCTTCGGCAGTCGCTAGATCGCGCGAAGCCTGGATCACGCCACGCCAGCGCGCAAGAGATCGTGGATGTGGAGAATGCCGACCGGGTGTCCGGCGTCGTCGACCAGGAAAAGGACGGTCACCTTGTGCTCCTGCATGAACTCCATGGCGGCGCTCGCAAGCACGTCGCCTTTGATGACCCTCGGATTGCGCGACATCACGTCCTCGACCCGCTGAAGCAGCAGATCGCCCGCCATGTGGCGGCGCAGGTCGCCGTCGGTGATCACGCCGATCAGCGTGCCGCCTTCTTCGACAATTCCGACAACACCGAATCCCTTCGACGACATCTCGATGACCGCTTCGCTCATCGGACGGCCGACGACGAGCAGCGGCACCTGTTCCGCCACATGCGCCAGTTCATGCACCAGGCGCAGCTGCGCGCCGAGCTTGCCGCCGGGGTGGAATGTCTTGAAATCTTCAGCCGAGAAACCGCGGCGCTCAAGGAGCGCGATCGCCAAGGCATCTCCGACGGCGAGTTGCAGCATGGCAGACGTCGTAGGAGCGAGTCCGTGCGGACAGGCCTCCGGTACCTTCGGCAGCACCAGGGCGACGTCGGAGTTGCGGGCAAGGATGCTGTCGCGATTGGCGCAGATCGAAACGACCGGCACCTTGAAGCGCTTTGCATAGGTGAGCATGTTGCCAAGCTCGGCCGTCTCCCCCGACCAGGAAAGCAGGATCAGAACATCCTGCGACGTGACCATACCGAGATCGCCATGGCTCGCCTCGGTCGGATGGACGAAATAGGCGGACGTGCCAGTGGACGCCATGGTCGCGGCGATCTTGCGGCCGATATGCCCGCTCTTGCCGACGCCCGAGACGACGACCCGGCCCTCGCTGTCGCCGATCAATTCGACCGCGTCCACAAGGCTGCGCGCAAAGGCTTCATCTATCGTCAGGTGGTTGGCGAGAGCCTTGATCCCATTGGTTGCGGTTGTCAGCGTCCTGCCGATCGAATCCAGCATGGCGGAGCGGGATTGCCCATCCGCCTTCACTTGTCTCAAGCCCATCGTTGACCTAATCCCCGCGACGAAATTGTCCGAAAGCCCGCCGTTTCAGCGGCAATTCGAGTATATAGAAGGCAGATAAGCGCTTTTTCTTGGCAAACCAAGTCTATTTACGACTGTTTGCACTGAAACCGACGATGTTCGGGCGTCAGCCGGCGCGTTTTTCCTCGATGATCTCGTGCGGCAGCTCACCATCCCGCGCAAATTCCGCGAGCGTCATCGAATCGAGGATAGAGGCGATGGCGTCGCGAACAGTCGTCATCGATATCCGCACACGACAGGTCTCCGGGTCGCTGCAGTCTTCGCAGACCTCATAAGCCGTGCGACTGGCGCAACGGATTGGTGCGAGGGGACCGTCAAGCGTGCGTATGACATGGCCGATGCGAATCTCCGAAGCCGGGCGAGAAAGCGAATAGCCGCCACCCGGCCCCTTCTTGGAACGGAGCATGCCGGCGTTGCGCAATTCGAGCAGAATCGTGTCGAGGAATTTTTTGGGAATGTTGTTGCGCTGGGCAATTTCATTGATGAAGGCGGTCTCGCCAGGCTCGAGGCGCGCCAGATCGACGAGGGCTTTGAGGCCGTATTTTCCTTTCTTCGTCAGCATTCCCAGAAATTCTCCTCCCGGTCCCCGAGCGGGGACCGTTGGCAAACAACAAATCCTGCCTTGGCATAGCATAAGAAGCGCGTCGCCAATACACAATTTTGGTCGACAATTCGGGAGGATGAACTTCAAATTTTGATGGATCTGTTGCCGCGTTGCGGCGGAGGCTACAGCGCCCCGGGTCTCATCGGACGCGCAAAGGACGCTGTAGGACTTTGAGTTGCTGCATGGTTTCATCCTTAAAACGACTACGATTTAAGGAAACATGCAGTCGGTCACGCCGCCGCAATGCCAATCTGATGGGTTCCGGCGCCCTGGCCGGCGAGCAGGCGGCCAATCGCCGCACGAGCTTCATCGGCAGAGCGGAAACGCTGCGCGTCCAAGTCCCAGACGTGATACTTCACGGCCAAGAACTTCAACCGGTCCTCGTCAGGGACAACAACGCCGACGGCCTCGCCGTCATATTCGATAACTTGCTTGCTCATGTAGTAACGCTCCTCCACGCCCCGCGGCGCGGATCATTCGATTCTCGGCAAAAGGTGAAATTCGGGAAGTTCAGACAGTCACATTCGGCGAAGTGCGCGAAGGTGACGTTTCACTGTTGCACGACAATAGGAACGCGAGCCGCAGAAAGCGGCGGTCGAGACGATTCCGGACATGTCACTCTCCTTTGGCTGGGGGCCTGGCGCGTCGCGCGCCGCGGCCGCTTCATGAACAATGCGAGGCGGACTCCTTCCGCATCACAGTTTGCAAACTAGAATAATCTACCAAATTAGTCAATTCCAAAAACCAAGAGTAGAAAAATAATTCTCTACGCTCCCGTTCCGAACCATCTTGGCGACAATTCTATTTTTGTCGTCCCCCGCTGAGGACTCTGACGCTATCTAGGTAGCGACGAATCAATCTGCAAGGGACGTTGGTATAAAGACAGTTCTTTCGGACGAAAAAGGGGCAGCCGCCGGCCGCCCCTTTTGGTTTTGTCATTCGTGATCGAATCAGGCTGTCGGCGTTCCCGGCTGCTGCGTTGCGGTGCGGCTCGCCTCCCGATCCTTCCACCAGCGGCTGAGGAACAGCAGGATCGGTCCACCGATATAGATCGACGAGGTCGTGGCGACGATGACGCCGAAGATCATCGGCCAAGCGAAACTGCGCACCGTTTCGCCACCCCAGATCGCCATCGGCACCAGCGACAGGGCCGTCGCCACCGAGGTGAAGATGCATCGCGCAATCACCTGGTTGATGCTCATGTCGATGAGATCGGAGAAGGGCATCGATTTGTACTTACGCAGGTTTTCACGCATGCGGTCGTAGACGACGACCTTGTCGTTCACCGAATAGCCGATCATCGTCAGCAGCGCGGCGATTGCCGTCAGGTTGAAATCGACGCCGGTCAGGGCGAAGAAGCCCACCGTCTTGGTAATGTCGAGCAAGAGTACCGCGATCGCGCCGACGGCGAAGTGCCATTCGAAGCGGAACCAGATGTAGAGCAGGATCGCCACCATCGCGAGACCGACGGCCAGGAAGCCCGATCGCGCCAGTTCGCTACTGATCGTCGGCCCGACGACCTCGGTCCGCTCCAGCGTCGCGCCGGGAACGGACACCGTCACCGCATCCTTGATCCGGTTCAGCGCCGCCGTCTGCTCCTGCTCACCGCCCGGCTGCCGCTGGACGCGGATCAGTACCGATTGGCCGCCGCCGAAGTCCTGCAGCGCCACCTCGCCGAGGTTGAGCTCCTCCAGGCTGCCTCGCAGCGTCGGCAGATCGATCTTGTCCTTCGACACCGCCTCGACCTGAATACCGCCGATGAAATCGATGCCGTAATTCAGGCCCGGCGTGAAGAACAGGACGACGGAGCTGATCGACAGGAAGGCCGAAAAGCCGATCGCCTGGAAGCGTCGCTTCATGAATGAGAAGGTCGGCAGGTGCGGCACGCGACCGAACAGCGACGGGATCTCCAGCTTCTTCATCTTGCGGCGGACGACGACCTCGCGCATCAAGAGGCGCACGACCGTGACCGACGTGAACATCGAGATGACAATGCCAAGCATCATGGTGACGGCAAAGCCGCGGACGGGGCCGCTGCCGAGCCAGAACAACAGGATCGTGCCCGTAAGAGTCGTGATGTTGGAGTCGAGAATCGTGGCGTAGGCTTTGTTGAAGCCGACGTCGAGCGCCTTCATGGCGCCGGCGCCCCCCTCCGTCTCTTCGCGGATGCGGGCGTTGATGAGGATGTTGGCGTCGACGGCCATGCCGATGCCGAGGATGATTCCGGCGATACCAGGCAAGGTGAGCGTCGAGCCGATCAGGCCCAGAACGCCGATCGTCATGATCGTGTGCAGCATCAGGCCCACATTGGCGATTATGCCCCACGCACCGTAGAGAACGACCATGAGGGCGACGACAAGGCCGAAGCCGGCAAGCCCGGTATAGAGACCCATGCGGATCGAGTCGCTGCCGAGGTTCGGGCCGACCGACCGCTCTTCGATGATCGTCAGCGGCGCCGGCAGTGCGCCAGAGCGCAGCAACGCCGAAAGAACCGTCGCCGACTCGGCGGTGAAGTTACCGCTGATCTGACCGCGGCCACCGAGGATCGGCTCGTTGATGACCGGGGCCGTCAGCACCTTGCCATCAAGGACGATCGCAAAGGGCCGCCCGACGTTTTCGCGGGTGATCTCGGCGAACTGCCGCGCACCGAGCGAATCGAAGCTGAAATCGACCACCGGCTGGTTGGTGCGTTGGTCGAAACCGACCTTGGCATCGTCAAGGCGTTCGCCGGAAATGGCGACGCGGCTTTCGACCGGGTATTTGTTCGTGTCATCATTGGCGCCGGGAAGGATGTCGACGCCGCGCGGCGGCGGCTGCGTGACGTCCACGGTCTGGTCGAGCATGTGGAAGCTCATCTGCGCCGTGGAGCCCAGGAGTTCGCGCAGACGGGTCGGATCCTGGAGGCCCGGGAGCTGGACCAGAATGCGGTTCGAGCCGATGCGCTGGATCAGCGGCTCGGCAACGCCGACCTGGTCGACGCGGTTGCGGATGATCTCGAGACTCTGCTCGACCGCTTTGGTCATGCGGTCGGCAATGCCCGCCTCGGTGATCGCCAGCGTGACCACGTCACCGTTCGCCGTCACCTCGACCTCGGGGGCAGATGCGCCGAAGCCGATGGTGCTGACGGGGGTGGCCAGTTCCTGCAGCTTCGGCAGAACCTTTTCGCGATCGGCCGCGTCCGCGATGCTGACCGTCACGGTGTTGCCGCTGATGCGCGCCGACGAGGCGGAGACGCGCTCGCCACGGAGAACGCGGCGGGTATCGTCAAGAAGCGTATTGAGCCGCGCCTTCTGCAGGCCGGCACCGTCGACCTCGAGAACGAGGTGCG
Source organism: Ensifer sp. IC4062 (assembly GCF_020193575.1). Taxonomy (GTDB): domain Bacteria; phylum Pseudomonadota; class Alphaproteobacteria; order Rhizobiales; family Rhizobiaceae; genus Sinorhizobium. Next base: position 26,364 of record NZ_JADYVD010000044.1, read on the forward strand.
AGCCGCCCCTCAAATCGAGACCGAGAGTGACAGGCTTGAAGGGCAGGACGGCAGTGAACTGCTCTCTCATCGCCTGCGGCAGAACACTCGGCACCGCCGCGAGGCACCCGAAGATAATGATCGCGACATAGGCGAGGACCGCCCATTTGGATGTACGCATGTGGAAATTCCATGAATGCCTGAACGCGCTCAACCAGCGGCGTCCGGGCTAGGTTTTCATCAAAACTCAGGCGGAACCGGAAATCGCCGGCCCCACCAAACACTGGACACTTTTATGCCCGGGGTGGAGCGCGAATGCGTTCGCTGGAAAACGGCGCCGCCGCTGTGACTTGCGCTCGTGGAAACGACGGCGATCGCGCGTTATCAAGGACAGGTAAGCTGGCGAGGTCGAAAGGAAGAACCGGTGGGAGATCGCCTCCGGTCGTCGATTTTCCATCCGCCCGCTCGCCGACGAAACGGAGATCGGGCAATGTAACGGCCCTGGAACCCTGCCGTAGTGCTGGACGATCGGAAGAACCGGTATCCGGCGCAGCGACGTTGCCGGTCGGCACGCCTGCGGCAACGCGGCTCGTAACACTCTGCCCGACGGCGATCACCTGCATGGCAAAGGAGGCACAAAACAACCACAGCACGGCAACGAGCCGGCTGGCCTGCATGCTCTTACTGCCACCACCCAACAGGTCCATCGAGGACACAATCCCTTTTTCTCGACCGGGCCCTCTTTCTCGACCGGCCCCCTTTCTCGACCGGGACGCCGACGAGACGAAGTTCAGCCCGATTGTCAGCCTAGCGAAAGAACATGGCTGGATTCGAGCGTGCGGCGCTCTTAACACCATTCCGAGGCGGAAAAGTCAAATCCAGCTCGGCTTGTCGCCTTGTCAGGCGGTAACGCCGACGGTCTTCGCCTGATGGATTTCAACGAGCGAGGGCCCGGATCGCGCAGCAGCCTTAGTGAGCACGCGCGGCAAATCCCGGACATCGGCCAACCGCTCCGCCGGGACGCCATAGGCCCCTGCTGTCATCAGAAAGTCCGGAGCAGAGGGCTTCACGCCTTCCGGGGTGATACCGGAATCGACCATGTAGGACTCGATTTCCTGATAGCCGTCATTGTTCCAGACAAGGAAGATCACCTTGGCCGCGGCATCGACTGCCGAGCCGATCTCGGCCAGCGAGAATTGGAAGCCGCCGTCACCGACGAGGCAGACGACGGGCTTGCCGCGATCCGCCACGGCCGCGCCGACCGCCGCCGGCGGCGCATAGCCGAGCGCCCCGTAACCCGTCGCGGAATTGAACCAACTCCGTTGCCGGGGCGCATCGCAATAGAGATTGCCGGCGTAAACGGCTTGCGTGGAGTCCCCGACGATCGTGCAATCCGGAAGCGCCCCATAGATCATGTCGATGACGGCCACTTCCGCACGCATCTTGCCGGACAATTCCTTCAGCGCCGCCTTGCGGGCCGCTTCCGCACGCTCGGCGCCGTCCTTGGCAGGCACGTGGCCGGGCAGAAAGCCTAGGATGCCCGCCGTCGCCATCTTCGCGCCCGACAGAATGGAAAGCGCTGCCTGCGGCCCGCGGGCAAGCTGCGCGGCATCGATGTCGGTGCGGATCAGATTGCGTAGTTCCGGAAAGCCGCCATCGGCATAAAGATCGTAGTCAGTTTGGCCCATCTCCGTGCCTAGCGCCAAGACAAGATCCGCAGTCCGCAGCAGGGAGCGCACGGCCTTCAGGCTCGGGCTCGCCGGCACCCTCAGGGGATGGCCCGCAAGCATGCCGCGCGCATTGACGGTCATCACCACCGGCGCACCGATAAGCTCGGAGAGCTGCCGCACTTCCGTTTCCGCCGTCAGCGCACCGCCCCCGCAGAGAATCACCGGACGCGCGGCATCGGCGCACAGGATCGCCGCCCTCTGCAGGGTTTCACTGTCGGAACGCGGGCGGGTCGCTGCGGCAGGTCTAACCGGCTTGCTCTCGATCCGCAGAGCCATCACGTCGGTCGGAATCTCGATGTGCACCGGCCCGGGCCGACCAGAAAGCAAGGCTGCAAAGGCCCGGTCCACCACAAGCGGCAAATCGGTGGGATTGAGCAGCGTGTGGGAATAAAGCGCCAGCGTCTTCATCATTCCGTGCTGGTCGGGCAATTCATGCAGCAGGCCACGACCGTGGCCGAGAGAATCGCGACGGTTGACGCCGGAAATTACCAGCATCGGGATCGAATCCTGCCGGGCCTGCGCCATCGCCGTGATGGTGTTGGTGAGACCGGGGCCAGTGATGACCAGCGCCACACCAGGCTTGCCGCTGACGCGCGCATATCCGTCGGCCATGAAGCCCGCGCCTTGCTCATGCCTCGGCGTGACATGGCGAATCCTCGATGAGGCAAGACCGCGATAAAGCTCGACCGTGTGCACGCCTGGGATGCCGAACACGACTTCGACGCCGTTTGCCTCGAGGAGATCGACAAGGACCTCGCCTACGGTTTTCATTTCAGCAGTCATGCACGGCGCTCCTTCCGGGCGGTGAAACGTTCCGCCAGAGAGCTGATGCGCCGGCACGCTTCGTCAATATCGGCATCGGGCACGGTGAGGCTCACCCGCAGGAAATTCTGCGCTTCCTCTCCGAAGGAGGAACCCGGCATCACCGCCACGCCTTCCTCTTCGAGCAGCGCCCAGGCGAAGGCTTCGCCGGAAAGACCGGTACCAGAGACGTCGATCAGCGTGAACATGCCCGCTTCCGGCGGCAGAACAAAGACGCCCGGCGCATCGGCAAGGCCATCGACGATGCGCCCCGCGCGCCGCTTGTAGGCTTCGCGCATCTTTTTCGCCGTGTCGATCTCATGCGTCAGCGCAAAAGCCGTCATGTCGGCGATGAAGGGCTGCACGCCGAATAGCATGGTTTCGGAGATCGGCAGGAGACGATTCGTGAATTCGGCAGGACCGACCGCCCAGCCGCTGCGGAAGCCCGGTGCGGCATGCGACTTGGAAATCGACGAGACGACCACGGTGCGCTCGGCAAGATCAGGGTTGTCGAAAGGCGACGCGAACGCGGCATCGAAGACCAGCTCCTCATAGACTTCGTCGCAGACGATCCAGAGGTCGTGGCGACGGGCGACTTCGCCGATGGCGGCTATCTCGGCGGCGGTCAGCACCGCACCGGTCGGGTTGTGCGGCGTGTTGAGGAGCAGCACGCGGCATTCCGGCGTTAACGCCTTTTCCAAGTCCTCCGCCCGCATGTGAAAACCGAATTCGGGTTTCAGCGGGACCAGTACGTGGTGGGCACCGGTGGACCGAATGACGCCTTCATAGGTGGCATAGAGCGGATCGCCGACGAGCACGGCATCACCCGCCTCGACGAGGCCCAGCATGACGGCAAAAAGCGCCGTCTGGGTGCCCGGAAAGCACAGGACGTTTTCCGCAGTCACGCCGGCGCGGCGCCGCTGGTATTTTTCCGCGAGAGCGGCGACGACGGCTGGTTCGCCGCGCCCGTTCGAGTAGCGGTACCGACCGGCATTCATCGCGCGCTGGCATTCGTCGAGCAGAGCGCGATCGGGCGGCAGATCCGGCTCACCGATCGTGAGCTCGATGATATCGGCCCCTCCCGCCTTCAACTGGCGCGCGCGGATGTGCAGCGTCCATTTGCCGGAACCGAGATCAGCGAGACGTGAGGTGATCGACGCGTAGCGCAAATGTTTGCTCCCTTTTGGTCCTTTGTTATGCATCTCGTTATCCCAAAATCGCTGCACGGTTTTGGACGAGATGCATCAGTTTTCGATCGGCAGGCCGAGGACGGCCTCGACCGAGGCCATTGCGATACTGACCAGCTCGCCATCGCGAAACAGGTCGCCGGCAAGGCAGCCCTCGACCCAGAGCCCATCCACCAGGCCGTTGATCGCAATCGCATACCGGCGGCACTCTTCCTCGCTTGCGCGTCTGCCCTTAGCGGCAAGAAATTCGCTCAGCAGTTCCTGCAAGGTGTTGCGGAAGGCGAGATAGCCTTCGCGGTGAATCTCGGCGAGGATGGGATCGACCCGCACCTGGCTGATGAAGGCAGCCCAGAGCGAGACGCTGCGGCTATCGGCAACCGGCTCCGTGAAATTGACCGCGATAAATTCTCTTAGCCTCGTCGCAGGATCGCCTTCGACGTTCTGCGCCTGCTCGGTCAGCGACGCGATAACGGCGCGGTAGGCCTCGGCGACCATCTGGTCCTTGGATTCGAAATAGTGACGAACCAGTCCCGCAGTGACGCCGGCCCGGATCGCGATCTGTCGGACGGTCGCACCTTTCAGGCCGAATTCCGCGATGCAATCGAGCGTCGCCTCGATCAGTTCCTGGCGCCGCTCGCCCTCGGGAGCGCGGTGAAATGTGCGGCGCGTCACTGCAACCTCCGGTACGCAGCGCCGCGGAACCAGATCGTCAGTGTCAGCGAACCGGGTGGGCTCATGCGTTGCTCCTGCGGTGATGCTCGTTCGGACAGCGCGGCCAAAAAAACCGCGGCGAAGTTATTATACGCTTGAATAATATCGGCACAAGTGCAACATTCCCCTCAATGAAACAACGTGACAAGCCGAAGATGCTGCACGAGAGAACGATCAGGGGAACTGTTTTCATGCCTTCGAGGAAAGCTCTTCGAGCCACGGGAGTGGCGCGTCGATGACGGGTACGGCCCAGGCAATCGCGGTCACTGACCTGCACAAGCGTTTCGGGCCATTGGAAGTGCTGAAAGGTGTGTCGCTTACGGCTCGACAGGGCGACGTGATCGCGATCATCGGCGGCAGCGGCTCGGGCAAGTCCACCTTTCTTCGCTGCATCAACATGCTGGAATTGCCTTCGGCCGGGCGCGTCAGCATTCACGGCGAGGAAATCCGCATGAAGTCCGACGGCCATGGCGGACTGATGCCCGCCGATCGCAAGCAAGTGCAGCGTATTCGAACCCAGCTCGGCATGGTCTTCCAGAGTTTCAATCTCTGGCAGCACATGACCATTCTTCAAAACGTCATCGAAGTGCCGGTGCATGTGCTGGGCAAATCCAAGGCCGAGGCGATCGACACCGCGGAGACGCTGCTGCGCCGGGTCGGTCTCTATGAGAAGCGCGACGCCTATCCGGCCTTCCTCTCCGGCGGCCAGCAGCAACGCGCGGCGATCGCCCGGGCGCTGGCGATCCAGCCGCTGGTGATGCTCTTCGACGAACCGACCTCGGCCCTCGATCCGGAGCTTGTCGGCGAGGTGCTCTCCGTTATCGGCGACCTTGCGCGCGAAAAGCGCACAATGATCCTCGTCACGCACGAGATGAAGTTCGCCCGCGACGTCGCCAACCACATCGTCTTCCTGCACAACGGCGTCATCGAAGAACAGGGGTCGCCCGAGGCGATCTTCGGCGCGCCGAGATCCGAGAGGCTCAAGAAGTTCATCAGCTCCATTCACTGAATTCCGCAATGCTCAACAACCAAAAAAGGGAACAGCATGAAGAAGACATTGAAACTCCTGGCGGTCGCGGCCGCATTGTCGATCACCGGCGCCGTCGCGGCGCAGGCGGAAACGGTCAAGGTCGGTTTTGCCGCCGAGCCTTATCCGCCCTTCACGTCGCCTGACGCCAACGGCAATTGGGAGGGCTGGGAAGTCGAGTTCATGAAGGCGATCTGCGCCGAGGCGAAACTCGACTGCGTGATCACGCCGGTCGCCTGGGACGGCATCATTCCGGCACTGACTTCCAAGAAGATCGACATGATCATCGGTTCGATGTCGATCACGGAAGAGCGCCTGAAGACGATCGATTTTTCGGACAAATACTACAACACGCCGACCGGGATCATCGGCACCAAGGGCGAGGACATCAAGCCTACGCCGGAAGGCCTTTCGGGCAAGACACTCGGCGTGCAGGTATCGACCGTGCATCAGGCCTATGCGACCAAGCACTTCGCCCCGGCCGGCGTGGAGGTCAAGGAATACCAGACGCAGGACGAGGCCAATCAGGATCTGGCCGCCGGCCGCGTCGACGCCGTGCAGGCAGATGCGATCGCACTCGATGCCTTCCTGAAGAGCGACCAGGGCAAGGAATGCTGCGATTACAAGGGTGATGTTGCCCAGGACCTCGCTGTCCTCGGCCCCGGTGTCGGCGTCGGCCTGCGCAAGGGTGAAACCGAGCTCAAGGACAAGATCAACGCGGCGATCAAGGCGATCCGCGAGAACGGCACCTACGAGACTTTCTCGAAGAAGTATTTCGACTTCGACATCTATGGCGGTTAGGCGCTTCGGCCGGCAGTCCCTCGATTGCCGGCCGACGCATTAACAGCGCTGCGCGCCCACCCGGACGCATGGTCGCTGTGACCTTTTGAATTGCTGCATCTCCCCAGCCCGGTTCCGAGCTGAGGAATATGCAGAAGGAGCATGAAGTCGCCATGGCTGCGGATTCCATCATCAACTGGAGCCTGCTCTCGCTCTCGGCGCCCGGCTGGGGCGGCGTGTTGCTGCAAGGCTTTCTCCATTCGATCCAGATCGCGGTCGGCGGCTATGCGCTGGGTCTCCTGCTCGGCGTCGGCGGCGCCTTCGGCAAGCTTTATGGCGGGCCGGTAACGCGCGATCTTCTCGAATGCTACACGACGATCGTCCGGGCCGTGCCCGAGCTCGTCCTCATCCTTCTCCTCTATTATGCCGGGACCGACCTCTTAAATCAGCTTCTTGGCGCCGTCGGCTTGGGGGCGGTCGACATCAGCGGCCTCATGGCCGGCATCTTCGTGATCGGCGTCGTTCAGGGGGCCTATTCGACCGAAGTGTTGCGCGGCGCGATCAAAGCCGTACCCGCCGGCCAGATCGAGGCGGCGCGCGCCTATGGCATGTCGCCCGGAAAGGTCCTGCGGCGTGTCACCTTGCCTGCCATGCTGCCCTATGCCATCCCCGGCCTTGCTAATCTCTGGCTGATCGCCACCAAGGACACCGCTCTGCTCGCGGTCGTCGGTTTCAGCGAGCTGACGCTGGTAACCCGCCAGGCGGCCGGTGCGACCAAGGCCTATCTGCTTTTCTTCTGCGCGGCAGGCGCGCTCTATCTCACGTTGACGCTCGTATCCAACATTTTCATCGGCGCATTGGAACGGCATGCGAGGCGCGGTTTCGTGGAGCAGCGATGACCAACGAAACGACCCACGCGCTCGCCTTTACCCCCGAAGACCTGCCGAAAGGCGAGAACTTCCTCAAGCCTCACCGTATCGTTCTCATCCTCTTCGCCGCGGGATTGATCGTCGCCATCGGCGTCCTGATGCGCTGGGACTGGCTGCCGCGCTACCTGCCGAGGCTCGGCTGGGGCATCCTCGTCAGCATGATGATGCTGTTCACCACGTCGATCCTCGGATTCCTGCTCGCCGTGCCGCTGGGTCTCGTCCAGGTAACCGGCCCCTGGTATCTCAAAGGCCTTGCCAAGATCTTCTGTACGGTCATCCGCGGGACGCCGCTGCTCCTGCAGCTGTGGCTGCTCTATTACGGGCTCGGCTCGCTGTTTCCGCAATTTCCGGCGATCCGCCACTCGTTTCTCTGGCCCTATCTGCGCGAAGCCTGGCCCTATGGAGTCGCGGCGCTCACCATCTCCTTCGCCGCCTACGAGGGTGAAGTGATGCGCGGCGCCTTTGCCGGCGTGCCGGCCGGCGAGCTAGAGGCGGCGCGAGCCTATGGCATGAGCCGCTGGTCAATGTTCCGGCGGATCTGGCTGCCGCGTGCGGTTCACCGCGCGCTCCCGACCCTCAACGGCGAGACCGTATTGCAGCTCAAGTCGACGCCGCTGGTTGCGACCATCACCGTCGTCGATGTCTATGCGGTCATCTCGAAGGTGCGGCAGGAAACCTATCTCACCTACGAACCGCTGCTCCTGCTTGCGCTGATCTATCTATGCCTTACGGGCATTCTGGTGGTCGCCTTCCGCTATTTCGAAAACCGCATACCGACTCGTGGTGCCTGACATGAAGCTCTCCGCCGCTATCGACAACGCCATGCCGGATTTGGTGGCCATCCGCCGCGACCTGCATGCGCATCCGGAATTGGGTCTCGAGGAAAAGCGGACCTCAGCATTCATTGCACGGCACCTCGATGCGCTTGGCTACACGGTAACAACTGGACTTGCGAAGACTGGCGTGGTCGGCACGCTCAGGAACGGCACCGGGTCGCGCTCGATCGGCATCCGCGCCGATATCGATGCCTTGCCGATCCACGAGGAAACCGGTCTCGACTATGCCAGCAGGACGCCCGGGTTGATGCATGCCTGCGGGCATGACGGCCACACGGCGATGCTGCTCGGCGCCGCCCGCGCGCTTGCCGAACGGAGGAATTTCGACGGCACGATCCATCTCATCTTTCAGCCGGCGGAGGAGAATTTCGGCGGCGCAAAGATCATGATCGACGAGGGGCTGTTCGAGAGATTCCCCTGCGATGCCGTGTTCGCGCTCCACAACGAACCGAATCTTCCTTTCGGCCAGTTCGCCCTGCGCGACGGCCCGATCATGGCGGCGGTGGACGAGGCGCGGATCACGGTCCATGGCCGCGGCGGTCACGGCGCCGAACCGCAGGAGACAGCCGATCCGATCGTCTGCGGCGCCAGCATCGTCATGGCGCTGCAGTCCATCGTATCGCGCAACATCCACCCCATGGACCCGACCGTCGTCACGGTCGGCGCCTTTCACGCCGGCTCCGCGAGCAACATCATCCCGGAACGGGCCGAGATCGTCGTCGGCATTCGCTCCTTCGACCCCGCAGTTCGCGACGAACTGGAGCGCCGCCTCCGCATGGTCACGGAGGCGCAGGCGGCAAGCTTCGGCATGCGCGCCACCGTCGACTACCAGCGAAGCTATGACGCGACGATCAACCACAAGAGGGAGACGGATTTCGTGCGCGAAGTCGCCGGCCGCTTCGCCGGGCCAGACAAGGTCGTCGACCTCGCGCGGCCCTTCATGGGCAGCGAGGATTTCGCCTATATGCTGCAGCAGAGGCCGGGCACCTATTTCTTTCTGGGATCAAGAGTGACAGGCGAGGAGAAGCCACTCCACCATCCCGGCTACAACTTCAACGACGATCTGCTGCCGATCGGCGCCGCCTTCTGGACGCAGCTAGCCGAGACCTATCTCGCTACCGCATGATTCCTTAACCCGGTTCGATTCAAGGACAAGTGCTACAACGCCGCGGGTCCGATTGGACGCGCGGCGTTGTAAGGGCCGAGCATCAGACACGCAAAAATGCCGCAAGCGAAACTTTGCCGCAGTGTGACAACGTGGCGATCCGGCCGTCATTGACGTTTGGCGAATTTGCTTCAGATTCAATCACACGATGAAAAAGCGGCTCCGGCTGACAGGCGGGCGCCTGGCTTTGCGGCAACGCACAAGAGGATCACGTCGTGTTTGAATCCTTCGACGCAACCATGCTCGCCCGCATGCAGTTTGCCTTCACCGTCTCATTCCACATCATCTTTCCTGCCTTCTCCATCGGGCTTGCCAGCTACCTCGCCGTTCTCGAAGCCCTCTGGCTCTGGAAGAAGGATGAAGTTTACCTGGAGCTTTTCAACTTCTGGAAGACGATTTTTGCTGTCGCCTTCGGCATGGGCGTCGTATCCGGGATCGTCATGTCCTATCAGTTCGGCACCAACTGGAGCGTGTTCTCCGACAAGGCCGGCCCGATCATCGGCCCGTTGATGGGCTACGAGGTGCTGACGGCTTTCTTCCTGGAAGCCGGCTTCCTCGGGGTTATGCTTTTCGGCCTGAACCGTGTCGGTCCGAGACTGCATTTCTTCGCAACCGCCATGGTGGCGATCGGCACGCTGATCTCGGCCACCTGGATCTTGTCCGCCAATTCCTGGATGCAGACCCCAGCGGGCTTTACGATGAACGAAGCCGGCCAGTTCACGCCGGTAGACTGGTGGGCAATCATCTTCAACCCGTCCTTCCCATACCGCCTCGTCCATATGGTGCTTGCCGCCTATCTGACGACGGCATTCGTCGTCGGCGCCTGCGGCGCATGGCATCTCTTGCGCCAGACAGCACCACGCCGGGCCCGCACCATGTTCTCGATGGCGATGTGGATGGCCGCGATCGTCGCGCCGATCCAGATCTTGGCCGGCGACCAGCACGGGCTCAACACGCTCGAGCACCAACCCGCCAAGGTGATGGGGATGGAGGGCCACTTCGAAAGCCATCCCGACGGCGCTCCCCTGGTGCTGTTCGGCGTCCCCAATTCGGCCGAAAAACGCATCGACTACGCGATCGAGGTGCCAAAACTGGGGAGCCTCATCCTGAAACACGACCTCAATGCGCCGCTTGCCGGACTGGACACGATCCCCGAGGAACTGCATCCGCCGGTCGCGGTGATCTTCTGGTCGTTCCGCATCATGGTCGGCATCGGCCTGGCCATGCTCGGCATAGGGCTGTGGTCGCTCTGGTGTCGCTATCGCGGTACGCTCGACAGCGATTCCCGGCTCCACCGCGCGGCCGTGCTGATGGGACCTTCCGGCTTTGTCGCGGTTCTGGCGGGTTGGGTAACCACGGAAGTAGGCCGGCAGCCTTACACCATCTACGGTCATCTGCTGACCGCCGACTCAGTCGCGCCGATCGAAGCTCCTGCCGTTTCCGCCTCGCTTCTGGCATTCATCATCGTCTACTTCTTCGTCTTCGGCGCGGGAACCTTCTACATCCTGCGGCTGATGGCGCGACTGCCGCGCGATACCATGCCGGAACTGGACGAGGGGCCGATCCGCACGGCGGGTGTCGCGCCCGGCCCGGCAAGCCCCAAATCACATGGAGCGCATCATGGACTTTGATCTGCCAATGATCTGGGCCGCCATCATTGCCTTTGCCGTTCTGGCCTATGTCGTTCTCGACGGCTTCGATCTCGGCGTCGGTATCCTATTCCCGTTCTTTCCCGAGAAGCATGATCGCGACGTGATGATGAACTCGGTTGCCCCTGTCTGGGACGGCAACGAGACCTGGCTCGTGCTCGGCGGCGGTGGTCTGATGGCCGTCTTTCCACTTGCCTATGCGACGGTCCTGCCGGCGCTCTATGCGCCGATCATCGCCATGCTGATCGGCCTCATCTTCCGGGGCGTGGCTTTCGAATATCGCTGGCGCACGAAGCGTGCCGAATATCTGTGGAATTGGGCCTTCGCCGGCGGCTCGATGCTGGCGGCCTTCGCGCAAGGGATCGCGCTTGGCGCACTGGTTCAGGGAATACCGGTCGAAAACCGCGCCTATGCCGGCAGTTGGTGGGACTGGCTGACGCCCTTTTCCATCGTGACCGGAATCGCGATCGTCGTCGGCTACGCCTTGCTCGGCGCCACCTGGCTCGTCATGAAGACGCACGGCGATCTCGCCGACCGGGCACGCGCAATTGCGCTCAGATGCTGCTTTGCGACCATTGGGGCCATGGGTGTCGTCAGTCTCTGGACGCCATTTCTCGAGCCCGTCTATCTGCAACGGTGGTTCGGCTGGCCGACCGCAACCTTCAGCGTGATCGTACCCTTGCTCGTCCTCGGTTGCCTCTATCTCCTCATCAAAGGCATTCGTGACCGGTACGACGCGCAGCCGTTCGTCGCCGCCCTCGGACTTTTCGTCCTCGGCTACATCGGCATCGGCATCAGTTTCTATCCCTATATGGTGCCGCCCTCGCTCACCATCTGGGAAGCGGCCGCGCCGGAGGAAAGCCTTGCCTTCCTGCTTACCGGGGCGCTCGTGCTTGTACCGATCATTCTGGCCTATACCGGCTATGCCTATTGGGTCTTCCGCGGCAAGGTCGATCCGGACGAGGGCTACCATTGATGCGGGCGGATGGCACCGGCCGGAAGCTTCTCTGGTTTGTCGCGCTCTGGCTTGCAGGGGTAGCTGCCGTCAGCATCGTCGGCCTCGCGATCAAACTGGTGCTGGGCACGTAGAGCGGGATGAGGAAAAGTGCGCGGTTTTCCGCCCGCATCCGCTCTCGCTCATTAAAAGCGAAAAAGCTTCGCTCAAGTTTGAGGGCCTAACTTCTTCATACACATCGGCGGGCGATCGTCGGCGGAGACAGGACCGCACCCTCCTCTCCGGCAATCACCCGCCGAGGTGACCACTGCGAAAGCCGCAGTGTGTAGATTACGATGGGGTCGAATCGAGCCCATATCATCGTGATCGCTCTAATAAGTTAGAGCGGATGCGGGCGGAAAACCGCACACACTTTTCCTCATTCCCCTAAATCGCTGCGGCCGTTTTGCCTCTTCTCAGCCACGCTCCCCTTTGCTAGCAGTTCGGGGGCGACGAACCCTGCAGCGCCGCGTGTCTTGTCAGGTGCGCAAGGGAGGCTGTAGCACTTTGAATCTCTGCATGTTTTTGTCCTTAAATCGCTATGGTTTGAGAAAACATGCAGGAGGGGCCTCCGCCCCGCAGGAATTGGACAAGCGATGCTGAAGACCCCCGCAGAATGCACCACAATGGCGGATGTCCGCGTCGAGATCGATCGGCTCGATGGCGCCCTGATGAAGTTGCTCGCGGAGCGCTGGGGTTACATCGATCGTGCGGCCGAAATAAAGCGCCCGCTCAAATTGAAGGCCGATATCCCGGCGCGCGTCGCCGAAGTGCGGGAAAATGTGCGCAGGCACGCAAGCGAATTTGGTCTCGATCCCGATTTCTACGAGCGCCTCTGGGCCCAGTTGATCGACCATGCCATTGCCCACGAACGCCAGCTGCTCGGCGAGGCTGACGGGTAGCCCGCGGGGCATCGGAATTGCGTACCGGCGCGCCGACACGGTGATCCTGGCTCTTTCTCAGACGGCCTTGTCGTAGCTGTTCTTGCGCCTGAGATACATCTCCCAGTCGAAGGCGCTCTGCACGATGTTTTCAAGGCTTGCATGGGTCGGCACCCAGTCGAGTTTCAGCCGTGCAAGCGAGGGGTCCGCGACGACCTGTGCGGCGTCGCCCGGACGCCGCGGTGCATAGTCCACACGGAAATCACGCCCCGAGACCTCCCGCACCGTGTCGAGAACCTGCAGCACCGAAAAGCCTTTGCCATAACCGCAGTTGCTCGTCAGCGGTTCACCGCCGCCCCTCAGATAGCCGAGCGCGTCCTTATGTGCCGCAACGAGATCGGCAACGTGGATATAGTCCCGAATGCCGGTTCCGTCGGCGGTCGGGTAGTCGGTTCCGTAGACATCGACCTTGCGGCGTATACCAAGGGCCGCCTCGCAGGCGACCTTGATGAGATGAGTGGCACCAGCCGTCGATTGGCCGGCGCGACCAAGCGGATCCGCCCCCGCAACATTGAAATAGCGCAGCACCACATAGCGGAAATCGTGAGCGGCCGCGGCATCCTGCAGCATGATTTCCGACATCAGCTTTGAGCGGCCATAGGGGCTCTCGGGACGTAACGTGACCGTTTCTTTGACTGGATCGGCAGTATCCTGTGTCCCGTAAACCGCCGCGGTCGATGAGAAGACTAAGTGGCGAATACCGGCCGCTATCGTCGCGGCGATCAGCGTGCGCGTGTTCGCCGTGTTGTTTTCATAATAAGTAAGCGGGTCGGCAACGGATTCCGGGACGACCGCTGACCCCGCGAAATGGATAACCGCATCGATCTCGTTTTCCGCAAAGATCCTGCTGAGCAGCGTCCTGTTGCCGACGTCCCCGAAATAAAACTTTGCTTCCGGCGCGATCGCCCAGCGAAAGCCTGTCGACAACCGGTCAACCACGACGACAGACTCTCCCGCATCGAGAAGCGACCACACCATGTGGCTGCCGATGTAACCCGCTCCACCCGTTACCAGTATCGCCATCGCCCGACTTCCATCCGCTCAAAGATGGAAACAGAAAAGACGAGCTGAGCTTTCTGAATTGGTAAACTCGGGGCGTGCCCGGCGGCTTTCGCCCGATATTCTCGTGGCTGTAGTTAAGCAGCGCTCTGCGGATTATCGAGAATTTTATCGATGACGTCGCAACTCCGCCCGCCGCCGGAGAGGTGACGAGCGGTATGGGTCGATTTCTCCGGTTGCGGGCAGGGTTTCATCGCCGGCGGCAATGGTGATTGCAACAGCACCGGAAAGACGCCCAAGACGAACAACGAGGGACACGTCGTCACGTTGAAGCCCGGAACCTCTCAAAGCCTGGACATTAAGCGCGCCGTAAATCTCCTGCCCGGCAACGACATCGTTGACGGCGAGCGCCTGGAAGTCGGCAGCCAGGCCAACGTGACCGGCGAGGGCATCACTTTCTTCCTCATGAATGGCGCGCTATTGGCGGAGCGACTTGAGGCTTGCCTCGATCGAGCCGGGAGCGCAACTCTACCGACTCGATATAAAGCGGCTGAGGCGCTGAGCCGCCTCCGCAACCTGCGATGGATCGCGCAGAAAGCAGGCGCGCATGAAGAGCGAGCCGCCCTCGCCAAAAGCAGTTCCAGGCGCCAATCCGACCCCTGTCTTGTCGACAATGTCGATCGCCGCCTGTCTTGAATCGGTCACCCCGTCGATCTTCAGGAAAGCGTAGAGCGCGCCGTCCGGCTTCAGGGTTTCGACCCGATTGGTCGCAATCAGCGCGTCGCAGAGCAGGTCGCGGCTCAGCGCCGCCTTGGCGATGTTCTCGTCGACAAACGCATCTCCCTCGTCGAGGGCCACAACCGCGCCGCGTTGCATGAATTGCGCAACGCCGGATGTCGAATACTGGATCAGATTTTCCAGCACCTGTCCCATCGCCGGCGGCGCAACGATCCAACCGACGCGCCACCCGGTCATCGACCAGTTCTTGGAGAAGGAATTGACGAACAGTATTCGTTCGTCATCATCCATGATGTCCAGGAACGACGGCGCTCGCCCGCCGGCATAGTAGTAGAGTGCATAAATTTCGTCGGCGATGATCCAGAGGCCGTACTTGCGCGCGAGCGTCAGGATCGCCTTGAGATCATCCTGCGTCGCGGTCCAGCCGGTCGGATTGGACGGCGTATTGATGAACAAGGCCCGCGTCTTCTCGCCGATCGCGGCCTCGAGTCGGTCGAGATCGAGCTGCCATTTGCCATGTTCGAAATGCAGGGGCACGGAAACCGGCCGCGCTCCTGAAATCCCGGCAGCAGCAGCAAAATTCGGCCAAGCGGGCGTCAGCAGCACCATTTCGTCGCCGGGCGACGTCACCGCCTCGATTGCAAGCTTGATCGCCTGCATCCCCGATCCCGTGACGTAAAAATTTTCCGGAGACAGCGTCTGCTGGAACCGGCGCTGATAGTAGCGCACCAGCGCTTCGCGAAGCGGTGGGATGCCACGCTGCCAGGTGTAGAATGTCTCACCGGCCATAAGCGCCTCGGCCGCCGCTCGGCTGATGAAATCCGGCGTGGCAAGATCCCCCTCGCCCACCCAGAGCGGAATCACGCCTTCTCTTCCGCGCGCATAGTTCACAACCTCGACGATGCCGCTTTCGGGGGCCGAAAGAGAACGAGGGCTGAGACTCTTCGTGATCGTCATGTGTGGGCTCCATCTGCATGACAAATCATGCAGCAATTCAAACTGCTACAGCCCGCAGCTTCTAGACGCTTTTGCGCAGACGATCACGCGACATTATCTGACCGGTTTATCGATTTTTGTGATGTTTTGCGGCTCCTACAGCGCCGTGCGTCCTTTCAGGCGCACAAGGGACGCTGTAGGGCTTTGATCTGCTGCATGTTTTATCCTTAAATCGGCTCCAAATAGGGAAACATGCAGGAACGAATTCGGAAGCCGCAATTGCCTTTGAGGCGATCAGGCGCGCTGTTTTAACAGGTCGCGAATCTCGGAAAGAAGCAGGATATCCGCCGGCGGCGGAGCCGCGGGCGCCGCTTCCTTTTTCGTTTCGATCGATGCACGCAGCCGGTTAACGACCTTGATCATCAGGAAGATGATCCAGGCAAGAATCAGGAAATTGATGAGCACGGTAATGAAGTTGCCATAGGCAAAGACGGCGCCCTGCTGTCTGGCTGCCGCAAGCGAGGGTGCGGTGACGTTTGCGGAAAGCGGGATGAAGTAGTTGGAGAAGTCGAAGCCGCCGCCCGTGATGGCGCCGACGATCGGCATCACGAGATCGTTGACGACCGAATCGACGATCTTGCTGAAGGCGGCGCCAATGATCACGCCGACCGCAAGATCCATGACGTTGCCGCGGGCAATAAACTCCTTGAATTCGTTCAGCATGCGACTCTCCATGTGGTCCCCATTTGAGAACGGCAACCGCATCTGTCCTACGCGGCAACCGCTGGTTTGGAATCTAGACCAAAGGTCGCCCAGTGGGAACCGTTCTTTGCATTTGATCAACTCGGATCAACGCCGGGCGCGAACGCCCGCTTTCTTGGACTTAAGACGCATAGGCCGGGCAATTCTCAACCCGCTGGACTTGCCCTATGCTGCTTTTCGGAGGAGTGAGGCATGCTTTCGGGTTCTGTAATTTTTGCCTCGGCCTTCGCCTATCTGCTGCTGCTCTTCGCAGTCGCAAGTTATGGCGACCGGCGAGCCAGGAGAAACAATGCTGCCAGCAAGGGCAGACCGTTGGTCTATGCGCTCAGTCTCGCGATCTATTGCACGTCCTGGACCTATTTCGGCGGCGTGGGACTGGCGGCCGAACGCGGGCTCGAATTCACCGGCATCTATATCGGACCGATCCTGATGTTCACGCTCGGGATGCCGCTGATCCGCCGCATCATCCAGCTTGCCAAGACCGAAAAGCTGACATCCGTCGCCGATTTCATGGCGGCGCGCTACGGCAAGAACCCGGCTGTCGCGGCGATCGTGGCATTGATTTCGCTGGTCGGGGCCATTCCCTACATCGCCCTCCAGCTCAAGGCGGTTTCGAGCTCGGTCGCGGCGATGATCGACACGAGCCACTACGGCATTGGTGCCGGGCAGACTTTCATTGATCTGCCGCTGCTTGTGACGCTTTTCCTCGCCTGCTTCGCAATCGTCTTCGGAACGCGCCACACGGATGCGACCGAGCATCAGGACGGCCTGATCCTCGCGATCTCCATGGAGTCGGTGGTGAAGCTCGTGGCGATGCTCACCATCGGCGCCTACGTCGTCTTCGTCCTGTTCGACGGCCCCGCGAACCTGTGGGCGCAAGCCCAGCAAAGTCCCGCAGTTCTCGCCGCCCTCGAATACCGCACGCCGCCGGCGCGATGGATCCTGCTGATCGTACTCTCGGCCTTCGCGATCATCATGCTGCCGCGGCAGTTCCATGTAACCGTAGTCGAAAACCGCACCGAAACCGAATTGCGCACCGCGGGCGTTCTCTTTCCGCTTTACCTGATCGCAATCAACCTCTTCGTGCTGCCGATCGCCATCGCAGGCATTCTGACCTTTTCGGGCTCCGGCGACGCAGATCTCTACCTGCTGAAGCTGCCGCTTGCCGGCGAGGTCCCCCTTTTGTCACTAACGACGTTCATCGGCGGCTTTTCCGCGGCAACCGCCATGGTCATCGTCGCATCGGTGGCGCTGTCCATCATGATTTCCAACGACATTGTCATGCCTGTGTTCTTGCGCCGTCGGCTCGGCTTGCGTGGTGCACTCCAGGAGGACATGGCGGGGACGCTGCTCAACATTCGCCGCACAGCGATCTTCGTCGTCCTTCTACTCGGCTATGCCTATTATCGCTCGGCCGATATCAGTGCCGGTCTCGCGTCGCTCGGGCTGCTGTCCTTCGTTGCCGTATCGCAGATGGCGCCCGCACTTCTCGGCGGCCTCGTCTGGCGGCAGGCCAATGCTCGCGGGGCGATCACCGGAATGGTCTGCGGCTTTCTCGTCTGGGCCTATCTCCTATTCCTGCCGAGCCTCGGCGGGCCTGACAATTCCCATGTGGCGACGACGGTGCTGAGTTTCCTTCTGCCGTTCACAGATCTCTTTTCTGGACCGGATGCGGACCCGCTGGTCAATGCGACGGCTTTGAGCCTCTTCGTCAACAGCGCAGCCTACGTCCTTGCCTCGCTGACCCGGACGCCGAAACCCTTGGAGCGCTTCCAGGCCGGCGTGTTCATAACCCGCCGGTCGCGCACTGAAGGAACGTTCCGCGGACGCAAGACCAAGGTGACTGTGCGCGACCTCAAGACGACGATCGCCCGCTACATGGGTGAGGAACGCATGCAGCGCTCCTTCCACACCTATGAGCAGCAGTCCGGCCGCTGGCTTGACGAGAATGCCTCCGCCGATATGGCGCTCGTTCATTTCTCGGAACAGCTGCTCGGCAGTGCCATCGGTTCATCCTCCGCTCGCCTCGTGCTTTCGCTCGTGCTGCAGCGGATGGACGATGCCTCCTCGGATACGGCCTGGCTGCTCGACCAGGCGAGCGAGGCCCTGCAATATAACCAGGACATGCTGCAGACGGCGCTCTCGCAAATGGATCAGGGCATCGCCGTCTTCGACAATGCCAACAACCTGATCATCTGGAACCGCCGTTTCAGGCATTTGCTCGATCTGCCGGAAGCCGCAGGCCAGGTCGGCTTCCCGCTCGCCGATATCGTCGAGATCCTGACCAGACGCGGCGATATCCGCAAGGACCAGGAGAAGGTGCTGGTCGCCAACTTCCTGACGCTCGACAAGCCCTTCCTGCTTGAACTCGCCAATGGCCAGCGCATCGTCGAGGTCAGAACCAATGCGATGCCGGACAAGGGCATCGTCACCACCTATACCGACATCACGCAGCGCGTCGCAGCCGACATGGCCCTGAAACAAGCCAACGAGACGCTGGAACTGCGCGTCACAGAGCGGACGGGAGAGCTGACGCGGGTCAACCGCGAGCTCGCCGAAGCGAGGGCGGCAGCGGAGGAAGCAAATATCGGCAAGACCCGCTTCTTCGCTGCCGCCGGGCACGACATCCTGCAGCCATTGAACGCTGCGCGCCTTTATTCCTCGTCGCTCGTCGAGCGCCTCGGCGACTCCGACGACAGCACGCTCGTGCACAACATCGACTCCTCGCTGGAATCGGTCGAAGCCATTCTCGGCGCGGTGCTCGATATTTCCCGGCTCGACACGGGGGCGATGAAGCCGCGCCTGCAATCCGTGCCGCTCAACGACTTGCTCCGGCGCATCGAGACGGATTTCGCGCCGATGGCGCGGGCGAAGGATCTCGAACTCATCGTCATGCCGACGTCCCTCGTCGTGCGCAGCGACCCGAACCTCCTGCGACGGGTGGTCCAGAACCTTGTCTCGAACGCCATCAAATACACGCTGAAGGGCAAGGTGCTCGTCGGGGTGCGCCGCCGCGGCCGGACCGCGACGATCGAGGTGCTCGATTCCGGTATCGGCATTCCGCCCTCGAAATTTCGCACCGTCTTTAAGGAGTTCGCGCGCCTCGACGAAGGCGCGCGCACCGCGGCCGGCCTCGGCCTCGGCCTCTCGATCGTCGACCGCATCTCGCGCGTCCTCAACCACCCGGTCAGCCTTCAGTCGAAACATGGCAAAGGCACGGGCTTCAAGGTCGCGGTGCCACTCGAAGCACGCGTGAGCGAACGCGCCAAACCGCGAGACGTCGCGGCCGCGAAGGCGAGTGATGCCCTGGCCGGTCTGAGCGTCATCTGCATCGATAATGAGCCGAAAATCCTCGACGGCATGGCAGTGCTACTTGGGGGATGGGGCTGCAACGTCACCACAGTGGAATCGCTTGCGGGCTGCTCGGAGATGGGCCCCAACCTTCAAGCGAAGAGACCCGATGCGATCATCGCCGATTATCATCTCGGCGACGGCACCGGTATCGAAGCAATTGCCCGCATCCGCGCGCTTTGGGGGGAAAGCCTTCCAGCCCTGCTGGTCACGGCCGACCGCTCGCCAGAGGTACGCGGCGCCGCCGAACGCGATGCTATCGCCCTGCAAAACAAGCCCGTACGGCCGGCAGCCATGCGCGCATGGTTGACCCAGCTCTCTGTTGCCGGGAAAGCGGCTGCGGAATAGGGGCGGCTGACGGAAATGCCCTCATACTGCTCCCCGAGAGAGGGGACTTTGGAAGTGCCGCGTATGAGGGCAGAAGCGAACGTGACCGGCAGATTAAGCCGCTGCCACCGTACCGATCTTCGACAGCTGGATGACTGCCTGCGTGCGGCTGTCGACGTTGAGCTTCAGCAGGATCGCTGAAACATGGGCCTTGATCGTCGCCTCCGAGACGCCGAGCTCGTAGGCGATCTGCTTGTTGAGCAGGCCCTCGGCAAGCATGCTGAGCACGCGCGACTGCTGCGGCGTCAGCGTCTGCAGCCGATGGAGGAGATCGGCCACTTCCGGCTCGTATTCCTGATTCTGGTCGTAGCCCGCCGGAACGAAAACTTCACCGGCGATCACCTTGGTGATGCCGTCGCGAATTTCATCGATGCCAGCAGACTTGGAGAGGAAACCGGCGGCACCTAGATCGATCGCACGATGAATGGTCGCCGGGTCGTCGTGGGCCGAGACGATCATAACCGGGAGGCTCGGAAACTCCGCCCGCAACGCAATAAGGCCCGAAAGACCGCTGACGCCGGGCATGGTGAGGTCCAACAGCATCAGGTCCGCATCCGGATATTCGGTCGCCGCTTTGCGCGCGGCCGCGAAATCACCCGCTTCGACTATACCCGGGGCATCGGCCATGCCGCTCAGCGCCTGGCGCATTGCACCACGAAAGAGCGGGTGGTCATCGGCGATGATGATGGTCATTTCCGGCATAGGATGCTCCCTCCCAAGAGCCTCAGCCCCCGAACCCTGCGCATCCTCCAACGCGCCGGATCGCGTCTCAATGGTTCGTGCCGACGCCCGTCAGGTCTTTTGCGGCACCCCGGAACCATCGGTGGAACCGTCTCCGCTCCCTTCGAGATCCTTCACGATCTCCATGAACTTACGCATCATTCTTTCCATGATGCTCATCGTCCGGTCAATCTCTTCATCGCTCGGAAGAGCCGGTTTCATCGCTGTTTCACCGCTTTTGACGGCCTTTTCCAGTGCCTCGACGCGTTTGGTCAAAAGATCGATCTCCCGCTCGAAGGCCGACCGCTCATCGGCCGCCATCCGGCAGACGAGCTCGCCATCCTTTTCCCGGCACAATGTAACCTCTCCCGTCTCAGTGTCGAGCCGCGCGATGCCGGTGTCCGATTTTTGCATGCTGTAGCGCCCAGGGGCCACCTCCTGGGCATAGGCCGACGCGACCCAGCCGAGCGTCAGCCCCATCGCCAGTGCCGCAACTACCTTCCTCATGACAGCTCCTCCATTGGATGCTGCGGAAATCCGCCTTCCGTGGTGGACAAGCGCCAATATTTGCGGCAAGGCCACGATTGGGTTTCACGACGGACAAGCGGGCACATGAACGCCATTATATACAAAATCGTCCCGGCACTGCTATGGCAGGAGGCGCGGCGGGCTGGACAATTCACGGGGGCGCCCGTCGACCTCGCCGATGGCTTCATCCATTTCTCGACCGGGGATCAGGTCGTCGAAACGGCCGCAAGGCACTTCGAAGGGCAGGACGGCCTGGTGCTCGTCGCCATCAATGGTGCGGCCCTTGGCGACAAGCTCGTGTACGAGCCGTCGCGCGGCGGCGCGCTGTTTCCCCATCTCTACGGGCCGCTCCCGCTCGATGCGGTGATCTGGGAGAAGCCGTTGCCATTGGGTGCCGACGGCCTCCACGTCTTTCCCGAGCTTCTACCATGATCGATGCCCTGAAATTTCTCTCACGCAGCGGTCTGTTCCTTCTCGATCCGGAGGCCGCGCACGGCCTATCGATCAAGGCGCTCAAAAGTGGACTGGTGCCAAGTTGCGCGGCGCCGGCCGATCCGCGCCTCAGCCAAGAAATCGCCGGTCTCACCTTCCCTAACCCCATCGGCATGGCGGCCGGGTACGATAAGAATGCAGAAGTGCCGGAGGTGCTCCTGAGGATCGGCTTCGGTTTCACCGAAATCGGCACCGTCACGCCTAGACCGCAGCCCGGCAACGACAAACCCCGTATCTTTCGGCTGGTGGAAGATCAGGCGGTCATCAACCGCCTGGGCTTCAACAACGAGGGCCACGGAGCCGCGCTCGCGCGCCTTCAAGCCTGCTCGCGTCAGGCACTGATCGGCGTCAATATCGGCGCCAACAAGGACAGCGCCGATCGCATCAACGACTATGTCGCGGGCATCCGGACATTCTATCCGGTCGCGCACTATTTCACGGCCAACATCTCATCGCCGAACACGCCCGGTCTGCGAGACCTCCAGGCGCGCGAAAGCCTGGTAGCGCTGCTTTCGGCTGTGCTTGCGGCCCGCGACGAGGAAGCAAGGAAAAGCGCGAAGCGAATTCCGGTTTTCCTGAAGATCGCCCCTGATCTCACCGAGGAAGGGATGGACGACATCGCGGCTGAAGCCTTGGCACACGATCTCGACGGCCTGATCGTTTCCAACACCACGCTTGCGCGCGACGGATTGAAGGACCGGCGGCAGGCTCAAGAAGCGGGCGGGCTTTCTGGCAGGCCGCTTTTCGAAAAATCGACGGCAGTGCTCGCGCGGATGCGCAAGCGCGTCGGCCCCGCCCTGCCGATCATCGGCGTCGGCGGCGTCCACTCGGCGGAAACCGCGGCGGAGAAGATCCGCGCCGGCGCCGATCTCGTCCAGCTTTATTCCTGCATGGTCTATGAGGGGCCGGCGCTGCCTGGCCGGATCGTGAGGGGGCTGTCAGAACTCTGCGATCGCGAGAAGCTCGCCTCAATCCGCGACATCCGCGACAGCCGCCTGGACTACTGGGCCGCGCGAAACGCCTGAGCGGCGCGCCGCGGTACCAGGACCAGCAGGAACAGCCCGCGCATGAGCAGGAACAGATTGAGCCCTGCCCAGAGCCCGTGATTGCCGAAGGCCGGGATCAGTATCGCGAGCGCGAACACATAGCCGATAAAGGCTGCCAGCATCATGTTGCGCATATCGCGTGACCAGGTGGCGCCGATGAAAACGCCATCCATCAGGAAGGCGAGCGCGCCGGTCAGCGCCGTCAGCGCCGCCCAGGGCATGTATTCGTAAGCGAGCGCCCGCACATCCGGCGCGGTCGTCAGCACATCGACCAGCGCATCCCCGAAGACGAGGAAGCCAAGCGTCGTCAGTGCAGCGAGTCCAAGCGACCAAAGCGCGGTCATGCGCAAGGCGCGATCGAAGGCCGGACGATATCCGGCGCCGATCGATCGTCCTGTCAACTGCTCGGCCGCATTGGCGAGGCCGTCGAGATAGTATCCGGCGACCAGGAAAATCGTCATCAGCACGGCGTTGGCGGCAAGCGTCACAGGCCCGAAGGCCGTGCCGATCCGCGTCATCAGCGTGAAGGCTGCAAGCAGCACGAAGGAGCGGATCATGATGTCGCGGTTGAGACCGAAGAGTGGCTTCAGCCGCTCGCGGGCGAAGACCGTCCGCCAGTCTGGCGCATCGCGCCGGTCAAATCTCCCATAGACGATCGCGAAGCCTACGAGTGCGCCGATGACTTCGCCCGTCACCGTCGCCAGCGCCACGCCAGTCACGCCCCAACCGAGGACGAGGCCGAGCAGGATGGAAAGCACGATGTTGATGCCGTTGATGAGCGTCTGCAGCAGGAGGCCGATGGACCCTTCGCCGCGCCCGAGGACGAAGCCGAGGATCGCGTAATTAGCGAGCGCCGCCGGCCCGGACAGGATCCGATAGAAGAAATAGGTGCGCGTGACCGCTTCGACCTCGGCACCGGGCGCCATCAGCCAGAGGCCAGCGGCAAACAGCAAAGGCGAGAGCAAGACGACCGCGACGCCCGAGACAAGCGCGATCACCAGCGACCGCCAGAAGACCGCCTGCTGCTCGCGGCGGTCGCCTCGGCCATAGGCCTGCGCCACAAGACCGGTGGTAGCAGCCCGAAGGAAGTTGAAGGTCGTGAAGATCAGGTCGAACATCACGGCGCCAACCGCGAGCCCGGCTAGCAGATCCGCCCGGCCGAGACGGCCGACCACCGCGGTGTCAACAAGACCAAGCAGCGGCGTCGTCAGGAACCCCAGCGTCATCGGCAGGGCGATGGAGAAGATCAGCCGATTGGTGACGTGAAACGGACCGGCTTCGCCAGCATGCGCGTCGCGTTTGAGGGCCTCCGTGGCAGCCATCGTCAATATCCTCATGGGCGGCTTCCGAACCACCCACAAGGGGAATCACATCAGCCGGAGAGCACCATGGCCCAAAAGGGGCGGTTTCCGGAAGCGGAATTCTGCGCCACTGCAACACCGAGGCCACGGTATGTACCGAGCATGTTTTCGAGGTGCTTCGGAGAATGGAACCAGGCGTTATAGGCACTCTCCGCATCGTCCTGGCCCATGGCGATGTTTTCCGCTGCCGGAAGGGTAACGCCCTGTGATTTCATCCGGTCGTAGAAATTGTCGCGCCAGCCGATGTTGTGCTGCATCTTGCCGACACGCGCCATGCGCGCCGCCTGGCTCAAGGCCGCAACCGACGCGACGGGATCGTGAACGAGAGACGACAGCCCGCGATCCTTCCGGAGCGTGTTTACATAGCCAAGCGTCGCTGTCGTCTGGTCGCTTCCGCTGCCTTCGCCAGTAGACAGGAGGTTTGATGTCGTGCAGCCGGCAAGTGCGCCGAATGAGAGGAAACCGCCAGCCCGCAACAGGACGCGCCTGCGGATCAGAAATTGCTGATGCTGCATGCTTACCGTCGATAGCTCAAAACACGAAGAATGAGGAAGGCGGGAATGACGATCGCGGCGCCAAGCAACAGATAGTCGCCGACCCTTCCAAGGGCCGCGAAACCCGTACGCCACAGGTCGAGCAGAAAATTGCGAACGGCGAAATAGATGTCGACCGGATACCAGTCGAACACGGTCATGACGAAACCGACAAGGATCGACACCACCACGAGCTTGACCAGCACGCGCAACGGCGTGTCCCCCAGAAACTTGTTAAGTCCGTCCGACATCAGCGAATATTCTCCTGTTACCCTCAAATAAGCCGCCTTCACCGAGGTCGCAAGGCGCAACAGAAAGCGAGTTGCGTCGTCCTTCAAATTCCGCTTGTATTTTTCCGTGGCCAGCGCCAGAAGCGTCCATCGCAAACCACGCCGTCATGTCGATGACCCTCAACCAGCTTACCTCCGGCGACCTGATCGCCGATCGCCGCGCCGACTACGCCAAGATGCTCGCCGAATCAGGTGAACCGCAAAGTGCGGCAGAACTGATGGCCCAGGCTCTCGAACGCGCGCCCGACTGGGCCGCAGGCTGGTTTCGGCTGGCGGACTATGAGGAAAAATCTGGCCGAAAAGAGGCAGCGATCGAGGCACTTCGCAACACGCTGCGGCTCAATCCCGAGGACATTTTCGGCGCTGGCCTAAAGCTCGCCCTTCTCGGCGCCGCCGATACACCCGAACAGCCGCCGAGCGTCTATGTCGAACGTCTCTTCGACGACTATGCGGAACGCTTCGACAAGGCCCTCGTCGAGAAGCTCGAATATAGCGTCCCCGAAAAGCTCGCAGCGCTGATCGACCGAGCGACCGACGGCCGCCGTTTTCATCACGTCACCGACCTCGGTTGCGGCACTGGCCTTTTTGGCGAGCGCATCCGCCATCGTTGCGCCTATCTCGAAGGCTTCGACCTCTCCGCCAACATGCTGGCCAAGGCAGAGGCAAAGACGATCTACGACCGCCTGGCGCAGGCGGACCTGTCGCTCGCACCGGAATGCTCCGGCGCGTTCGGCGAGTTTACCGCCGCAAGAGCCGATCTCGTCAGTGCAGCGGACGTGTTGATGTATCTCGGCAATCTCGAAAACGTCTTCGTGATCGCCGACCGACTGCTCGCACCCGGTGGCCTCTTCGCGTTTTCCGTCGAGGACGCAGCAACGGACGACGATTTCATTCTCCGACGGTCGCTGCGTTACGCGCATTCCGAACGCTATATCGGCAATGTCAGCGCTGAACACGGGTTTTCGCTGGTCGCAACGGACCGCACGGTCATTCGCATGGATGCCGGAAAGCCGATCGCGGGAATTCTGTTTCTCGTTCGGAAGCCTGCATAGAACGCAAAGCTGCCAATCGAAAATAGGTCAGCATTGCTTACATATTTTTCTTGAATGTTTTGTGCATTGCAGCAATGCTGATGGCCTACGCCGCGCGTCCAATCGGACGCGAGTCACGCAGTAGCAATCGGGGTTTCGTCATGGCACAAGGCAGCAGCGTTTTTGGTCTCTGGAACACCAGCCCCACCCGGCACACGCCTGTCGAGGACGTGCAGGGCATCTTTTCCGGCAGCCTCGTCGCCGCGCTCGGGCTCTATTTCCTCGCGAGCGCCGGACTTCTGACCGGCAGCACCGCCGGCATCGCCTTCCTGCTGCATTACGCGACCGGCGTGAACTTCGGCCTTGCCTTCTTTCTCCTCAACCTGCCCTTCTTCTACCTGTCGCTGAAGCGGCTCGGGCCGGCCTTCACCATCAAAACGTTCATCGCCATTGCGCTGACGTCGTTTCTGACCGACACGCAATCCCGTCTGTTTCAGGTTGGCGAAATTCATCCCGCGTGGGCCGCCCTGCTCGGCGGGCTGCTGCTCGGCTACGGGCTTCTCGCACTCTACCGCCACCGCGCCAGCCTCGGCGGCGTCGGCATTTTGGGGATCTACCTGCAGGAGCGGTTCGGCATTCGCGCCGGGCTGGTGCAGCTTGCGATCGACATGGTCGTCCTCGCCATCGCCTTCACTGTTACGACGCCGTCCGTTGTCGTCTGGTCGGTGCTCGGCGCGGTCGTCCTCAACCTGTTCGTGGCCATCAATCACCGCGCTGATCGGTATATCGCGCTTTGAGGGGGCGGGAAGCGTGCGACAAGCGAGCGCCCTTTCAGGTTAAATCCGAGGAGAGGGGCAGTCGTAACACGCTGCATAGCGGCCTTCTCTTTTCCGGAACATGATCTACTTTTGTTCCCCGTGAACAGGATCGATTCTCCATTGCCGGAAAGCGACGCGCTGACGTTGCCGGCGCCGTTTCTCCGGTGGTTCGCGGAGAAGGGGTGGCGACCTCGCGCCCACCAGGTCGAACTCCTGTCACGCGCAGAGGCGGGTGAAAGCACGCTTCTGATCGCGCCGACTGGTGCCGGCAAGACGCTTGCCGGATTTCTGCCTTCGCTGGTCACGCTTACGCGGCGCGGCAAGATCCCGCCCGGCTCACCCTTCATCGGCATCCACACGCTATATATATCGCCGCTGAAAGCGCTCGCGGTCGACATCGAACGCAACCTGATGAAGCCCGTAGCCGAGATGGGTCTGCCGGTCAGGATTGAGAACCGGACGGGCGACACGCCGCAGGGCAAGCGACAGCGCCAAAAGCTCAATCCGCCCGATATCCTGCTGACCACGCCGGAGCAGCTCGCCCTCCTCATCGCCGATGGCGAGGCGGAGCGCTTCTTCAAGGATCTGCGCTACGTCGTGCTCGATGAATTGCACTCGCTGGTGACCTCGAAGCGCGGACATCTGCTCTCGCTCGGTCTCGCACGACTGCGCCGGCTGGCGCCCGAACTCCAGACGATCGGGCTTTCGGCAACCGTCGCCGAGCCAATGGACTTGCAGCGCTGGCTCGTAGCGCAGACCGAGGAGCGGCAGTATCATGCAGGACTGATTACCGTTTCCGGTGGCGCGAAGCCGGAAATCTCGATCCTGCGCACTGACGAACAGGTGCCTTGGGCCGGGCATTCGGCGCGTTATGCGATCGTCGACATCTATGCCGCCATCAAGGATCACGGCACGACGCTGCTTTTCGTCAACACCCGCAGCCAGGCGGAAATGCTGTTCCAGGAACTCTGGAAGATCAACGATGATAACCTGCCGATCGCGCTCCATCACGGTTCCCTCGATGTCGCGCAACGCCGCAAGGTCGAGGCGGCGATGTCCGAAAACCGGCTGCGTGCCGTCGTCGCCACCTCGACGCTCGATCTCGGCATCGACTGGGGAGATGTCGATCTCGTGGTCCATGTCGGCGCTCCCAAAGGGGCGAGCCGCCTTGCCCAACGCATCGGCCGCGCCAACCATCGCATGGACGAGCCGAGCCGGGCGATCCTCGTGCCCGCCAACCGCTTCGAAGTGATGGAATGCCAGGCGGCGCTCGACGCCAACTATATCGGCGCGCAGGATACGCCGCCCGTCGGCCGAGGCGCGCTCGACGTGCTGGCCCAACATGTCTTGGGAATTGCCTGCGCGAAGCCCTTCGATGCCGTCGAGCTTCATCGGGAGATCACCAGCGCGGCGCCCTACGCGGATCTTTCCTGGGAGACGTTCGAGCGCATCGTCGATTTCGTCGCCACCGGCGGCTATGCACTTCGCACCTATGAACGCTACGCCCGCATCCGCAAGACGAAGGACGGGCTTTGGCGGGTGTCGAACCCGATGGTCGCCCAGCAATACCGCCTCAATGTCGGAACCATCGTCGAATCCCCGATGCTGAACGTGCGCATGGTAAAGCGCAACGCGCGCGGCTCGCTTGGCAGGGGCGGCATGACGCTCGGCAAGGTGGAGGAATATTTCCTCGAAATGCTGTCACCGGGCGACACATTTCTCTTTTCCGGCAAGGTCGTCCGTTTCGAGGGCATCCGCGAAAACGAGTGCCTCGTCTCCCAAGCCTTTTCCTTCGACCCGAAGGTGCCGACCTATGCCGGCGGGAAATTCCCGCTCTCCACCTATCTCGCGGCGCAAGTTCGCAAGATGCTTGCCGATCCCGCGCGCCGCGCCTCATTGCCGGACCAGGTGCGCGACTGGTTGGCGCTGCAGAAGGACGTCTCGATGCTGCCGCGCGCGGATGAGCTGCTGATCGAAACCTTCCCGCGCGGCAGCCGCCACTACATGGTGATCTACGCCTTCGAGGGCCGGCTTGCGCACCAGACGCTCGGCATGCTCTTGACGCGCCGCCTCGACCGCGCCGGCCTGAAACCGCTCGGCTTCGTCGCCACCGACTATTCGCTCGCCGTTTGGGCGCTCGACGATCTCAGCAGCGCCTTCCGGGCACGCCGCCCGTCGCTCGCGCAACTCTTCGACGAAGACATGCTCGGCGACGACCTCGAAGTCTGGTTGAACGAATCCTTCCTCTTAAAGCGCACCTTCCGCAACTGCGCCGTCATTGCCGGATTGATCGACCAGCGCCATCCGGGCAAGGAGAAAACCGGGCGACAGATTACTGTTTCGGCCGATCTCATTTACGACGTATTGCGGGCGCACGAGCCGGACCACATTCTGCTGGAGGCAACGCGCAGCGACGCCGCGACAGGACTTTTGGACATCGGCCGGCTCGGATCTATGCTGAAGCGAATCAAGGGCCACATTACCCACCGCCGGCTCGATCATATCTCGCCGCTCGCCATCCCCGTGATGCTGGAGATCGGCAAGGAAGTGATCCACGGAGAGGCTCACGACTTCCTGCTGACGGAGGCGGCCGATGACCTGTTGAACGAGGCGATGGGCGCCGGCCATGATGGATAGGGAAACGATATGAGAGAGATGGTCGGCAGGCCAGACGGGGGTTCAGGCCCCCGCACGTCACTCCAGAGAATGGCGGGATAACATGCATCGACTTGTTCACGCGATGTCGGCTCCGCCTGCAAATGCCACTTTTCACGCGCGCACCACAGTTAACGGCGTCGCCGCGATCTGCGACCCGCTCGGCGGTCTCTATCTCACAGAGAGCGGCACGCTCGTCGTCTCCGACCTTCATCTCGAAAAAGGCTCGGCCTTCGCCCGGCGTGGCATGATGCTGCCGCCCTACGATACGCTTGCGACGCTGCGCATTCTCGAGGCGGTAATCGCTCGCCACGATCCCCGCACGGTTATCAGTCTTGGCGACAACTTCCATGACCGGAAGGGATCCGTGGCGATGCCGGAGACTTTTCGGCAGATGATCGCGGCCATGGCCCGCGGCCGTGACTGGATCTGGATCAACGGCAACCACGATCCGGATGGCGCGTGGGGGCTGCCGGGCGCCTCCATGGACGAGCTCCGTCATGCCGGGCTCGTCTTCCGGCACGAACCGTCGAGGATTGAGGCCGAGGGTGAGATCGCCGGCCACCTGCATCCGTCGGCGACCGTCCGGCGCCGTGAAAGGTCGGTCCGGCGCGCCTGCTTCGCAACCGACGGCAAGCGGCTCCTGATGCCGGCCTTCGGCGTTACGACCGGCGGGCTCGATCTGCGCCACCGGGCGATGAGCGGCCTCTTCGATCACGGCAAGTTGGTTGCCCACATGCTTGGCCGCAATCGCATCTACTCAGTTCGTTACGACAATCTCATTGGCTGAGGCGGCGCAACTGTCCGCGGTGATCTTTGCGCGTCCGATTGGACGCGCGGCGCTGTAGTCATGGGCAAACGCATCAGACCGCTTCCGGGGCGTAGCGGAGAATAACGCTGCCGTTGGAAAGCGGACGCGCCTCGAGCAGACTGAACGGCGTCGCGGCCGTGGCCTTCTTGAAGAACGGCGTCCCGTCACCGAGCTGCACGGGAACGAGGCAAAGCATGATCTCGTCGACGACGTTCTCCGGCAGCAGCGACGCGACGAGGTCGGCGCTTCCGAAGATATAGAGGTTCTTCTCGCTTTCCGCCTTCAGTCGCCGCAATTCGGGGGCGACGTCCCGAACGACGCGGCTATTGTTCCAATCCGCCTTTTCCATCCTGCGCGAGGCGACAATCTTCGGAAGGGCATTCATAAAGGTCTTCACCGGGCCCTCCCCTTCCGCCGTCGGCCAATAGGCCGCCATGCCCTCATAGGTGACCCGACCGAAGACGAGCGCCTGCGCCTTGTCTCCGAATTCCAGACTGAGCGCTTCCAGCTCTGGCCCCCAAGCACGGTTATGGAAGTCGAGATCCCATTTCTTCGTGCCTTCGAAGTACCCGTCGAGCGTGACCAGATTCCAGACAATGACCTTGCCCATGATTCCATCCTCCGTGAAACTGCTTGCATAATCGAAGCGGTTTCATCATAGCCAACCGATTTCAATTTGCAACCGGTTTATCTGGAATACCTTGACATCCGGCGCCGTTGCGGGACGCGGCAGGCGGAAGATTGTCAGGGCAATTGTTGGAAGAACGGGAAGGCTGCCTCCTCGAACAAGGAAGGCGTCGGCTACTGCAGCGATCTTTGCGCGTCCGTAAGACGCGCGGCGCTGTAGGGCGAAACAAGCCGCGCCGGAAGCGATTTCAGAACGCGTTAAAGGTCAAGGTCGTCAACGACCGGGAAATGCCCGGAACCGATGCGATGTTATCGTTGATGAACTTGCCGATATCGTCACCCTCCTGAACGTAGATCTTCAGAAGCAGATCATAATCGCCGCTCGTCGAATACATCTCCGAGACGATCTCCTTGCGGTAGATCTCGTCGGCCACCTCGTAGGTCTTGCCGGGAGCGCACTGCAACTGGACAAAAATCGGTTTCATGGGGTTTCCTCTGCTGCCCGGAGTACCGCGCCTCTCCTCAAGGGCGCTCCGATGTCAAAATGCCTTCCCACTCCTTAGATCATTTCCCCGTTTTAATGAAACGAGGAAATGCTCTAAGTCTTTGAGACGGCCAATTCCGGACGGAAAACGTGGCACACTTTTCCTGGAATTGCCTGGACCGCCACCGCACAAAGAAAACGCGAAAAAGGCCTATGTCGATGAGAAAAGCTTCACTCCTTGCGGAACAGCAGACTGGCTCCCCAGCCGGTGATGACCGCCAGGAGCACGGCAAAGAGACCATAGACCACGGGCTGATCGTGCGCTGCGCGCGTGATCGCCTGTTCGAGGCCGGTTTTGACGACTGTCAGCGGAAGCGCTTTTGCGGCGACGAACAGGCCGTCACGGAAAAGATAGGCCCGCACGATGTGGACGCCATTCGGCACATTGGCAGGGAGGCGCACGGACGCCCTGAACAGGCTCGAACTGATAAACCGCACGCCGCCTGGGTCGCGCTGGTAGACACCACTCGTCTCCCTGATCCGGCGGAAAGCGTTGCGGAACTCGCCGAGATTGCTGCCGTCGCCGACGAATCCCAGCGGCACGAGACGCATGTGATCGACGCCGATACCCATGTTGCCCAGCTCGCCCGGCGGCGCGATCGTCTCGATGTCATGCGTGCTCGACAGCGAATAGGATTCCGGCACCAGCTCGAAGGTCATCGAACGCGTGTTCACCCAGATGCCGAAGACGCGCTCCTTCCTGCGTACCGTCGCGTTTTCCTTGGGACCTTCGAGGGTGACGATGATGCTGTACTTGCCCTGGGCGAGCAGGTTTTCGTCAAACCCGTCGATTGCACCGAAGATCGTGAGGTCGGCGCCGCGAAAGTCGGAGGTGATGGAGATCTCGTCCGTCGAAATGCCGATCTCGAGCTTCTCCGTGAATTCCGAGAGGTCTTCCTGAACCTGGGCAGCGGCTGGCGCCGCGAGGGCGAGAACCAAGGAGACAAGACATAGGCGCGCGAGATCGAACATCAGAAGCCGAACCCCGCTGAAACAACCGAATAGATATCCTTCGGCGGAATGATGAGTTCGATCGCCAACCGGATACCGACGGCGAGGACGAGAAGAGCAAGCAGCGCCCGCAACTGTTCGCCACGCAACCGCTGGCCGACGCGAACGCCATATTGCGCCCCGATGACGCCAGCGATCATCAACACGAAGGCGAGCACGATGTCGACCGTGTAGTTTGTCGATGCCTGGACGATCACGGTATAGGCCGAGACGAAGACGATCTGGAAGAGCGAGGTGCCGACGACGACGCTCGTCGGAATGCGCAAGAGATAGATCATCGCCGGCACCATGATGAAGCCGCCGCCGACGCCCATGATCGAGGTTAGGATGCCGATGGCGAAACCGAGCGTGGCGACCGGAATGACGCTCAGATAGATCTTCGATTTCTTGAATCGCATCTTGAGCGGCAGGCCGTGAATCCAGTTGTGCTGCCCAGGCCGGCGGCGTGGCGTTGACTGGTTCTTTGCAGCCTTCCGCATCGCGCCGATGCTCTCCCAGAGCATCAAGCCACCGACCGAGCCCAGCAGCACGACGTAAAGCAGCGAGATCACGAGGTCGAGCTGCCCCACCCGGCGCAACAGCGAGAAAAGCCAGACGCCCAGAGTCGCGCCGACGAGTCCGCCGCAAAGCAGCACCGTACCGAGCTTGATATCGATTGTGCCTCGGCGGAAATGCGTTATCGCACCGGAGATCGAGGAGGCCACCACCTGATTTGCGCCCGTCGCCACCGCCACAACCGGTGGAATGTTATAGAAGATCAACAGCGGAGTGATCAAGAAACCGCCGCCGACGCCAAACATGCCGGACAGAAATCCGACGGCCGCACCCATGCCGAGAATGATGAGTATGTTCACCGACAACTCTGCAATGGGCAGATAGACCGTCACGGCCGAACCTCAATACGACAAAGGCCCGCGACGCGGGCGAAACTGCGTCTCCACATTCCTTAACCGGAATCGATTGAGGAATTGTGCAACGCCCACTGCATGATTTCTTAAATCGGAATCGATCTAAGGACAAAATCATCCAGCAATTTAGGTGCTACAGCGATCTTAGCGCGCCCGATCGGACGCGCGGCGCTGTAGAATTATTCGCATTCCGCACGCATCCGGAGAGACGCGCGGCGCGAGGTTTCAAAGTGGCAAGTGATCTACCACGAGCGGGGATGCATGGCGGACCGCCCCTCGGCGACGAGAACAAGCGGCAATTCCTCATGCGCCCCAGGGCCGGAGCTGTCAACCTTTTCAGGCACATGGCCCCAGAATTCGCCCCTGAACCCTGTCGCGCCGATCTGCGGCTTTATTGCGGCGGCGGTTGACAGGAGAGTACGCTTGCGCGGCGCTGTCGATCATTACGTTGTTTTATTGAAACAGTGAGATGATCGAGTTCTTTGAGGCGACGCAATTCCGACGGAAAACCGCTGCGCACTTTGCCTGGAATAGCTTTTAGAACAACGCAATTCCGGACGGAAAACCGCTGCGCACTTTGCCTGGAATAGCTTTAGGAGTTCCGCTTCAAAAGTTCCTTGACGAGTGCGTCGGTGATCTCTCCCGTCGGCTCCTGGCCAATGGATTTCTGGAAGGCCTTGATGGCGGTAATCGTCTTCTTGCCCATATGTCCATCCGGCGCGCCGGCGTCGAACCCATTGTTGTTGAGAATCGCCTGGATATTGCGCACGGCCTTGGTCATGTCGACCGTGGCTGTCTTGGTGGGCGGACCGACCCACGCGTCGGGGATATCCACGGTGTTGGCCTTGGCGTCGACCGGCTGGAGTTTCCATGAGTCGGCCTTGGCCATGGCGCTAGCCAGTTGTTCCGGCTTCATCGCCTTGGCAATTTCGTCGCGCTTTTCGCCGGCATCCTTGTCGCCGTCGCGAGCCGCAATCGAGAACCACTTGTAGGATTCCTCCAGGTCCTGCTTGACGCCATTGCCGCGGGCATAAAGCACCGCGAGGTTGAATTGACTGTCGCGGACGCCGAGGCTCGCCGCCTTCTCGAACCATTTGGCAGCTTCGGCGAAATCCGGTGCCCCGTCGCGGCCGCTGGCGAGCATGACGGCGAGATTGTGGATCGCGCTGGCGTTGCCAGCGGCGGCGGCCTTGAGGTAAAGCGTCTTCGCCTTGACCGGGTCCCGCGCGACGCCCGCCCCTTTTTCATAGAGATTGGCGAGCCGGTACTCGGCCGGGATCACGCCGGCATCCGCCGCGCGCTGATACCATCTTGCCGCTTCCGCGGGATCTATCTTGACGCCGCGACCTTCGGTGAAGCGTGTGCCGATCTCGTAGAAGGCGAGAGGGTCGCCACCCTTGGCGGCCGTGACAAGAGCTGGCGGACCAAAACCTTCCGGAAGGACTATA
Source organism: Ensifer sp. IC4062 (assembly GCF_020193575.1). GTDB lineage: Bacteria > Pseudomonadota > Alphaproteobacteria > Rhizobiales > Rhizobiaceae > Sinorhizobium. The sequence continues at coordinate 61,089 of NZ_JADYVD010000044.1, forward strand.
TCGCCGGCCTTGTCGATCGGCTCGAATGTCCCTGCTTTGGCAGTGACGGCAGGAGCGGCCTGAAATGTCGCCGTGCTCGCTCTTGCCGGTTCGCTTGCGGGGTGCAGCAACGGCGCGTGACTGCTGCCGGCGGTCGCGGTCTCAGCCGAGGCCGTCACCGCCGGAGTCGTATTCGCTGCGCCGGCCGCCAGTGCGGTTGGCGCCGCATTCGTCTCCAGCGCATCTGCCGGTATCTTTGCGGCAGGGGCGGAGGCCGTTTCTGTCAGACGGTCGTCCAGTGCCTTCGCTTCTGCAACCTGCGGAACCGCCTTCTGCTCGATCGCCGCTACGGGCTGGACTTCGGGCATGTCCCGGCCCTTGAGGACGGTGCTGACGAGCGGATAGGACATGATTGCCAGGAGCACCGCACCGACCGCCATCAGGATCGGACGGCGATGACGGGCAAAGGCACCGATGCCGGATGAGCCGCTTCCGTCCTTCACGGCGTTCAGCGTATCCGCTTCCTCGACCGCCAATTGCGCCGCGCGACGCGCAGCCGCGATGAAATCGGCCTTGTCGCCTTCGACGGCCGGCTGGCCGCCGCGGCTTATCTGACCGGCGCGGACGCGCTCGAGAATCTTCTTGACGTCCGGCGCACCGGAGCCGGGCTCGAGCAGCTGGTTGGCATCCTCGGGGGCGAGCATCTCGGACGGGTCGATCGATGGAGCGGGTTCGACCACCTGCCGCACACGCTCAGGCAACGTCGCAGTTCGTTTTCCGCTGAAGCGACGTGTGAGACCGGCGAGCAATCCCGCCTTGGCGGGGGGCGCCGGCTCCCGAACCTCGCCCTTTTCGACCGTGGAAACTGCCTCGGCAATCACCAGATCATCGGCAGTGGCGGAGACCGGCGCGGCTGCTGATACCTCGTCTTCCGCCTGCAGCACCCGGACATTGCGCCCACGATCGTCGTCGCGATCATCGAGACGGGCGCTACCGAACGGATTGCCGAATTCCGGCTGCGCGGCCTTCGGCATTGCTGGCATGTCGCGCGTTATCGTTGCCTCGGACCGCACAGCGGCAGCAACCGGCTCGCGGCCTTCGAGCAGTTCCAGCTTCTCGGCGATCTGAACCAGCGTTTCATGCAGGGCCTCGAATGTCCGCGCCGTGCGTTCATTGCTTGAACGGCTGAGATCCTCGAGCGTCCTCAGATCTTCGGCGAGTGCCGAGATTGCCGCCATGTCACCGCTGGCATGCATCGGCCCCTTCTTGGCAAAGGCCTCCATGACAGCCTCGGCCGCCTGGCGCGCCGCTTCGATGATGTATTCGTCACTGGTTGCCAGGTAGTCTTCAAGAGCGCTCATCCGGCTTTCGAAATCGACCGGAGCCGCGCCGGCCTCGACGCGTGGCTGGCCGATCAACGTCGACAGATTGGCGATCTGAGCCTCGAGGTTGCGCAGCGCCTCACGGTCGTCGAACGGAGCGGCATGCGTTTCTTCCAGGCGTTGCGCGATATCCGCAAGACGGTCTTCCAGACGCTCGAAGCGCTGATCCGCCACGGGTGGCGCGGCGTGCATGTTCAAGTCGTCGATCCGGCGCGCGAGATAGTCGAGGCGTTCCGCCAGAGCCGAGTTGACGCTGCCTCGGTCCAGGGACTCGATCCGCTGTGAAATGTCGGCGAGATAGTCAGCCAGTTCCGCTTGCGCATTTTTCTGGTTGCTTTCGAGCAGCATCGAGAGTTCGTCGAGGCGCTCCTCGAGCCGCGTTGCAGCCTTTTCGCTCGACAGTTCTTCGATGCGCGCTGTCAGCGCTTCGATCCGCGCCCCGAGCCCGGTCTCGACCGGACGAGCTTCGTCGATCTGCCGCGAAAGATCGCCAAGCCGACTTTCGAGACGGCTGACGAAAGCGTTGTCAAAGTCGGCAGCACTGCGGCTGCTGACGGCGATCGCCCGGCTGATTTCATCAAACCGCGCATCAAAATCGGCAAGCTGCGAGACGACGCGGCCGTCATCCGGCTGTATTTGCCGTCCCAAGAGCTCGATCGCATCGGCAATCGCGAGCAGCTTTTCCTGCAATCCGTCGAAGGCCGCTCCGTTATCCAGCGAGCCGATTTGCGACTTGATGTCATCGAGCCGGTAGGCGAGGGCCACGAGTTCGTCGTCGCGGTTCCGGTCGAAGGCGTCCAGGCGCTCCTCGACACCGTTCCAGCGGTTTTCCAGGCGACGGATGCCGTCTTCGCGCGCCAGGCCGTCTATCAGGGCCCTGAGGGCATCGAATTCGACGCGCAGCGCGTCCGCCTGAGCGGGCGAAGTCTGGCGGTCGAGCTGATGAATGCTGTCCGCCAGCCGCTGCATATCTGCCCGAATGTCCTCGGCGAAACGATGATCCTGAGCCTCGGCCTTGATGCCGCGGATTTCCGATCTGAGAGCACTCAGTTCGCGAACGAGCCCGTCGCTTATATCGCGCTTCAGTTCCTGTCTCAGGCCGACCAGCGCTTCGGCTATGTCGGCCGCAGCCGATGCGGATCGAGCCGGTTCGGCTGGCGTTCGCGGTGCCTCCTGGACGCGACCGGACGCAAAACGATCGACCTCTCGCGCGGCGATACGTTCGCGCAGCGACGTCCGCTCGCGGCTTGCGTTCAAGGCGCGCTGGCGCTGCAGAATTTCGGAGACAGCGTCGCTGGTCGTGGTCGAGCGCTCGGTCTGGCGGAGCTGAGCCTCGCGCGCCGCTCCGCTCATCAAGCCTTCGATCCGCGCCTCCAGGCCCTCTATCGTGCGGTTCAGGGCATCAAGCGAGGGCCTGTCGCTGTAGGACGGGATACTTGCGCGCTGAGGATTGGATCGCGATCCGTTCATTGTCTCTTCGCCCCTGTCGTTGACTACCATCGAAAGCCGCGACGAGAAGAGTCAGGCTCCGAGCCCGCTGTGCGATCGATGCTGTCAAAGCAACAACAACGCGAGGACGGGACCGGTTGCAGCTTTGACTATCTCACCACCCACAATTCATTAAACGTGGTAAATAAGCAGTTAATCAGCCTCAATTTTTTAACGTTTTGTTGTGATCAAAACCGTTGAGCGCGCTCAGGCGCGACGATTCCCTTCACGACGGCACGACTGCGAAACTTTCGATACGTCACTTTTTGACGTTTACGCAAACGTCAAAATTTTGTAGCATCCTGTCGACGATGCGAGACCGCTCCCCAGCGGTGTACGCTCAAAGCATTGAGAATCGGGCAACTGCATCCTGCGCGTGCCCGAAGGGAGACAAAGGCGAGGAACGAATGCCCATCTACAAGGCCCCGGTTGACGACACCCTCTTCATCCTCAACGACGTGCTCGGCATCGAGCGCTATAACAACCTGCCGGGTTTTGGCGATGCGACCCCCGACACGATTGCGGCGATCGTCGGCGAGGCTGCCAAGCTTGCGGAAGAGGCGCTTTTCCCGATCAACCTCTCCGGCGACCAGGAGGGTTGCACGCGCCATGACGACGGGTCCGTTTCCGTGCCTAAGGGCTTCAGGCAGGCCTTTGACCTCTATCGCGAAGGCGGGTGGCTTGGCCTTGCGGCGCCGGAAGAGTTCGGCGGCCAGGGCCTGCCCTACACGCTGCACACAGCGGTCGGCGAATTCATGTCCGCCGCCAACATGTCGCTGATGATGTATCCGGGCCTGACGCAGGGGGCGATTGCCGCCATCCTCGTTCACGGCTCCGAGGAGCAGAAGCGGACCTATTTGCCGAAGATGGTAGACGGCACCTGGACCGGCACAATGAATCTGACGGAGCCGCATTGCGGCACCGACCTCGGGCTCCTGCGTACCAAGGCCGTGCCGAACGGCGACGGCTCCTACCGGATCTCCGGCCAGAAGATCTTCATCTCTGCCGGCGAGCACGACATGGCCGAGAACATCATCCATCTGGTGCTCGCCCGCATCGAGGGGGCACCGGAAGGCGTCAAGGGGATCTCGCTCTTCATCGTGCCGAAATTCAGACTCAACGACAGTGGCGAACCCGCAGAGCCCAACGGCGTCTCCTGCGGCGCGATCGAAGAGAAGATGGGCATTCACGGCAACGCCACCTGCGTCATGAATTACGACGAGGCGACCGGCTATCTGATCGGGGCGGAGAACAAGGGCCTCAGCGCCATGTTCGTGATGATGAACGAGGCCCGCCTTGCTGTCGGCATGCAGGGACTCGCGATCGCCGAAATCGCCTATCAGAATGCCGCGAACTACGCGCGAGAACGCCTCCAGGGCCGTTCGCTTTCTGGAGCCAAGGCGCCTGACCAAAAGGCCGATCCGATCATCGTCCATCCGGACGTACGCCGTGCGCTTATGACGATAAAGGCGTTCAACGAAGGCGGCCGCGCCTTCACGCTCTGGACGGCGCTGAAGTCCGACATCGCCCACCGCTCCGACAGCGAAGAGGACCGCCAGGCCGCCGACGACATTCTCGGACTGATGACCCCGATCCTCAAGGGCGTTCTGACCGATAGGGGCTTCGACCACACCGTCATGGCCCAGCAGGTCTTCGGCGGTCACGGCTACATCGAAGAACACGGAATGAGCCAGTATGTGCGCGACGCCCGCATCGCCATGATCTACGAGGGTGCCAACGGCATCCAGGCGCTCGACCTCGTCGGCCGCAAACTGGCGATGAACGGCGGCCGCGCCGTCATGGCGCTCTTCAAGGAAATCGGCGATTTCTGCGAGGAAAACCGTAGCGACGCGAAGCTGTCCGGCTACACCAAGGCGCTGAAGAAGGGGCTGAACGACCTGCAAACGGCAACCATGTGGTTCATGCAGAACGCCATGGCGAAGCCCGACAATGCCGGCGCCGGCTCGACCGACTACATGCATCTCTTCGGTCTCGTCGTGCTCGGATACATGTGGGCCAAGATCGCGAAGACGGCGGAGGAGAAGCTTGCTGCTGGCGAAACCGCGCGCGCGGACTATCTCAAGAACAAGCTCATCACGGCCAGGTTCTTCATGGAGCGTGTCATGCCCGAAACGGCGCTGCGGAAAGCCCGCATCGAAACCGGCGCCGATACGCTGATGGCGCTGGACGCCGCCGCGTTCTGATTTCACACTCGGAGCTGGATGAGGAAGGCGCGAGGCGGCTTCGGCAAGCATCCCGCTCCAATGCATCAAGCGCGGTTCGAAACGATGCCGCCCAAAGGGAGATCAAGAGATGACGAAAGTCTTCGTTTACGACCACGTGCGCACGCCGCGCGGCCGTGGCAAGAAGGACGGATCGCTGCACGAGGTGCCCTCGGTCCGCCTCGCGGCCAAGATGCTGGAAGCGGTGCGCGATCGGAACGGTCTCGATACGTCGACCGTCGACGACATCATCATGGGCTGCGTCGATCCGGTCATGGATGCAGGCTCGGTCATCCCCAAGGCCGCAGCTTTCGAGGCCGGCTATTCGACGCGCGCGCCCGGCATGCAGATCTCTCGCTTCTGCGCCTCCGGCCTCGATGCCGTCAACTTCGGTGCGGCTAAGATCGCGCAGGGCGCGGACGACGTCGTGATCGCCGGCGGCGTCGAATCCATGTCGCGGGTCGGTCTCGGCATGTCGGGCGGCTCCTGGTTCATGGACCCCTCCGTCAACCTGCCCGCCTATTTCATGCCGCAGGGCGTCTCGGCCGATCTGATCGCCACCAAATACGGCTTTTCGCGTGACGACGTCGACGCTTACGCGGTCGAAAGCCAGAAGCGCGCTGCCAATGCCTGGGATAAAGGCTACTTCAAGAATTCGGTCGTGCCGGTCAAGGATCAGAACGGTCTGACCATTCTCGACCGTGACGAGCACATGCGCCCGACCACCGACATGCAGGCGCTCGCTTCGCTCAACCCCTCCTTCCAAATGCCTGGCGAGATGGGCGGCTTCGAGGCGGTCGCCATCCAGGCGCATCCGGAAATCGAGCGGATCAACTATGTCCACCACGCCGGCAATTCCTCCGGCATCGTCGATGGTGCCGCAGCAGTGCTGCTCGGCTCCAAGGCCGGCGGCGAATCCATGGGCCTGAAGCCGCGGGCCCGCATCCGTGCCTTCGCCAATATCGGCTCCGACCCCGCGCTAATGCTGACTGGTCCGGTCGATGTGACCGAAAAGCTCCTGAAGCGCGCCGACATGACGCTTTCCGATATCGACCTCTTCGAGCTCAACGAGGCCTTTGCCGCGGTCGTCCTCCGCTACATGCAGGCTTTCGACATCTCGCATGACCAGATCAACGTCAATGGCGGCGCGATCGCCATGGGCCATCCGCTCGGCGCAACCGGCGCGATGATCCTCGGTACCGTGCTCGACGAACTGGAGCGTCGCGACCTCAACACCGCGCTCGTCACGCTCTGCATCGGCGCCGGCATGGGCACCGCTACCATCATCGAACGCGTCTGATCCGATCCCGGGAGAGAGAATATGTCTTACACGAACTTCACGATCGAAACCGACGCCGACGGCATTGCGCTCGTTACCTGGGACATGCCCGAGAAGTCGATGAACGTCTTCACCCAGGAGGTGATGGAGGAACTCAACGCGATCGTCGACCAGACGACCGCCGACACGGCCGTCAAGGGTGTCGTCTTCACGTCCGGCAAGTCGTCCTTCTCCGGCGGCGCCGATCTCTCGATGATCAAGTCGATGTTCACCTTTCAGGCCGAGGAAAAGAAAAAAGACCCGGCCAATGCCGCGCAAAAACTCTTCGACCTCGTCGGCCGCATGACGGGCCTCTTCCGCAAGCTCGAAACGTCGGGCAAGCCCTGGGTCTCGGCGATCAATGGCACCTGCATGGGCGGCGCTTTCGAGCTGTCGCTCGCCTGCCACGGCCGGGTGGCATCCAATTCCAAAGCGGTGAAGATCGCGTTGCCGGAAGTCAAGGTCGGCATCTTCCCAGGCGCGGGTGGCACCCAGCGCGTGCCGCGCCTCACCAACGCCCAGGACGCGCTGCAGATGATGACGACCGGCTCGTCCCTGACGGCGGCGCGTGCCAAGGCGATGGGGCTCGTGCACGAGGTGGTCGATCCGGACAAGTTGATCGAAGCCGCCAAGGCGATGATCAAGAATGGCCTGAAGCCGGTTCAGCCCTGGGACGAAAAGGGCTTCAAGGTGCCGGGCGGCGGCATCTGGACGCCAGCCTCGGCCCAGCTTTGGCCCGCCGCTTCCGGCATTCTTCGCCGCGAAACCTATGGCAACTATCCGGGCGCGATCGCTATCCTGAAATGCGTCTATGAAGGGCTGCAGGTCCCGTTCGACACGGCCTTGAAGATCGAGCAGCGCTACTTCACGGAGATCCTGCAGACCACTGAAGCCTTCTCGATGATCCGCTCGCTGTTCATCTCGATGCAGGAGCTCGGCAAGGGCGCCCGTCGCCCCGCCGGCGTGCCGAAGTCCGAATTCAAAAAGGTCGGCGTCGTTGGTGCCGGGTTCATGGGTGCCTCGATCGCCTATGTCACCGCTGCCGCTGGTATTCCGGTAACCCTCATCGATCGCGACATGGAGACGGCCGAAAAGGGCAAGACGCACTCGGAAGGGCTGGTGAAGGATTCGGTCGGCAAGGGCCGGCTGACCAAGGAAGAAGGCGAGGCGCTGCTTGCCCGCATCACGGCGTCGGCCGACTATGGCGACCTCAAGGATGCCGGCCTCGTGGTCGAGGCGGTCTTCGAGGACCGGCAGGTCAAGAAGGATGTGATCGAGAAAATCGAAGCTGTGATCGCCGAGGACGCAATTTTCGCCTCCAACACTTCGACTCTGCCGATCACCGGCCTCGCCAAGAACTCGAAGCGGCCGGAACAGTTCATCGGCATCCATTTCTTCTCGCCCGTCGAGAAGATGATGCTGACAGAGGTGATCCTCGGCAAGGAGACAGGCGACCGCGCGCTCGCGACCGCACTCGACTATGTCGCCGCGATCAAGAAGACGCCAATCGTCGTCAACGATACCCGCGGCTTCTACGTCAATCGCTGCGTCTTCCGCTATATCCATGAAGCCTACGACATGTTGATCGAAGGCGTGCCGCCGGCGATGATCGAGAACGCGGCCAAAATGGCCGGCATGCCGGTCGGTCCGCTGTCGCTCAACGACGAGGTAGCGATCGACCTCAGCCAAAAAATCCTGAAGGCGACAGTCGCCGATCTCGGCGAGAAGGCCGTCGATCCGCGCCATATGGCGCTGATCAACAAGATGGTCGACGAACTCGATCGCCGCGGCCGCAAGAACGGCAAAGGCTTCTACGAATACCCGGCGAAGCCCGCCAAAAAATATCTCTGGCCGGAGCTGAGGACGCTCTATCCGCAGCAGCAGGCCGACAAGATCGACGTCGAGGTGCTGAAGCAACGCTTCCTCGCAACCATCGCGCTGGAAGCCGCCCGCACCATCGAGGAAGGCATCGTCACCGACCCGCGCGAGGCCGATGTCGGCTCCATCCTTGGCTTCGGCTTCGCCCCCTATACCGGCGGCACGCTTTCCTACATCGACGGCATGGGCGTGAAAGCTTTCGTCAAGCTCTGCGAGAAGCTCGCCAAGGGCTATGGCGATCACTTCAAGCCGACGCCTCTGCTCAAGGACATGGCGGAAAAAGGCGAGTCCTTTTACGGACGCTTCGATCCTTACGGAGAGGCAAAGAAGGCGGCGTAATCCGCCTGCCTCTTTCCAAGCAAGAATCCGAGGGCCGTGCCGATGGGTGCGGCCCTTTCTTCATCCTTACCGAGCGAGATGGATGATCTAAGTGCTCGACCTTTACGGCCGCGGAGGGCATCCGCTCAATGCCTCCCTGCGGGCGATTGACCACGGTCAAGTCGGCGGGCTAGCGGGTGCGTTCGGAGCATGGCCCCATACCCGGCGCTCCTCCGCCGGCAAAATTCTTTCGGGTCATCGCCGCCAATCCCGCGACCGCGTTACTGGCGGGACACTGCTCTCACACCAAAAGCAGTTGCACTTTAATGCTACTGATGCAATAATGCAAGCAGTTAGTCTGATGTGGAAAGGTGCAGGCGGTTCGGCAGCATTCCGCATCTCACCTTGCCAGAATCGTTCACGTTCATGATCTTGGATTCAGTCGCAAAATCATCGTGATCTACAGGGACCAGCATGACAGACGACCATCGCTCCGGTTGCCCGATCAATCTCTCGCTCGAAGTCTTCGGTGACAAATGGAGCCTGCTGATCATCCGAGACATGATTTTCGGCGGCAAACGGCATTTCCGCGAACTTCTGCGCTCGCAGGAGGGCATCTCATCCAACATTCTCGCCGATCGGCTGAAGACACTGGTGGAAATGGGCATGCTGACGAAGAGAGACGATCCCAGCCACAAACAGAAGGCCATCTACAGCCTCACCGAGATGACGGTCGCTTTGGTGCCGGTCATGGCGCATCTCGGGGCTTGGGGACGCCGCTATCTACCGGTCACCGAAGAGCTGAGTATCCGTGCGCAACTGATGGAGGAAGGCGGCCCGGAACTGTGGGAGCGGTTCATGGATGAACTCAGGGTCGAACACCTTGGCGCCGCGCCCGCGGCTCCAGACAGACCCACCGTGCGGCAGACACTGCAGGCGGCCTACGAGCAGGTTATGGCAAGAAAGGCAAAGGAGCACGAACCCGCCTGACCGCAGCTCCGCACGATTCCTTAAATCGTAGCCGATTTAAGGATAAAAGCATGCAGCAAGGCAAAGTGCTACAGGGCGCTTTGCGCGTCTGGCAAGACGCGCGGCGCTGTAGCCGACAAGGACTATTTTCCTTCGCATTCTTTACGCCCATTGCCTGCTTCGCTAATCTGAGGCGAGAGGCAGAAGGAATGGCGTCTCTCGCCTTCCGGAGTGGATCGAATGCTTTCACACGACAGCATCTGGCGCGCCATTGACGCCCTGGCCGAACGCCATCGGCTGTCGCCGTCCGGGCTCGCGCGCCGCGCCGGCCTCGATCCCACATCCTTCAACAAGTCGAAGCGCCAATCCGCCGATGGTCGCGACCGCTGGCCCTCGACGGAATCGATCTCGAAAATCCTGGAGGCAACCGGCTCATCCCTCGACCAGTTCATGGCTCTCATAGGCCCCGCAGCGCAAAAGATTGTGCCAGCGGGCGAGCGGGAGCAATCGGCGGACATTCCGCTCATTGGCTTCGCCCAGGCGGGCGCCGGCGGCTTCTTCGATGACGCCGGCTTCCCCGCCGGTCACGGCTGGGATGTGGTCGACTTTCCCGCGGCGCTTGAGCGCCGCTCCGGCATCTATGCCCTGGAGATCCAGGGCGACAGCATGCTGCCGCTCTATCGCGACGGTGATATTCTGATTGTCGATCCGACCGCGCAGGTGCGGCGTGGCGACCGTGTCGTCGTCAAGACCCGCGAGGGCGAGGTGATGGCGAAAGTATTGTCCAGGCAAACGCCACGCGGCATCGAGCTCCTATCGCTCAACCCGGATCACCCAAACCGTAATTTCGAAATGCCAGACGTGGAGTGGATCGCCCGGATCATCTGGGCCAGCCAGTAGGATATCTTTCCTGATGCGGCAGCAGTCGTTCACAATCGCAGGCGGGCTTTTCGCCATCCTGATTTACGCCGGCATCCTCTGGGGCGGTGTCGCTGCGATCCGCGGTCAGGAAGATGCCGGACCGGATTTCCCGCTCGAAACGCCAGATGTGGCAACGGTCGAAGCCCCGGATCCGCCGGCAGAAACCCTTGACCCCCCGGCAGAAGCGCCCGCC
>NZ_JADYVD010000045.1 GCF_020193575.1 Ensifer sp. IC4062
GGTCGCCGAAGCACTCGTCAATATCCGAACCTATTTTATGCCAAAGCGGGCAAAGCAGAAATTCTGAAAGACAGCGCTATTGCCATTCCGTCAACGCCGAAAGCCGTGGGCTGTTCGTCGCGCTCACGTTCCTTTTCGACCTGAAGCGCATAGGGCGCGGCACTGGGTAGACGCACGCTCATGTGACTACCCAGATGAAAGGTCCGATTGTCCCATCCACCGAACCGGACAGGACTGACCGGAAGATCCGCCCACTCCGGAAATTGCGCGGCGATCAGCCGGCTGACGAGAGATGCATCGATGCTCTGCATATTGGTAGTTGCAGTTGACAGTGAAAGAATAGCAACCTTGTAGGGATATCGTGGCAAAGCGCAAAACCGCCTCCGCGTTCCGTACCGCGCTAAACCACGGGAATTGACCACGTTTAGGCCTTCAAATGGCCTCAACTGCGTCTTGTCATCGGCTGCCGAAAGCCGTGACCACTTTTCGTGGAATTGCTTTATCCTTCCTGACGCAGCGTCTCCTTCTGTGTGATCAGTCGGGCGCTGTGCTGGCCGCTAAGATAACTCCACAGCCAGCTCCAGGCCACGGCGAAGCGGCTGCGCGTGCCAATCAGGAAGTAAATATGGGCAATGCCCCAGATCCACCAGGCAAGCGCGCCCTTGAGCTTTATCCTGCCGAAGTCGATGATGGCGGCACGCTTGCCGATCGTGGCGAGGCTCCCCTGGTGGCGGTAGCGGAACGCTCCCGGCGTCGCTTTGCCCTCGAGCCTGGCGCGGATCACGCGGGCAACGTAGGCACCCTGCTGCTTGGCGGCAGGCGCGATACCCGGCACCGGTTTGCCTTCCTCCTGCATGACGGAGGCCGTGTCACCGATGACGAAAATATCGGGCAGCCCGGGAGCGCTGAGATCTTTTTCAACGATGGCGCGGCCGGCACGGTCCGCCTCGATGCCGAGCCAACGGGCCGCGGGCGAGGCCTGGACGCCGGCGGCCCAGACGACGGTGCAGCTTGGCATGAAGGCGTCGCCGATCATCACGCCGGCGTCTGTGCAGTCGGTGACGGCAGCCCCGGTGCGCACCTCCACGCCGAGTTTTGCGAGTTCGCCCGCCGCGTAGGCGGACAGGTCCTCGGTGAAGGCGGGAAGGATGCGCGGTCCAGCCTCGACTAGCACCACCCGGGCCTGTCGTGTATCGATGCGGCGGAACTCGCCCGGCAGTGTCCGATGCGCCATTTCGGCGATGATCCCGGCGAGTTCCACCCCGGTCGGACCTGCGCCGATCACCGTGAAGGTGAGCAATGCATCGCGCTTCGCAGCATCCTCCTCGACCTCCGCCCGCTCGAAAGCGAGAAGCACGCGCCGGCGGATGGTCGTCGCGTCTTCCAGCGTCTTCAACCCGGGCGCCACCGGTGCCCATTCGTCGTGGCCGAAATAGGCATGCGTTGCGCCGGTCGCGAGCACGAGCGTGTCGTACGGGATCGACTTGCCGCTGGTCAGGATCACGCTCTTGTTAGTCGTATCGACGCCCACGACCTCGCCGAGCAGTGTGGTCACCTCCGGCCGGTCGCGATAGAGGTTGCGGATCGGCCACGCGATCTCCGAGGTCGCCAGCAGCGTCGTCGCCACCTGGTAAAGCAACGGCTGGAAGAGATGGTGGTTGCGCTTGTCGATCAGCGTTATCCGGACCCGCGCACCGCGAAGGTCGTTGACGAGCTGAAGCCCGCCAAAACCTCCGCCAACGACGACGAGATGATGATTGTCGTGCATGACTTTCACACCGCTCGCAATACTCTGCGAACCCTCTACCTTTGTCCGGTCCGACGCAACCCACCCGTTCGGCATGGCTCCATTGCAAACTTGCCGCACCGGTCAGCGCACATCGAGGCTCGGAGGAGAAGCCTTGCCGTACCGCAACCGACGAGGCCGAAGCTGGCTACTGTCGTGTACTGTGGCTGTACGTAGCCCGTCACGCGGCTGCGTACAGCCACCCAAACGAAAACGCCGCATCCGGCAATAGGCCACCCTACTCTGCATAACCGACCGGCACGGCCGTGCCGCTTTTCAAGACTTCCATAGAAATTGAGGCGGAAACGTCGAAGAGTTCCACCTTGCGAACGATCTGCTTGTAGACGACGTCGTAGTGCTCCACGCGCGGGAGCACGACCTTGACGATATAGTCGTAGTTGCCAGTCAGCCGGTGCGCCTCGACAATCTCGGGAATATCGCTGATTGCGCGCCGGAACTTTTCGATCCATTCATCGGAATGATGCGCGGTCTTGATCAGCGCGAACACGGTTGTCGGCACGCCCATCTTTTCCCGGTCGAGCACCACGATGCGCCGCGCGATGTAGCCCGCCTCCTCCAGGCGCTGAATGCGGCGCGAACAGGCGGAAAGCGACAGGTTCACGCGCTCCGCCAGGTCGCTCATGGCCACGCTGCCATCCTCCTGCAGGAGCGCCAGCAGCTTCCGGTCTCTCTCATCCAACACGCCAGTGACTCCTCGCCGCGGCACCAATTGACGCTGATAATTTGCGAAAAATGTGACCGTGACACAAATATTGCGCGCAGATTTCCCCAGATCTCTCCATCAATGCAAACACATCCGGTCAAAGCCGCGCCATACTTTTAACAATGGAACGGGATCAGAAGGTGGCAAGACCCGATCTTCTTCGTCCCGCAATCGAATGCCTGTTCAAGAACGAGGGAACCATGGAAATGCGCAAGATCGGCCTTATCGGCGGCATGAGCTTTGAGAGTTCGGCGGTTTACTACCGCATGGTCAACGAGGCCGTGCGCGAGCGCCTGGGCGCGCTGCATTCGGCCGAAGTGCTGCTTCACTCCGTGGACTTCCAGAAGATCGTCGACCTGCAGAAGGCGGGCTGTTGGGACGACGCCGCTCAGCGCCTCTCCGAGGTCGCGCGCGGGCTCAAGGCCGCTGGGGCGCAATGCGTGCTGATCTGCACCAACACCATGCACCTGATTGCCGATCAGGTGCAGGCCTCGGTCGACGTACCCCTGATCAACATTATCGATGAGACCGCGGCGCGATTGAAGGCGGCGGGCAGTCGCAAGCCACTGCTGCTTGCCACGCGCTACACCATGGAGCACGGCTTTTATGCCGAGCGCATGAAGAGCCATGGGATCGAATTGATGGTCCCGGACGCCAATGGCCGCACACTGACTCACAACGTCATCTTCGACGAGCTTTGCGCCGGCAAAGTGCTGGAGCCGTCGCGCAAGGCGCTGATCGCCCTCATCGAAAAGGCCAAGGCCGAAGGCGCCGACGCGGTCATTCTCGGCTGCACCGAGATCTGCCTGATCCTCGACCCTGCTAAGCTGCCGCTTCCCGGCTTCGATTCCACCGCCATCCATGCCGACGCCGCCGTCGAATTCGCGCTTGGTCGCGAGGCCGCGAGCTGCGCGGCGTAACGCGGCGGCACAGTTTTGCCGCCGGCGAAGACACCAGCAAAGTGCTTCCGGATGTGGCAGTCACCGTAGCCCGGAGGCGCGAAGAAGTAATCAGACGATAGTCGCCTGGATGGGGGACGACCGAAGGCCGTCGCGCCCCTGGCTTCACGCTGGCAGCGGGAATGCGCGTTCAGTCGCCCCCCAACGAACAGGGCCCGCCTTATCGGCGCAGATACATCAAGCCCGCTGCAGCACCGAGAGCAATGCCGATGGCGACACCGGCCGGGACATTATCGAGCGCTGCCCCTATGACCGCGCCAATGCCGACGCCGATCGCTGTGCTCAATACCATGAGGGTGGCGATACCACAGACATGTGGCGACAATCCGCCTACGGCACCTGGTCATACTCCGCCCGCGCCTTGCGGATCGCGTCGTGGTTTTGAAGCGACCAGTCGACGAACAGCTTCAGCGGCACCAGAAACGATCGGCCGAGATCAGTAAGGCTGTATTCCACGCTCGGCGGCTGCGTCGGATAGACGGTGCGGCTCAGATAGCCGTCGCGCTGCAGGTCGCGCAATGTCTGCGTGAGCATGCGCTGCGAAATGTCCGGGATCAGCCGCCGGAGCTGCGAGAAACGCAAGGGACCCTCGGCAAGCGACAAAATCATCAGCGAATTCCACTTGCCGCCGATATTGTCCATTACGTCGCGCACCGGACAGTTGGCCATATCCATCGGCACGCCGCATACCATAACCACCCTCTTGCCCTTTACCGCGCCTGTCGTCCTGTTCATGGCGGTACCCTTTCCGTAACCACCGCAGCAAAAACTGCCTCCTTTACAGTTCCTAGCAGATTACGGGATAAGAGCAAATCTCAAAAAGAGACCAGAACTCACAAATATCCCAAACCTCGATGAGAGACGGCTGGAAGGCAGAACGAAAGGAAAAGATATATGTCCGAAACATTGCTCGTGACCGGCGCTGCAGGTCAACTCGGTAAGCTCGTGCTCGATGCGCTGCTCGCTTCCGGCAAAGTAAGGCCGGCCGATATTATCGCCGCCAGCCGCGACACCACCAAGCTCGCCGCCTACGCCGCCAAGGGCGTGCAGACTCGCGCAGCCGACTTCGACGACCCGGCCTCGCTCGAAAAGGCATTTGCCGGCGCGGACCGTATCCTCATCATCTCGACTGACGCGCTGGGTCAGCCGGGCAAGCGGCTGCAACAGCATCTGAATGCCGTAGCCGCTGCCAAGAAGACCGGCGCCAAGCACATCGTCTACACCTCGATGCCAAACCCGGAAACCTCGGTCATTCCCTTCGCGCCCGATCATCTCGGCACCGAAAACGCCATCAAGGAAACCGGCATTCCCTACACGATCCTCAGGAACGGATGGTACATGGAAAACCTGTTCATGGCCTTGCCACACGCCCTTGAGACCGGGCAGTGGTTCTCCTCCGCCGGTGCCGGCCGCCTCGCCCATATCGCCCGCGGCGACGCGGCGGAAGCCGCGGCAGCGACACTCCTTTCCGCTTCGACGGAAAGCCGCACCTTTACGCTGACTGGCGCCGAACTGCATTCAACCGACGAGATCGCCGCGCTCGTTGCCGGCACCACAGGCAAGAAACTCGAGGTCGTCCACATTTCCGACGAAGCGCTCGCCGGCGGCCTCAAAGGCGCGGGTCTACCCGACTTCCTGATCCCGATCGTCGTCTCCTTCGACAGCAACACCCGTGAGGGCCATATCGGTATGGTGACTGGGGACTTCGCCGCTCTGACGGGCAAAAGGCCGATGAGCCTGCCAGCATTCCTCGAAGCGAGCAAGGCAACGCTGGTCCAATAAGTCCGTACGTCAAAGCCCCGGGCCTCAACCGTCCGGGGCTTTTTGTCGAGGGCCGCATTGGCGCGCAGCGGCCGGGCACTATCTACCTCTCCCACATTCAATGCCGATCTAAGGAAGCATGCAGCAGGGGAGGAAGAGCAATGACGGCACCGATTGACTTCTGGTTCTCGATAGGAAGCCCTTACACCTTTCTGGCCGTAATGCGATTGGCTGAAGTCGCCGAGAGGGCAGACGTCGAGGTTCGCTGGAGGCCCTTCAATGCCCGCGCGATTCAGCTTGACGCAAACGATGTTCCCTTCGCCGACAAGCCGCTCAAGGCCGCCTATATGTGGCGCGATATCGAGCGGCGCGCCGCGAAGTTCGGCCTGCCCTTGAGATTGCCTATCCCCTACCCGCTGCCCGAGTTGGAACAGGCCAATCGCGTTGCGGTGCTCGCCGCCGATGAAGGCTGGTGCCCGGCCTATACGACCACGACCTACCGCCGCTGGTTCGTCGACCGCGAGCCGGTCGGCAGCGAGCCGAACCTCTCGGCGAGCATCAGGGAAGTGGGACAGGACCCCGTCCGCGTGCTGGAGAAGGCAAACACCGGCGCCGTGGCGGATGCGCTCGACGCCGCTACCAGAGAGGCGAAAGAGATCGGCATTTTCGGCTCGCCCTCCTTCGTCTCAGACGGAGAACTATTTTGGGGCCACGATCGCCTGGAGGACGCGGTCGAATGGCAGCACAATCTGGATCTGGGGAATCCCGGGTGAAGCAGCGACGACATGTCGAGTTTGCCCCTCATCCGCCTGCCGGCACCTTATCCCCTTTCTTGACGGGGAGCAGGACGTATGCCGCCCCCTCTCGCTACTCTTCCGCGCAAGCGGGGGCCGAAAGGGGATTGAGCGACCGCCTCGAGTCCCTTCTCTCCGCTTGCGGGGAGAAGGTCGCGACAGCGGGATGAGGGGCAGAACGCCTACACTTTTCCTCTCCCCGACCCGAGCCACCAATCCACCGACAGCCTGCCTGCACCCCACGTAATGACGCCGAGCGCCATTGCCGCCCAGGTAAGATGAATCGGCCATCCGTCCGGAACGGTGAACTGCACGACGATTGTCATTGCGAGAAGTCCGAGCGCGACGAGACGCGTCGCCAGCCCCAGGACAACGAGCGTCGGCAGCAGGACCTCCGCGCAGGCGACCACGAAGGCGGTAATCGCCGGCGCCGGGAAGGGATATGGCCCTCCGGGCAGATGCAACTGGAACTCCGATGTGAAGAGTAGAACGGCTACATCGTTGAGCTGCAGGAAGCCGTCCCATTTGCTCATGCCGGACCGCCAGAAGGGCACGGCAAGCCCCAGGCGCAAGGCAAGCTGGGCGAGAGAGGCCGGCGCGTTGGCGGCGATCAGGCTGTCGATCCAACCGAACCAACCTGCCCCGCCCCAGTTTTCGTGCTTTTCGAACAATTTTGGTACGAGAGTCACGTTCTCACCCTCCCTGGCGAATCGCGGTAAAGACACCGGCCTCAAGCATCACGGCGATCGCCGTTGCGAGATCGAATTCCGGACAGCGCACACTTGCCGTCGCGGCAGCGCTTCCAAATGGCTCGGCGGACAGGAGGCTGCCGAGGAAGACATCGGCGCCCGGCGGAAGGCGGCGAACCTCCACGTCGAGCGCCGGTCTCGTTATCAGCGCGCTCTCAGGTTGCCTTGCCTCGATGCGGCCGACCGGGCCGCGCTGGCGGTTTGCGGAAAAGATCGTCACCGCTGGATAGGCCGAGCAGACCAAGCGCGTTGACGGGTGCGCCTTGAAGACGGCGTCGCTGAGCGCTTCCGCCGGCAACGATGTCAAGGCATGTGGCGGCAGGACGGGCGCATCCGCCGCGTGATAGGCGTCGAGCCAGGCCCGCTCGATGCGGGCGACATCGGCCAGCCACGGCATCGGTTGCGCATATTGGTAACGCTCTATGAAACCGGGAAAGTCCCGGCCGTAGTCGAAGAGAAGCGGCGACGTCGGCGGCCTCTCCCGCGCGTGAAACCGCGCCATCGCGCGAAAGAAAGTCTCGCCGGTGATGCGCATCGTCGCGGGAAATGCCGCGGCGAGCGCGTCGATCAAGCTGACGGTCACGTTGTTACGGTAGACGTTGAAGCGCTTGTTGGCGGCCTTGCCCCGAGGCCCCGCGACGAGGGCGGGCGTGGCGCGGCCGGGATCGAGCAGCGCCGGCACGAAGCCTGTCGGGTAATCCAGCCTGTCGGCGGCGACGTCCCAATTGCTCTCAGGAATGCGCATGGCTCTTCCTCCGCAGGAATGCGCCGGCGTGCCGATCGAGGATCGCTTGTGCCGCAATCGCTTCGGCCTTCAGCACCGGCCAGTCGGGAATGGCGCTGTCCCATTCGATAAGCGTTGGAAGCGGGCCGCACCGGCCAATGACGATGTCGAAGAGCGTCCAGACGGCGTCGGCGACCGGCCCGTCGTGGCTGTCGATCAGGAAGAGATCGCCCTCGTCGTCCTCTTGCTCGGCGTGGCCGGCCAGATGGATCTCGCCGACATGTTCGAGTGGATAATCCGCGAGATAGTCGAGGGCGGAAAATCCATGATTGGTTGCCGAAACGAAGACATTGTTGACGTCGAGCAGGAGACCGCAACCGGTACGCCGGACCAGTTCGCGGATGAACGCGGTTTCACTCATCGTCGATTCCTTGAAGACCAGATAGGTCGACGGGTTCTCGAGCAGTATCGGCCGCTTGATCGTCTCCTGAACCTCGTCAATATGATCGGCGACGCGCCGCAGGGTGGCTTCGGTATAGGGCAGCGGCAGAAGGTCGTTGTAATAGGTCGTGTCATGCGTCGACCAGGCCAGATGCTCCGAGACGAGCGCCGGTTCGTATCGCTCGACCAGCCCGGCAAAGCGGCCGAGATGGGCCTTGTCCAGCGGCTGCGGCCCACCGATCGACATGCAGACGCCATGAAGTGAAACCGGACAGTCCTGGCGTATTCGCGTAAGCGCCGCATGCGGCGGCCCGCCCGCGCCCATATAGTTTTCCGCGTGAACCTCAAAGAAGCCGCGCTTGGCCGCCTGATCTTCGAGAATGGATGTGATGTGCTGGTGCTTGAAACTGGTGCCTGCCAGTCCATCGATCCGATGCGCCGGAAAACGGAAGCCTTCCGACGCGCCGCGATCCGCGTGAGTTGCCAATTTGGCCATCGTCGCCTCCGTTTTCCGGCGCTTACGTTGCATCTGAATTAGGAGGGAAGGTCGCGCGACAGCGGCTCCGGCGAGCCCTTGCGGCCGTCCGGCAGTTCCATCGTCGTGCAGGTGCCGCCATCGACGAATTTCCAGGCATTACCCTGGTAGTCCACCGTTGACGTCGCCTGGCAGGTGGTGCCCGGGCCGGCCGCGCAATCATTCTGGCCCTTGAGCGCGACGCCGAAGCACTTCTCCTTGCCGGCATCCATTGCTGCCTTGACCTCGGCCCCCGAAAGGGGCGCGGCGATCGCGAAGGACGACACCGCGGCTGCGACGGCACTCGCCAGCATGGCCGCACTTATCGTGGATTTCGTAGACATGACTTCGTCTCCGTGTTGGTTTCTAGGGTGTACCGCTCCAGGCACACAGAGGCTCGTTCGCACCAACAGGAGATATGTTACATTCGGCGTCAACACGCTTTCGTGAGCCCACGTCCACCGCCAGATCACGATGACGGGAGGCCGAGGATACGGGCGGAATACCGCTTTACATTCTTCGTCGTCCCATTTTAGCCAAAGGATTGCTGGCGGCGATGTAACGAACGGCAAAGACGAGCGAATTGGGAGGAAGCACCCGTGGACGGCGTGGATGAAAGGAGCCTCGCCAGACTTTTCCGCGCGGCGCTCGCCGGCGACGAGCGGGCCTATGGCAACTTCCTGCATGAGGCCGCTCGCCTCGTTCGCGCCTGGGCGCGCCGCAGGGCATTCGGCGGTCCGGATCCGGAAGACATCGTTCAGGAAACGCTACTCGCCATCCATGTGAAGCGCCACACCTGGCGAAGCGACGATCCGGTGACGCCATGGCTCTACGCGATTGCAAAGCACAAGCTGGTCGATGCCTTGCGGCGGCAAGGCCGCCATCCCCGGGTTGAGATCAGCGAGGTGGAGGACCGGGTAGCCGCCGAGGAAGTGGAGACGGTCAGGGATTGGGAAATCGGCCGTGCGCTCGAAACGCTCACCCCAGGCCAGCGTTCGGTGGTGACGGCAATATCGGTCGAGGGGCGCACGATATCGGAAGCGGCGCGCAGCCTCGACATGAACGAAACGGCAGTTCGCGTCGCGCTTCATCGCGGCCTTGCTGCCATCGCCCGGCGATTTGGACGAGACTGACATGGAGACACACGAACTCATCAAGGCTCTTGCTGCGGACAGCCGGCGCACCGGCGTGGCGATGAACACCGTCTGGTGGGGCGCGGTCTTTGTCGCGATCGTCGTCGCCACGACAGTTTTTTTCGCCCTGCTCGGTCCGCGGCCGGATATCGCCAGTGCCGCGCAGACGATCCGTTTTCTCTTCAAGTTCGTTGTGACGATCGCCCTGGCGGCAAGCGCCTTCGGCCTGCTGCGCCTGTTGTCGCGTCCGGAGACTGACCCGCGCGGCGTACTGCCCTATCTCGCGGTCGCTCCGGCACTCGTCCTTGCGGGAGTTGCGATCGAGCTCATCGTTGCACCCGCAGAAACGTGGTCGACCAGGCTTGTCGGGACGAACAGCCTGCAGTGCCTGACCTTCATTCCGCTGATCGGGATCGGCCCACTCGCGTTGCTTTTGCTCGCGCTGCGCCACGGTGCCCCGTCCCATCCGACCCTCGCCGGCGCGATCGCGGGGCTTGCGGCCGGCGGCATCGCCGCGACGTTCTACGCTTCCCATTGCACCGATGATTCACCTCTGTTCGTCGTCACCTGGTACACGATCGCGGTCGGGGTCCTGGCGCTCCTCGGCGCCCTCACCGGCCGCCATGTTGCGCGCTGGTGACCCCTCGACCGCGTCGCAATCAGGACGTAGTGCTTGCCTTTGGCCCTTCCGGCGCCTGCGGCAGGGTCTTGCGCACGACCTTGCCCTCTTCCGCCTTGTAGAAGAACTGGCTTGCGACCAGCCAACCCTTCAGCGGTCTCAGCGGCGGGATGCAGGTGAGAAGCATGAACGGCCCGGTCGTCAGCAGATGCACCCAAAGCGGCGCGGCATACTGCACCTCCAGCCAAACACCGAGGAAGACGCTCGGCACGCAGGCGAAGCAGATGACGAAAAAGGCCGGGCCGTCGGCCGGATCGGCGAACGAATAGTCAAGGCCGCAGACCTCGCATTCCGGGCGGAGCTTCAGGAAGCCTTCGAACAGATGCCCTTGGCCGCAACGGGGGCAGCGGCCGCGCAGGCCCGTCTGCAACGGCGGAAGGGCCGGCCAATCTTCGTGTGAAGACATTGTCTTTCCTTTCCAGGTTTTGGTCGGCGGCACGTGCAGGTGCGCAATTGCGTGAGGCGCTCGTTCGGCGCCGACATGCCGGATGGCTGCGGACGATCCGCGTCCTCGCCGGCTTCCACAACAGGAAGCCATACAAAGCATACATTGTCAAATCATTGTATGCATAAATGCCTGCGACAATTACGCCGGATTACGGTGCCGCCGCATACAGCGCCGCGCGTCCAATCGGACAAGCAACGGTCGCTGTAGCATTTTAAGAACATCTTCCTGCTTTCATTGGTTCCAATTGAAAGCAGGCTGCTCTAGACGACGAAGTTTACCGCAGCCGGCGATTGCACGAGAAGATCGGCGATGATGGTGAGGCTGCGCTGAAGCTCCACGCGCGTTTCCGCTGCGCCGAGTCCCAGCCGCACCGCCTCGGGCGCATTGGCAAGCGCAAACGCGTCGCTTGTGACGATGCTAATACCGGCCGTACGCAGGCGGGCGGTGAACTCACCACGTGTCCAGCCGGAGGGCAACGTGAGCCAAAGGTGAAAGGCCTCCGGATTGGTCAGGACGCGATCGGCGGGCAGGATCTCCGCCGCGATCTGTTGGCGCCGTCCGGCCTCGGCGCGAATGGCGGCAAGCACCGCATTCGCCGTTCCATCCTCGATCCAGTAAGTGGCGATCGCCGCCGAAAGCGGCGAGGCCATGCCAGCGGTCGCGCGGATCGCGCCCTCAAGGCGAACGGAACTCACGGCATCCGGAACGACGAGATACGCGATGCGGAGCGCCGGCGAAAGGCACTTGGCAAGCCCGGCCACGTAATAGACGAGATCGGGAGCGAGCGCGGCAAGCGGTGGTATCGGGTCAGTCGGCAGCGCGCCATAAGCATCGTCCTCTATGATCGCGATGCCGTGCCTGCGGGCGATTGCAACGACCGCCTCCCTGCGCTTGAGCGACAGTGTCGCCGTTGTCGGATTGTGTAGCGTCGGGTTGCAATAAAGCGCCTTCGGCCGGTGCTTGACGCATGCGGCCTCGAGCGCCTCCGGCAAAAGCCCCTGTTCGTCCACGGCAACGGCAGCAAGGCCTATGCCGAGATGGGCCGCAAGCGATCGCAGGCCCGGATAGGTGAGTGCCTCGGCGCAGATCACGTCGCCGCGCGCCGCAAGCATGCTGACCGTGGCAAGCAGCGCCCCTTGTGCACCGGGGCAGATCAGCAGGCGCTCCGCCGCCACGTCGCCGAGCCTCGGCCGCAGCCAGGACGCCCCTGCTGTTTTATCCGGCAGGGCGCCACCGACTGCCTGGTAGCGCATCAGGAGGTCCAATCCACGCTCGTCCTCAAGTGCGTCGATGCCGCCCCACATCCGAGCGATAAGGTTCGGATCTTCGAAGAGCGGCGGCAGGTTCATGCTCATGTCGACGAGCCCGCCACCGGACGATCGGCCGCCATTCTTTCGCCGGGCCTTGACATAGGTGCCCTGCCCGACGCGACCCTCGATCAATCCCCGCGCCCGCGCCTCGTTATAGGCACGGCTGACGGTCGTGAAATCGATACCTAGAACACCCGCAAGCGCCCGCTGCGGCGGCAGGCGCATTCCCTCCTTGAGCTCGCCGGCCGCGATATCCGCCGCTAAAGCATCCGCGATCGCCAGGTAAAGCGGGCCGGCTTCCTCGCTTAGCGCCGGCACCCAGGAAAGATGCGCGTGATCCCTGTCCATCGACAATATCCCATTTTCCACAATGTATGGATATTGCATGGATACAGCGTTTAGGCAAGCGCCGCGGGCGAGCGCCGATCATCGGCGGATTGCGTGTCGCCGGCATTCGGCGCCCGTTGCCACAGCGGTTTTCCATAAGACCAAGGAGCTCGGACCTAGATCATTTCACCGAGCCAATGGGGGCGCGAACGGTGGGGCCACGGCATCTTTCATCATCACAGGCACCAAGGTTGTCGAACCGAAAACGCTAAGGTGGTGATCGTCTGAATAGAGCGGAATGCCGTCCTTTGCGACCATGCAAACGGGCCTGCACAGCAGCGGAACGGCACTGACGCGCTGCACGCCCGCATCCCTGTCCGCGATTTCAAGCACCCGGTTGACACGCGCGGTACGCGCCTCGACCACAGCCCTCGTCGGGACTGGCGGCAGCGCGGCATCGATAAAGTGGTTAAGACCGAGAACGCGAGGAACGGACCAGCCGATATCCGGAATGTCATCGACAATGATGACCTTTCGGCCGGTGCTGCGGATCGCTCGCACGGTCTTCAGCAGCGCGCTCTCGAAGAGAGCATACTCCTGCTCGGGATCGGCTTCGCCGCCCCCTTTGCGGACGAGCTGCGCCTGTGGGCCGCTTCGTTCACTGGCGGGATCGACCATGCGCGACCAGCGCGCACTGAGGACGACCACCGGTGCGTCGCGACCCTTCCGGAGCATCGACATAACCGCTGCGTTGAAGTCGGAGCAATCGTGGGCGGGCCCCTTGTCCAACCGTTCCACGCCAAGAAGTGGCGGACACCCCCCTTTGAACGCAACCTTGCCCCGTTTGTGGCTTCTCTCAAGCAAAACGTCGAGGCCGGACATGATTGCTCCGGCGTGGGAATCCCCCCAGAGGAGGATGCTGTTCTTGCCGCTTGCGGCGTCGGCTTCCGCCCCGATGCGGCACAGGCCCTCCCGAGGTGTCTTGCCGCCACAGTGATCGCGTTGCCCGTCAATATCGAAGGTGCCGGAATAGGCCAGCTGCGCATCAAGCGAGAGGCGCCCCGGAAAGCCTTCCCACATATTCACCGTCGCCGCCACCAGCGCGACGGCTGCAATGGCGGCCGAAGAAGAGGCAAGAATGAAGCGGGGCGTAAAGCCGCTCGGCCCCCGGCGGCGGAACGGCGTTTCGATGAAACGCCAACTCGCGTAGGCGCATGCAAATGACAAGATGATGGCAACCAGCATCTGCTGCGGAGTAATTTCCACTGTGCCGCTCACCAATTTGAAATAGACGATGATGGGCCAGTGCCAAAGGTAAAGCGAATAGGAGATCAGTCCGATCGCCACCGGTATCGAACCCGACAACATCCGGCCGACGAGTGTTATCCTCTGCTCGCCCGCCCACAGCAGCGCCAAGGCGCCGAAAGCGGGCAGCACCGCGCTGACCCCGGGTAACAGCGTTGTACTATCGAAGAACGCCACCGCCGCCAGGATGGCGCCCAAGCCGATGAGCGACGCCACCTGGGCAAGCCTTGCACTGCGGCAGACAGGAAATGCGCCGACGGCAAGCAGCACCCCAAGCCCAAGTTCCCAGGCCCGGGTTGGCGCCAGGTAGAAGTTCGCCCGCGGGTATGCGCCGCTCGCCCATACGGAAAGCAAGAACGACGCGAAACACAAGCCGGCGAATGACATGATCATGGCCCGTCGCGGCAAACGGAAGAGCCACCACAGAACCAAGGGAAAAACGATATAGAATTGCTCCTCAACACCCAAGGACCAGGTGTGAAGCAGCGGTTCGAGATCCGCATCCGGGGCGAAATAGTCCGCGTTCGCGTACCAGAACCAGATATTGGACGAGGAGAAGATCGCCGCCAGCGCAGAACGCGCCAGCCCGACGAACATGTCCGGCAGCAGCAGCAACGCTCCCGCTACGAGGCAAGCAGCAATCGCGAAGAAAAGCGCCGGCAATATTCGTCGCGCTCGCCGCTCATAGAATGAGATCAGCGAGAAGCGCCCTGCTGCAAGCTCTCGATGGAGAATTCCGGCGATCAGAAAACCCGAAACTACAAAAAAAACATCGACGCCAACTAAACCGCCGGAAAAACCAGGAACTCCAGCATGACAGAATACAACCGACATCACGGCGATGGCTCGCACGCCGTCAATATCCCTGCGGTATTCCACGACAACGCCCCCCAACAAGAGCGTGTTCTTAAATGAATTGCGTACGCATGATTGGGTATTCAAAATCAGGGGGATGTCTATACGGCGGCTTTTGGACACATTTGTGAAACCGGCGCCCTTAAATGCGGTTGAGCCGTTTTTCGACCGACGCTCCTGAGCTCCGGGTCGCCACGAGCCGCGCTCATTCAGAAGCACAACGGCCGCCGGAACACCTTGAATTCCTGCGGCGTCGCGTGTCCAATCGGACGCGCAAAGATTGCTGTAGCGCTTTGAATTGCTGCGTGATTTTGTCCTTAGATTGATTCCGATTTAAGGAATCATGCAGTCGCTGATTTTCCCCGCGAGCGGCTCAGGATCGGAGACCATGCAGCCGCTCAGCGTTCCCGAAGCGCGCGTACCAGAGGCTCTTCAAAATCCCGTTACCGCTCGGCTCTAATGCATCTCGCCCGAAAGTGTGTAGCGGCTTTGGGACGTGCACAAACCAAAGATGTGAACGGCTAGATCGCCTCACCGCAGGCGCGGCGGAAGCGGCGCACCGTCTCCGCAATGCCGTATTCCAGCGCGTCCGCCGTCAGGCCGTGGCCGATCGAAACCTCGGCGAGCTCCGGAATGTGTTTTACCAACAGCGGCAGGTTGGCGACGGTGAGGTCGTGGCCGGCGTTGACGGCAAGGCCAAGGCCAAGTGCAATCTCCGCGGTGCGGCCGAGTTCTGCAGCGATCCGCTCGGCCTTCTCGGGGTCATTGTAGCAGCCACCATAGGGGCCGGTATAAAGTTCGATCCGGTCCGCCCCGGTTTCCTTGGCGATCGTCAACGCCTCCGGATCCGGATCGCCATCGGCGAAGAGCGAAACGCGGAAGCCCTTTTTCTTCAGTCGCCCGACCACATTCCCAATGAGGCTGTGGTTCTTGCGAAAATCCCAGCCGTGATCCGAGGTCGCCTGCGCCGGATCGTCCGGCACCAGCGTCACCTGCTCCGGCTGGTGTCGTTCGACCAGTTGAAGAAAATCTTCGTTGGGGAAGCCTTCCATGTTGAATTCCGCCTGCGGAAACTCGTCATCGATCAGGTCGCGGATAGGCTGAAGGTCGGAGAAGCGGATGTGGCGCTGGTCCGGGCGCGGGTGAACGGTCAACCCGCTCGCCCCCGCCTGAAGCGCAATGCGGCCAAGGCCGGTCACGGACGGCCAGGGAAGATCACGCCGATTGCGCAGCATCGCGACGGCATTCAGATTCACAGACAGTTTTGCTGGCATGTCGAAACTTTCACAGAGGCGGGGACATCATCGATGCCGCTGTTCTACCTCAGATTTTATAAAACCGGAATCGCCGTTTCTATGGTTACGTCCACCATTTTTGACATGACGAAATTATGTTGATATCAACGTTAATGGCAGGATGAAAGTAAATCGCAGAGGCCGAGAGGAGGCGATCATGACGACCACATTCATCCCGGCGATGGAACTGGCGGCAAGAAACCACGCGAGCTTTCCCAACGAAAGCGACGATTACCGGCGGGCGCGCAACGCGTTGCTCGCGGAGGAGATCGAGCTAAGGCGTCATATCGAGCGCGTTGCCGAGTTGCGCCGGCAGTTGCCGCCGGGCGGGGAGGTTACCGAGGATTATCGTTTCGAGGGCGAGAATGGGCCCGTCACGCTTGCCGATCTTTTCGGCGGCAAGGACACACTCATCATCTACAGCTACATGTTCGGCCCGAAGCGCGAAAAGCCATGCCCGATGTGCACCTCGCTGATGGGAGCATGGGAGCGGAAGGTTCCGGATATAGAGCAGCGCGTCGCGCTCGCGCTGGTGGCTCGCTCACCGATCGAGCGGCTGGTGGCTGCGAAAGAGGAACGCGGCTGGACGAGGCTCAAGGTCTATTCCGACGGAGACGGCGACTTCACCCGCGACTATGTCAGCGCCGAGGATGCGGACGTCCCCGGCTACACGGTGTTCACCCGCCGCGACGGCACCATCCGGCATTTCTGGAGCGGCGAAATGAACGGCAAGATGGCCGACCCCGGCCAGGACCCGCGCGGCGCACCGGACCTCGACCCACTGTGGACCCTTCTCGACACCACGCCCGAAGGCCGCGGCAAGGATTGGTATCCGAAGCTCGAATACCCCCACGGCAGGTAAAAGCGCCGCGGACCGTCCCCGCCTTCGCGATCGACACGCGCTCTCCCGATACACCTGGCGGGAGAGCGCGATCCTGCCGACACCCGGCCCGCAGGATGAGTCGCGTATTTCAGAAAAAGTGCGACTAATCGTCATCGAGCCTGACAACCGCCGTTTTTGGGCTTAAGGTCCGAATCAGATTCAAGTTGTTCTTCCCGGCAATCTCGGTTCCGGCATTCCGCCCGTATCTTGTGGAGCTACATCGATGACGCCAGCCGAAAGGCCCTGCGACGAGACGATCCGGCTGGCGCTGCGCCGGGTTCTCGACAGCCGCAGCTTTCGGCGGTCCGAAAGGTTGCGTGCGTTCCTCGCCTATGTCGTCGAAAAGGAAATGATCGGCGAAGGCGCCCAGCTCAAAGGATATTCGATCGGCGTCGACGTCTTCGGCCGCGACCATAGCTTCAATGCCGACGGCGACCCACTCGTCCGCGTCCATGCCGGCAAGCTGCGCAAGCTGCTCAAGACTTTCTACGAAACCGAAGGCGCCGCCGAGAAGTGGCAGATTACCATTCCGAAGGGGACCTACGTGCCGGAATATCGTCGCGTGCATGTCGCCGACCCCGGCGCCGCTTCGGTCCGGCAGGAAAAGAGCGCCGGCCGCTCGTCGCCCGGGCGCCGCGCTCCCTGGCAGCCGACTCCCTTGTCTTCTCCCTGGGCGGTACTCAGCGTATTGCCGCTGCTCCTCTTCGCACCCCTGCCCTCGCCTGAAATGACGCTGGATATCGACGCGGAGGCGAAGCTCGTCGCGGGTCCGATGGCGGCCATCCGCGGCCTGCCGTCGGTCAGTGTCAGCGTGTCTGGCCCGGAACATAAGGGTACCAGGCAATTCGCAAAGGCGCTGCACGACGCGGCGCTTCGTCACAGGACGCTCGCCAAGGCGAATGCGGTCGAGGACGAAGGCGCGTCCGCCTCGAGCAATCAGGCTCTGGCTTTTTCGATCGACCTCGCCTGGTACGACGCGCCCACAGCGGGCATCCGCGTCACGCTCTCGCATGACGGTGAAGGCATTCCGCTGCGGAGCGACTTCATCACTGCGGAACGGCTGACGAGTGAGCCGGACATTCTCTACGAGAGCACCTCGCTTGCCGCGCAGTTTTTTGCACTCGACGGCGAGATCTACGCCCACGCCGCCGCGGAGAGAATCCAAAGCACGCTTATGGAATGCATGACGGCAACGGCGCGCTACCGCCGGCTGCTGACGCGCGACAGCTTCCAGAAAGCCTGGGCCTGCCAGCAGAAGCTCGGTCCGCTCAGGGGCGACGAGCCACTCTTCATCATTTCCGCCAATAGCCCGTTCAAGGTCATCGGTCACTAGAGCATCCCGCTTTCACGTGGCATCACCGAAAGCGGATAAGATGCTCTAGAATCACATTGCTAGAGCCTCCTTTGTGCGTTCATCTGAACGCGCGGCGCTCTAGGCTCCGACGGCGCCCGCTACTGAAGGCGCTTTTTCCCGGCGATATTAAGACTGTTCATTTGCGTGATTCGCGCTTACCGTGCGTATGTGCGTTGGATTTCATGCCGGGTTGCTCACTGGAGCACCGCGCGTTCGGGCGAATGCGTAACGGGGTTCCAGCCAGTCGGAACTGCGACGTCTTGGGTTTGTCGCAGACGTGCACATTGGTTAGCAGTAGCCGCGCCCTGCGCGGATGTGTCCCACGAGCAGCAGGTGTCGAGGTCGGCGATCAGCCGGACGCTTGGCTGGAGGAAGCGGTCTCCGCCAAAAGATCGGCGGGTTGCGACGCCTTCCAGACGAACGGGGGGACATAGGAAATGTCGCAGGATTCCTGGAAAAAAGCGGACGCATATCCTTTCGGCTTTCTGCCGCGACTGTCCGTGCCCTACCATGGCCCCGACGATCGGCTCGCTATCGCCGAGATGGCGGAGGTTTTCGGCGTGACGCACCGGACATTGCATTTCTATGAAGAGAAAGGCTTGCTGACAGCCGCCCGCATAGGGCCGATGCGCGTTTACGGCGAGGACCATATCCGCCGCATGGCAGTGATCAATGCTTGCCGTGAGATCGACATGCCGATCGCCGCGATCCAGGAACTGATGGCGGCACTCGATCGGACCGAAAGTCAGGCGCGCGCAGACGAATTGTTCGACGCCGCCTTGCAGGCGCGTCGTCGCGAGCTCGCTGCCCAGCAATCGATCCTGCGCCGCCAGATGCAAAAAATCGCCGAGCTGCTCGAGGCTAGATCGGCCGACGGCGAAGACGATCCGATGGCAGCGGAGCATGTCCACCTGTCGCCGATCGAGTCCGATTGCCTCGGCTTCATGGCCGAAGGCTATCCCGCCTCCCGCATAGCCGGGCTGATGGACATGGATCTGACCGCGGCCCTCACGCTGGAATCCGGGATCATTCGCAAGTTCGGTGCGCACAATCGCTTTCAGGCCGTCGCCAAGGCCGTTCTCGCCGGCCTGATTGCATCGGAATAGGGAACGAGAAGGTCCGTTCTGGCCACAAACCGATACAACCTGTCGTAATATTTGACGGGGAGGAATAGGCCCGACAATTGTCATTGCGACGGTGCGGCAGTAATATTTGGGCGCGGCTGGGCACGTCTTTAACGACGACCTGTATGTCTTGCCAGCAATATGCTTCTGACCGAGCAGAAGAGCGTCTCGTTATTCGAGGTGCGTATTCAGAAGCTTATTTCCATCCGACGCCAGAAATGGCGCGTCCGCCGATCTTTATTGCGCTCGCGCGGATATACTTGGAGGAAAAAATGGACAAGCTCACGGTAATTCTGATCCTCGCAGGCGGCCTCACTTTGTCCGGCTGCCAATCCGCGACGACCTCCAGCACGCGCGCTGGCGAGTTCGGCTGCATCGCCGGTACGGTCGGTGGAGCGGTTGTCGGCGGCCTGGTCGGCTCGACCATTGGCGCGGGAACCGGCCAGCTCTGGGCTGTTGGTACCGGCGCCACGCTGGGCGCTGCGGGCGGCAATGCCTTGACCTGCTATTACTGACGCGGGGCTGGATGATGACAAAATTGATCCTCATGACAGCATTCGCATTTCTTCAGGCCATTGCGGTCGCAGCGCAGAATCAGCCTGCCGCCATGAACCAGGGCCAAATGGATCGGCTCGATCGCAACAGGAATGGCGCGATCGACCAGTCCGAATACCAGGCCTTCATGACGTCGGCCTTCGTCAGCCTGGACAAGAACAAGGACGGCAGCCTGCGCAAGGAAGAAGTCGGCCAAATTCTGAACGCGCAACAATTTGCCGCCACTGACGCCAACCGCGACGGCAGGCTCACGCAAAACGAGTTCCTGAACAGGGTGATGGCCGACTTCAAGGCCGCCGACCGCAGCGGCGACGGCAATCTCCAGTAGGCGGCCTACCGCAGCGGCGGCACGTCTTCCAGCGCGTTGTGCGTTCAGTCTGGCGCTTTGACTTGGAGAGTCTCGCTTTCGGTCATTCGGGTTGAAAGCGCGATCCTCCGGCGCACGCGCTGATTTTCTTGGATGCTAAAGATCATCCAGTCCGTTACTTTTCTCCCTGAATGCTGCGCCCGCCACCGCATCTACTCGCGCGATCGTCACAGCTTTATCCACGTAGAGCGAGCGCAACTCCAAGAATTACTCTCGGAAACAACTTGCACTAATCTTGACACGCTTAACGCTAAATCAACGATTTTAGCAAACTGTGGTTGCACAAGTTGAGGACGAGGAAAACGCTTCATTGCGGCACAGACCTCTTGAGGAAAACAGGATACCGTCATGGCGATCCGCCAGGAGGCTTACGGACGGCGCGGGGAACGTCCGGTCAATAGAGCGGCGCTCTGTATTCATTCCCTGCTTTTCGTCGTTCTTGTCCTCTCCGTCTGGGCGATACCCCGTGGTCACTTCGTGCTTGTCGTCACACATCCGAACGACCCGCCGCAAAAGGCCATGTCGCTGATTGCTGCGGCCGGCGGTTCCTTCGTCGGCAGCCGAGGGCTGCCGTGGATTTCGCTGGCGCATGCCGACTCCGAAGATTTCCCGGCGAGATTGCTGCGCGCCGGCGCATTGCTTGTTCTCAACGCAAGCCTCTCCACCGTTTGTTCCTAGGAAAGTTAAAATGAGCGCTCTCGAAAAAATTCGCCAAAAGGTGTCGCTGGGAATCGTCGCGCTCCTTTGGATCAACGTCGCACTGATCGCCTTCACGACCACAATGCGCGCGGGCGGCTTCGACCGTTTCGCGGTCGGGGCTGCAGTCGTTATCGTGGCATCAGCCACGATCGGGTGGATCCGGGACAGGACGGGGCCGACAACCCGGATCGTGACCGCAATGGCTCACGCCGCCACGGTTGCCATGCTTGTCTTTGCCTTCTCCGGCTCACCGCTGCAGATCGACATGCATATGTATTTCTTCGCCAGTCTCGCCATCTGCGCCGCCTGGATCGATTGGCGGGCAATTGTCGGCTATGCAGCGCTGGTGAGCGTTCATCACCTGCTTCTCTATTTTGTCTCACCCTTCGCGGTTTTTCCGCAAAGCTCAGATTTTTCGCGCGTGCTCCTCCACGCGGCGATCCTGACGCTGGAAAGCGCGGTTCTCATCGCGATGGTCTTTTCCCTGGTCTCCGCCTTGGTCTCGGCGGAACAGGCGACGCACGAAGCGGAGGCAGCCCAGCGTCAAAACGCCGAGATGGCCGAGCGAGCAAGGGCGGCCGACCTCGCCGCCGAAGCCGAGCGCGTGCGGTTGACGAAGGAAGCGGACGAGGCCGCGCGCTTGCGCCTGCAGGAGGCCACCGCCGGGCTTGCGGTCGGGCTTCGCCGGCTGGCAGCCGGTGACCTCGCCTTCCAACTCACCGAACCCTTCGCCCCGGATTTCGAGCCGCTTCGCCACGATCTCAACGGGACGGTCGCGCAACTCAGCGAAACCTTGGAAGGCGTGGCACGCGCCGCAGCCGCTATCGACGGCAACTCGCGCGACATCAGCCGGAGCTCCGGCGAACTCTCTACGCGCACCGAAAGGCAGGCAGCGTCTCTGGAAGAAACCGCGGCCGCCCTTGGCCAGATGACCGCCAACGTCACCCACGCATCCAAACGGGCGGAGGAAGCCCGCATCGTTGCGGCTCAAGCCAATAGCAGCGCACTGCAGTCCGGCAGGATCGTCTCCGAAGCCGTCAACGCCATGGGCAGGATCGAACAGTCGTCGACGCAGATCTCCAGCATTATCGGCGTCATCGACGACATTGCCTTCCAGACCAATCTGCTCGCATTGAATGCGGGCGTAGAGGCCGCGCGGGCAGGTGAAGCGGGCAAGGGATTCGCCGTCGTCGCCCAGGAAGTGCGTGAACTCGCGCAACGCTCCGCCCAGGCGGCCAAGGAGATCAAGGAACTCATCCGCAATTCAAGCGCGGAGGTCCAGAACGGAGTGAAGCTTGTCAGCGAGACCGGTGCGACGCTGAGCGCGATCGAGACCTATATCGCGACCGTCAACGAGCACATGGACGCAATCGCGCTCTCCACGCGCGAACAGTCGTCGGACCTCGCCGGCGTCAATACCGCCGTAACCCAGATGGACCAGGTTACACAACGGAACGCAACGATGGTCGAGGAAGCGACCGCGGCAGGCGCAGCACTCGCCGGAGCGGCGGCCCAGCTTCGCGGCTTGCTCTCGCACTTCCAGTTGGGAGATATGTCGGCCGCACGATCCACCATTACAGCGCCGCGCATTCTCTCCGGCGTCCAGAAGGTCGCGTAAGGCATTGAGCTGCTGCGTGATTTTACATGAGCGATCCCGACGGTGTCTGGCCGGGATCGCAATGATGCGGATTGAGGAATCCCTACAGCGGCCTTTTGCGCATCGCACGGCATCGTGGGGCACTATCGTCTTGCCGCCGTCGATCGCGCGCTGACAAGGAACCCGACGATTGTCGCGACGTCGAGCAGCTTGTCGAAATATGTCCATCAGTCGCGGTGACGTTGCGGCGCTAGGTTCATCGACTGCGCGTAGGCCAGTGGCGAGCGGTTTCCCGGCATGTTCTCGTCCAGAACCAGCGTCTTGAGGTCATCGAAGCGGACGTCGAGAGCCACTGCCCGTTGAAGTTTGTCGACTGACCAAACGACGTAGCCAAGCTTCGCGCTGTACCCACACTCACATCCGCAGTTGCAATTATGTTCACGTTTTTGCTCGTCTTTGTCTTCGCCCTCGCATTCACATTTCGCTGCGATGATTTTGTGCGGGGAGACGGGTAGAATCATGATTTGCGGCTTCGGCAGTTTGTAGCAATGCCCTTCATAGGCATAGCCGTAAATTACCCCAACACTTTCGTATCCAGCGCTCGCGCCAGCATCAACCGTTAGATAATGAATATATTTTTCTGTTTTTACCGCAATTATTACATTATCTGGATCGATGCTCGACCTTTTAATCACGTCTTCAATAACATATCCCATTAATTCAGTAATATCACCGTAAATTTCGGGTGAAAATTTTGGGTTATCTCTCAGACGACCTTCCAATAACTCCCTGTAGTACTTTTGCATGTCGTCTGAATCTTTCGGCTTCCTGATACGACCGGGCCTTCCGTAGAGCCTGATTTCTCCGGGGTTGTAGGGACCCCCACGCCCCGTTATCTCGTCCGGGCCTGTGAACAAGCTTGGATTTCCGCAACAATCGCTCACGTTGCTTTCCTTTCTCAGCTCTATCTTCGACTGATGATCTCACGCCATGCAAAATTCGATTCCAGTAGCCCGGCCGCCGGACCATGAGCCGCGGCAATCACTGCGTTTGCCGCCTGATCGAGCCGCAACGTGTTTGGGTCGAGCGTCCGCAGTGCTGCCGCGACCGCCTGGCCAACTGCATCGCGTGCAGCGGTCAGCGCCAATCTGAAAATCATCGGCTTGACCTGGAAGGCGTCCGCCGTCATCTGGCGGAACCGGTCGAAATCATCCTGCTCCAGATCTCGAACGTCGATGTCCACAAGCCGTATGTCGGCACAGTCGCGCGCAACCAGTTCCCGATGATAAAGTTCGACGATGGTGTCGAAGATGGCGCCGATGAACGGAAGTGCTCGGTCATGCACGTTACGCGTCGTCTCGGATACGCGGCGAAAATTGGTGGCGAGACGAATCTGAGTCTCCGGGCTCGTTTCGGCAAAGCGGTTGAGTTCGTTGTAAAGGAGCAGATTGCCTCTCGTTCGCCGCAACAGCCGGTCGATGGCGGAGTCGAAATGCAGGAAAGAGATCAGCGACACCACGTCTGAAAAGGCTTCTGAGAATGGAAAGAAATCGTCCCCCCGGGATGGGGCCGTCGGGATCCCTGTCTCGGAAAGCAAGATAATGTGGCCGACCTCATGGGCGATCGCATCGAAATTCAAGGCGTAAGGCCGTCTTATGCCGCCGACATCGGAGCACCCTAGTTCGAGGAAGCCATATCCCGCCTGTGCGTTGTCCCAGTTTACGAAGGCGACAATCTCGAGCCTCGGAAAGGTTTGGCCAAAAAACCACCGGATCGGGCGGCCCAGATAGCTCTGCCAGATGTCAAGAACGAAATGCACGCAGGCATAGGCGTGCACGCCAAGAAATCCCCTCGAGTCAGGTAGCAGATTGTCGAAGTGACGGTCCGGACCGGGGGTTGGTGGAGCACGCCTTGCTCCGCCGAACGGCGGGAGTTGATTGAAGCTGTACGGCTGCTTGTCCATGAGCGGATCGACCACATACATGGTCGGGTCGCTTGGCCCCTCCCCAATTTCGTCACGCGGTATCGAAAGCCAAACGCGGTCCGGCTGTTCATAACCGGGAATGAAAGGCGGCTGGGGAAATATCCAGAAGCGCGTGCCAAGGCGCGCGCTCGCCGGTTCGAGGACATCGTCTCGAAGCAGACGCATCGTACAATTGCCCCCCTCGGTGGAAAATCCGGCAATTACGGATTCAATTTATAAGTGTTCACTAAATTTGAGTCAATGCCGCTAGCCTCGAGATCGCGGATGAAGGTGTTCGTCGCAACCCAGCCGGCGGGGCTGCGCGCCTCTGGGCGTTGCAGTGCAAGGGCGGGCGCGCGATGCAGTGCGAGAAGCGCGTCGCGCTTCTTCTGTCGCACGATCTCGTTTCGCAGCTTCTTCACCTCGTCGTCCCGCCACCAGGCGGCCCGCAGGACGGCGTCGAACGAGCGCTCCCGAAAGTTCATCTCTCGCGCGATCGTTGTGAGCAGATCCCGCTCGGCGGCCCCGATTAGGCCTCGGCGCATCAGGCTCGACGACGTTCGCTGAAGATCGACGAGCGCGTCCGTGAGCGGCGGAAAGCCGAGTTCGGCAGGGCCTGAGTGAACGGCAACCGCGTCGTCGGGCCCCAGCCGCCAGCGCCGATACCATCGATAGATCAGGCCGACACCAATCATGCCGAATGCATCGAGCTCCGCTGCCCGGAGCGCTCCCATGCTGGCGGCACCGATCATTGCAATGCCTTGCGCCATTGCCCACAGGATTTCCTTGTGCCGGACGGCCGGCCGGTCCTCGAATTGTCCGTCGATCAGAACCATCGCGCGTGGATGAAATGCATGGGCGGCAAGCAGAATGTCGCCTTGCGCGGCCGGCTGCAGATAGATGGCGTCGAGCACCGCCTCCGCTTCCGCGAGCCTGAGGGTCGGGCCAAGAAACACCAGGATCGGGCCTTGTTTGCTCGTATCGGTCATTGGCGCTCTCATCGCAGAACGGAAAAGGGCGTGGCTCCCGGCAGGATGACCCTCACGCATTGCACGCCCGTTTCCTCGTCCCCGCCCACCGGCACCGCCACGACGGGGCCGAGTCCTGCCGCCAGCACCCCGTCGATGAGCGAAGCAAGATCGGCAACCACCGGTGCCTCACTCGATGCATTTTGCATCGAGGACGCTCCCTCGATAATGAGCTGACGCGCCTGGGAAACGACCGCGTCCATGCTTCTTCGATAGTGCCCTCGGGTCTGGTCGTCGCGCGCCCCCGATATCGCGCCGGCGCGCGCCGCGAGTGCTTCGAGCATGGCGCTCGCCGCGGCTGCCGCAACGCTTGGACCGGCCGCATAACCCTCGGTCGGGAGTGCCAGGATGGGTTCACCGAGGCCCGTTTCGATTGACTGGCACCAGACGACCGGAACACGTGTTGGCGAGGGCGCCAGCCACAGACCGAACGACACGCCGCACGCGCCGGCAACGGATCGGATGTGGTCAACTCGGTCCCCCAGCCCCGATGGCGCGAGCCGCATCCGGTCGAAGAAGCCATGTGTGGTGAAGGCACGCGCAATCGCGTCGCGCTCGATGCATTCGAACAGCCCGTGCACGAATGCGCCGTAGGCCGAAGTATGACAGGCAAGGCCGGTGGTCGTGCGTGTGAACAGGCCGTCACCGGAGGGCGGCGGCTCGCTATAGCAGGTATGGACGAGCTCAAGGGGAACTGGCCGGGCGGCTCCGGTGGTGATGTCGATCCCGGTGATCCAATGGATTGCCCTCTTCCGCCAGTTCGCCCCGACCCCTGGTACCAGAAGATTTTCAAACAGACCTTCCGCCAGTCCGAGATCGTCGGCCGTGGCGAGGAAAACGCGCTCGGCTGGAATGGATTCGGCGAAGAACCGCTCGAGCGATTCCATGATCGCTCCCACCGCCGCCTCCGCCATCGCAAGGCCGCGGCCGAGAGACGTCACTTCCGAGAGCGCTGCCGGCCGGATCGCCTGGACGACTGGAAAGCCGATCCGGTCGAGCCCGGTCAAATCCGCGACCCGTGTTATCCGTGCTCGCCGACAAATCGGTATAACTGTCCGAAAGCACTGTTCCATCTTTTCCGGTTCGGCACGCGCCGAAACGGGGGCTCTCAGGCGGGAAAGGATCGCGTTCCGGAACTCCTGAAGCGTCGAGCCAGAATGCCGCCCGCCACTTGGCCACCGCTCTTCGGGCTCAACGCTCAATGTCAATCCCGAGCTCCCGGATTGAGCGTCGTGCCCGCTCGATCAGAGCCTTTGCGCCCTGAAGTTCCGCGATTTCGAGAGCCGACCGCAAGTCGGCCACGACGATATCCTTCGAGGCATTGCCTCGCGCGTGAAGAACGGCACGGCATCGGTAAAGTTCGGCCAGCCAGTAGGCGTGGTGCGTTTCTTTTGCCTTCTCGATCGCCTCGTTGGCGACTTCGATCGCCGCCCCGTATTTCTGCGCGAGGCCAAGCATCGTGGCGTGCATATAGAGATAAATCGGAAGGTCTATAACCGCGCCAAGCTGCTTTAGAAGGGAGAGCCCATCTTGAAATGTCCTGTGACCGCTCGCCAGATTTTCGAGGTTCGCGCAAGCCCAACCTTCGAAAAGCAGCGACATACCCGTCAGGGACTGCATCTCATGCCTCCCGGCAAATTCTGCCATTCGCCGTGAAACATCGATGAGGCGCTCGAAATCGTCCCGATAGAAGGCGGACACCGCCTCCGTATCAAGCGAATGTGCTTTGCTCGGTGCATGCGCGATCCTGTCGACAAAGGCGATCATTTCCGATAGCGCCGCATCCGACGCCTTCTGCTCTCCGGTCAGCCACAATGAGAGCGCCAGTTGTCCGAGGCCGCAAACTTTCGCGTCGTGCCCACCATAGAGAGTGCGGCCCGTTTTCGCCGACTGCTCATCGTAGAGCGCCAACCCCGCTTCGATCGCCTCTTGGGTCTCGTGATGATGGCCAAGATTGAAGTCGATGGCCCAGATGCAATGGTTGATCTGTAGCCGGATTTCCGGATCTTCGGTCTCCGCTAGCATCGTCTGCACCTGCAAGGCGCGGTCGTGCATGACGCGAAAATCCGCTCCGGTGAACCACCAGCCCCAATAGATCGGAAACCACTTGGATTGGTCCTCCATCGGCTGCCTGCGAGCAATCTCCACACCATCCTCATAGAGCTTGCGCGCAGGCGGCGAGTTCAGCCCCACCAGCCCGGTCAGGATCGGCCCGAGCGCGGTCAGAGCCGAGAGCTGCAGCAGCTCGACTTTGTGCCCGTCGCCTATGCGCTCCGAGAGCGCGAGGGCGTGTTCGAGATATTGGCGCGCCTCGACCATCGCCGAGCGGCTCGAGCTCTCCTTTCCCGCCGCGATGAACAGCTCGATCGCGTTTTCGAGAAGCCCCGCCCGTTCCGCATGTTCGGCAAGCTCGCCGGTATCGATCCAGGCTGCGACCTGGCGTTCCTCGCTGACGGCGCCGAAAAGGCGCCGATGCAATGTCTGCCGCTGCTTGCGCAACAGCGCGTTGTAGATCGTCTCCTGGATCAGCACGTGCCGGAAGCCGTAGGCGGTGCGCCGCGGCGCTCTGATGCGTATCAGGAATCCGGTATCGCAGAGTATATCGGCCGCAGCTGCCAGCGCCTTCTTGCTGAATTCCGGCAAGAGCGCGTGCAGCAACGGTAGCGTGAACTGGGAGCCTGCAATCGCTCCCGCTCGCGCGACGTCCCGGGCGGGCCCCAGATGCTGGAGACGCGCGTCAAGGATGCTCTCGAAGGTCGAGACGTGACTGGGCTTGACACTTTCCGAGAGGTTCATCGTGTCGGCGCCCACGTTCTGCGACGCCCATTGGCAGATCTCTTCGATGAAGAGGGGAACGCCGCCCGAAATTCTTTCCGTGACATCGAAAAGTTCGGGAAGCATGGCGAGCCTGTGCTCTGGCCACCTCGCCCTGATCGCCAGCCGCGTCTCGTCGCGATCGAGCGCGTGCAGGGTAATACGTTTCGGCTTTGCCGCGTCAAGCCAGTGCACCGGGCTACCGGCCGGTTGGTGTCCTGTCGTCTGGGCTCGCGGGCGTGAGGTGACAATGAGGAGGATCGGAAGCTCGCGTAGGACCTGTGCGGCTTCCGCCAGCAGGTCCTGCGAGGTGGGGTCTATCCAGTGCACGTCCTCGACCACGATGACGATCGGTCCGTCTTGGCAGGCCGCCTTCAGCGCACGGTACACGGCGCGATGCGCCTTTTCCCGAACGGCCTTCGGATCGCTGCCAGGCAAAAACTCGTTTCCCCCCTGCGCTCCGAGCAAATAAGCAAAAACGTCCGTGACTTCCGGATCGTAAATCCCGTTCCGTTCGAAGAGCTTCGCCACCGCGGCCGCCGTCAGCTGCCCGCTGGCTTCCGAGATGTCGCCGGGAAAACTGTTGCGCAACGGATGCAGCGTCGAGCGGAAGCCGCCGGGAAGGCATTGGAAGAAAAACAGCTTGGACCGCCGGTCGCGCGTCTTGCGGCGAACCTCCCGCAACAGCCGGGACTTGCCGATGCCAGCCTCTCCCACGATCAGCAGTACCTCGCCCTCACCGCCAAGCACACCCTCCCAAACCCTGGCGATCGCAGCCAGCTCGCTTTCGCGTCCGATGAACGGGCCACCGAGTCTTCCATATGCGTAAAAGCGATTAACCTCGACCTTGTGCCCGAGCGCGCGCCACACTTTTTCCGGCTCCGAGAAGCCCTTGAGCGTCTTGCTGCCCTGAAACACGAAGGTATGCGACCGGCCGGCCAGGTTGCGCGTGTCCTCGGAGACCAGCACGCTGTCCGGTACTGCTATAGACTCCAGCCGGGTTGCCATCGCGAGGGCCGCGCCGGTGACGGCCTCCTGCGTCCAGTTCTCCATCTTTGCTTCGTTGACGAGCGCAATCGACGTCGCGACACCGACCCGAACGTGCAAATCGGCACGCCCCGCCTCTCGCCCAACGCGCCTGCAGCCTTCGATGATGTCCAACCCGGCGCGGATGGCGAGCGAGGCCGCATCCTTCGCGTCGAGCTCGATAGGAAACAGCGCCACGCCACCGTCGCCCGCCTCGTGCTGGATAATGCCTGAATGTGAGGCGATCGATTGTCTCGCCGCAGCCGCAAAGGCGGTCATCAGCTCCTGATAGTCTTCGATGTCCATACGTTGGAAAAGATGGGTCGAGCCGACGAGATCGTAGCAGAGCGCAGTTACGATGCGCCGCTCGCTGTCATGCGTGGATGAACCGCGCCGTGACCGCTTGGTCGATCGTCGTGGTGTGTTGTTCCGGCTCTCGCGAAGCATGCACCACTCCCGCCCCCTGCCGTCGTGCGGCTATCCGTCGCGCTAAGGTCGCTGCAACGCCCTGAATTGCTGCGTGATCTCGTCCATGATCAGACTCCGATCGAAGGCAACCATGAACAACAGCGCCGTACCCGCTCAAGCCGCACGAAAGTACCGTCTTCCAGGATTCTCTCGTGAAAACTTTAGCATGAGCAAATACAGATCGTTGGCGGTCGAATGTCAATCGCCCTGCAGCGTCAATCAGATGCGCAGAGGCGTGGCCGCACCTCCGATCAGTGCATGGTTCACCCTAGAGCTCGGCCTATGCTTGGAGGCTAAAACGCTCCACCCATCGCGAACCCCCATCAGAATCGACAGAAGCATTCCCGTAAAATTCGAAACAGCGATGGATAGCCTCGGCATCCGAAGAGCGGCTGAGAAGCCGCCTTGGCCGGCATCCTGCGTCACCGGACGATCGTCAGCCGCTCTGCCGCGCGGGTGATCGCCGTGTAGAGCCAGCGCTCGCGCGTGTCGCGAAAGGCAAAGCTCTCGTCGAAGAGCACGACATTGTTCCACTGAGAGCCCTGCGCTTTATGCACCGTCAACGCGTAGCCGTAGTCGAACTCGTCATAGCGCTTGCGGGTGGACCAGGGGATCTCGCCTTCGACATCCTCGAAAGCAGTCTTCAGGAGCTTGATCTTCGCCGCACCGCGATCCATGTCGTCGTCTTCCGGGCGGATCATCAGGTTGATGCCTGGCTTCACCGTTTCCTTCGACGAGCTCATCACCTGCCAGAGCGAGCCGTTAAGCAGCCCCTTGGCCGGATCATTCCGAAGGCAGACCAGCTTGTCGCCGGATTGCGGATATTCGCTAGTGAAGCCTTTAAGCTCGCGAAGCCGCTGGTTGTAGCGCCTCCGCGTTCTGTTGGTGCCGACGAGCACCTGGTCGGCTTCCAGCACCAGTTCCTGCGTCACCTGCCCGCGCCCGATCACCTGCGCCGTGCCGTAGTCGCCATGCATGATCTCGCTACCCTCGCGCACCTGCATGGCCAGTTGGATGATCGGATTGTCGCGCGCCTGGCGGTGGATATCCGTCAGCAGGTAATCGGGTTCCTGATTGGTGAAGTAGCCGCCGCCGGAGACGGGCGGCAACTGTCCCGGATCGCCAAGGACGAGGATCGGCGTGCCGAAGCTCATCAGGTCCTTGCCGAGCGCCTCGTCGACCATCGAGCATTCGTCCACGATGATCAGCGCGGCTTTCGCGACCGGGCTCTGCCGGTTGATCGAGAACATCGGCGCGATCGAGGTCTTGCCGGTTTCCTCGTCCTCCACCTCCTCCTCGCCGCGCGGCCGATAGATCAGCGAATGGATGGTCTTGGCATTGCTCGCGCCCTTGGAACGCAGCACCTGTGCTGCCTTGCCGGTGAAAGCGGCAAACAGCACCTCGCCGTCCACGTGCTCGGCGAAATGCCGGGCGAGCGTGGTCTTGCCGGTTCCGGCATAGCCGAACAGCCGGAAAAGCGGCGAGCGCCCTTCCTTCAGCCAGCGCGAAACGGCCTGCAAGGCCTCATCCTGTTGCGGAGCGAACTGCATGGCCCGCAGTGTCAGGATTCGGGGGCAGTGCGCAAGTGCGGATTTCTCAATCACGGCCCTCGACGTGGCAGCTCATGGACAAAGGACCCCTCCGGCTGTAGCACTTTTTTGCGGTGCGCCTTGAAGCCCGGTCGCAAATGCTTCTACCCTGC
Organism: Ensifer sp. IC4062; assembly: GCF_020193575.1. Taxonomy (GTDB): domain Bacteria; phylum Pseudomonadota; class Alphaproteobacteria; order Rhizobiales; family Rhizobiaceae; genus Sinorhizobium. The sequence goes on from NZ_JADYVD010000045.1 coordinate 31,385, forward strand.
GCTGCATTCAATCCGGTGCAGAAGCAACAGCACCATGAAATCGCGCACACGCTTTTTCCGGAAATCGATTTCCGATTTTCCGGTTATGCGCTACCAACCGTTGCGCATCCTGCGCCGCCAATTCGTTCGCCCGCCACCGGACGCTGGGGAACACCGGAGAAGGCCATTGAGACCGGAACACCCAGCAACGCCATCCCCGCCGGAAAACGCAGGGATCGGACGCTTGCGGCCAGCGTTGCAGTGGTGCGTGCTCACGCCCATCTCACTCGCCTTCGCGGCGATCCTCGAGACGATCGGCCTTCCGGCCGGCCTGCTGATAGGCCCGATGCTTGCCGGCGCGTTCGTCGGGATGAACGGTGGCACCATCCGCCTGCCGCGTCAGCTCTACTTTTGTGTCCAGTTCATCCTGGCGATGATGATCGCCGGCTCGATGACGCCCGCCTTGCTGGTCGCCTTTTCCGGCAACTGGCCGCTTTTCCTGGCCGTCGTTCTTGCCGTCATCGGCGTCAGCACGCTTTGCGGCTGGATCATGACGCGGATGCGCATCCTGCCTGGCACGACGGCGATCTGGGGCTCCTCGGCCGGCGCCGCTTCGACCATGCTGCTGATGGCGGATGCCTATGGTGCCGACGCGAGACTGGTCGCCTTCATGCAATATTTGCGCGTCGTCTTCGTCGCCAGCGCCGCCACGCTCGTAGCCCATCTGTGGATCGCAGGCGCCGAGGTCCGCCCTACCGCCGGCTGGTTCGCGCCGGTCGCCGGCCTCCCCTTCCTGGCAACGCTTGCCGTCGGCCTTGCCGGCGGCTTCCTCGGCAAGGTCCTGCGCCTACCCGGCGGCGTCTTCCTCGTGCCTTTCGCCATCGGTTCCGCTCTCAACATCACCGGCGCGCTGACGACGGAGCTGCCAAGATGGCTGATTGCCCTGTGCTCCGTCATGCTCGGCTGGAACATCGGCCTCGGTTTCACCCGCGCGATCCTGGCGCATGCCCGCCGGGCATTGGTGCCGACGGTCATTTCCATTCTGATTTTGATGTCCTTTTCCGCATTGCTTGCGGTGCTTCTGATCGTCGCCGCAGGTATCGATCCGCTGACGGCCTATCTCGCCACCAGCCCCGGCGGTCTCGACTCGATCGCCATCATCGCCACGTCGAGCAATGTCGATGTGTCCTTCGTCATGGCACTGCAGACAGTACGGGTACTGATCATCACCATGCTCGGCCCGGCTCTCGCCCGCTTCGTCGCCGACCGCGCGTGAGACCCATTGTCGCGCTCCTATGCGCTACAGCGCCGCTTATGCGCGTAATCGTCTTTCCCCACCCGCCTCAACCATCACGAGCGCATAGGGGAATAAATCCTGCATTCTTCGTGTCTTATCCGCGAACCTGCCAGAAAGCGGTTCCGCTTCAGCGGGAGGGATAAACCCCTCGCCCCGCGAAAGAAACCTGTTGAGGAAGGAAAGCCCCCCATGAGAACGTTTCCATCAGCCATCGCGATTTGCCTTGCCGCGAGCGCTTCCGCCTTTGCCGCACCACCGGTGAAGACGGTCGAATCGGAAAAGGGCAATGTGCTGGCCGCAGCAAACGGCATGACGCTTTACACATACAGAGACGACCAGAAGGGCGTCTCCACCTGCTATGATGCGTGCGCCAAGAATTGGCCACCCTTCATGGTGGAAGGCAATGCAACGGCCGACGGCGCCTATTCGATCGTCGAGCGTAAGGACGGAACCAAGCAATGGGCGAAGGACGGGATGCCGCTTTATTTCTGGGTGAAGGACAAGAAGATGGGTGACGTTAGCGGCGACGGCGTGAAGGGCGAATGGGATGTCGCACGGCCGTGACGGTCAAGAGGGGAGCGCGGGGACGGATCCATCCGCCCCCGACGCGTTCGAGGAAGGGGTCCTCGCCCTGATGCCGGCGCTCCGGCGTTATTCGCGCAGCCTCACCCGGTCCGATCCGGACGGGGAGGATCTGCTGCAGGATTGCGTAGAGAAGGTCCTGGCGCGCCGCGCGCAGTGGCGCGGGGTGAACCTGCGCGCCTGGGCCTTCACGATCATGACCAATCTCTACCGCAACCGGCATCGGCACAGGGCCCAGCATCCGGAGGTGGAACTCGATGACGAACTCGGTCTCGCCGCGGCCGAAGATAACGCCGATCCGCTGGAGAAGCTGCGCCTCGAACGCGCGCTCGACAGGCTTTCGGCCGAAAATCGCTCGGTGCTGATGCTGGTGGTGATCGAAGGTTATCGCTACCAGGACGTGGCGGAGTTGATGGCGATCCCGATCGGCACGGTGATGTCGCGCCTGTCGCGTGCCCGCCGCCAACTCGCCGAAGCTATGAAGGACGACAACGTGGTTGCCCTGCGGAGACCGAAATGACGGACGAATTCAACACTGTCTCCGAGGACGAGCTGCACGCCTATGTCGATGGGCACTTGAGCCAGCCGGAGCGCGAGCGCATCGAAGCGTGGCTTGAAGGACACCCGGCGCCCGCGGAGGAAGTGCGGCAGTGGCAGGCGCAGGCCGCGGCGCTGAAATCGCATTTCGCCAGCTATGCCCGCAGTGAGGATAGCGACCGCACGCTCGTCGCCACCGGCCGGGCAGCACCCAAGGTCGGGACGCCCCTCCGTGACATGCTCAGACGCGTCGCCGCCGGTCTGCTGATCTTCGCCGCAGGCGCGCTCACCGGCCTCTATGCGCCCGCGATCGTGGCTCCCGACAGGCCGCTTCAGATCGCTGAAGAGCCCGACACGCTGCCCCGGCAGGCACAGTCGGCTTTCCTCATCTATGCGAGCGAGGTGCGCCACCCGGTCGAAGTGGGCGCCAACGAGCAGGGACATCTCGCCACCTGGCTTGGCAAGCGGCTCGACTATGCCCTGAGGATCCCCGACCTCTCCGCGTTTGGCTTCTCGCTCGTCGGCGGCCGACTCGTTCCGGTCAATGGCAAGGCAGGCGCCATGCTGATGTACGAGGACGGCACGGGTCAGCGGGTGACGGTCCTTCTCGGCCGCAACACCGAGAACCGCGAGACGAGCTTCCGCATTGCGAGCCATGGCGGCGTCGAAACCTTCTACTGGATCGACGGAGGGATCGGCTATGCGGTCACCGGCGAGGTGCCACGCGAACTTTTGCAGAAAGTCGCTAATGAATGCTATCGGCAGTTCGAGGGTTCGTCAGCGTCGTGAAATGACGCGCGGCGCTGTAGGAACTCAAAGTCGAGCAAGCCCATCATGACGTCGTCATGCCATGTTCCGTTGACAAAGGCGGCCTCGCGCTCTCTTCCCTCCACGACAAAACCAGACTTTTCATAAGCCCTTATCGCCCGTTCGTTGTAGCTGAGCACACGAATGCCAATTCGGTGAAGCCTCATCGGACCAAAGGCGTGCTTCAGAAGAAGGTCGATTGCCTCACTGCCAAACCCACGCCCAAGCAGGGCGCTGTTATATATTCCGATTGCCATTGAGGCGCGCCGGTCATGCTGGTCGACACGGTCCAGCCTGATCTCTCCAGCGCACGTCCCCTGAATTTCAATGATCCAGGCATGCGGGTGCTCACCCAAGTTCCGCACCCAGGTTGCCGCCCTTTCTCTCGTTATCGGCCGCACGTCTTCTCTGCTGAGACCGAACATTTCGGCGATCTCCGGATCGCTCCCCAAGAGAAAGCGCGCCTCGATGTCCGCTTCACAAGGGGGCCGGAGCCTGATGTTCGCTCCTTCGAGAATGGGTGTTTGCACGCGCCGCCATCCTTTCGTCCTATCGCAGCGGATCGTTCTCGATGACGATCGGCTTGCCATGCGAAGTGGCTTCGGCAGCACGCTGCCAACTTCGCGTAAGCGCGTCTAGTTCGCGTGCGGAAGCGATGGAGAGCTCCGTTACCAGGCGGGAAAGCGCGGCCACCCAGCAATCGTAATAGTCGCTGGCATCGGCCCTGCGGCCGGGCTTAAAGAGCTCGGCCGAGAGCGCTGCCGCCCACTCGCTCCAGGAAAACACGCCTTGCTCGTAGAGCCGCACGGTCATCGCGAAAACGGTGGCCTGCCAGGGCTCGGCAAAGACGGGGTCGCCCTCGGCGGACTTCGGCAATTCTTGCGAGGCAAACAGTGGGGAGCGAGAAAAAGCCGACGCCGACTCTCGCCCCTTTTCCCCCTCGGACAGTTGCGAAACGGTTTCACGCTTGCTCAAGATAGCTCTCCCAGGCATCGATCGAGATCGTCAGCGTCGGGTCCGCCCCCTCGCCCCAGATCTCGCCGCCGTCGAACACGACCGTATAGACCCATTGCGGGTTCTCGCCCTTGCCGTGCGCGTTGTCGTCCGGGAAGACGAAGCCGCCCTGCACTGCCTCCACCACGCCCGTCTTGGCGCGAGCGTAGCGCGGCAGACGCGTATGGGTTTCGGGATTGAAGTTTTTGGTGCGCACCCTTTCGCCGACGACGAAACGCGGCGGCGTTGCGATCGGCCTGTCGCACGGGCCGCCCTTGGCGAGCACGCCCGCCACCATCTCGGCCTTCAGCACCCGCTTCGGCTCGGCCCCCTTCTCCAGCATATGACCGGCATCGAGTTCGGCCTGGGTCAGGAAGCCGTGACGCTTGAGCAACGTCTCCAGCGCGCGGGCCCAGATCTCGTAGTAGCTTGCCGAAAGGTAGGTCGCCGGCGGCAGGCTTTCGCGCGCATGCCGGCTCTCGTCGATCGTCCAGGCGCCGAAGGCACCGCAGGAGAGTGTCACGCCGAGCGCCCGTTTTTCCCATTCCGCATGGAAATAGGGCTCGTCCGTTTCGGGCGCGACCGGCCCAAGGCCGTGCTGGCCGCCAAGGTCGTGCGGACCGTTCATCGCGCGGCCTCCGGCGAAAGCGCCAAGCCGGTGCCGATCATCGAGTCCCGCGTCACCAGTTCGGCCAGTTGCTCCTCGCTGAAGCCCTCGGTGCCCTCCGGCCGTTCGGGTACGACGAGATAGCGCAGTTCCGCCGTAGAGTCCCAGACGCGAATCTTCTTTTCCGCCGAGAGTTCGAGCCCGAATTCGGCAAGGACACCCCGCGGATCGATGACCGCGCGCGAACGATAAGGCGGCGCCTTGTACCAGACAGGCGGCAGACCCAACACCGCCCAAGGATAGCAGGAGCAGAGCGTGCAGACGATGAGATTGTGCGTGTCGGGCGTGTTGAACACGGCGCGCATGTGCTCGCCCTGCCGTCCGGTAAAGCCGAGGCTCGCGATCGCCGCCGTCGCGTCGCGTTTCAACCATTCGGCAAACTGCGGATCGCCCCAGGCCTTGGCAACGACGCGCGCACCATTTCTTGGTCCCACCTTCGTTTCGTAAGTCTCGACGATCGCATCGATCGCGGCCGGGTCGATCAGCCCCTTTTCCGTCAGCACCGTTTCCAGCGCCTTCACCCGCGCTTCCATGTCGGTGAAATGATTGTCGTGATCGTGATGATCGTGGCCGTGGCCATGATGATGCTCTGACATTCCGCACTCCTCTGCCGGAAACGCCGTTCTTTCTAGTACATTAGCGCAAGAACCGGAATCGGTTTCTGAGTGCGCCTGAGGATTTCGCAATGACGGAAGCGGTTGTATCCAGTCGGCTTTCACGCGGCGTGGTTTCAGCTAAGTTCATGCCATGAACATCCTGATTCTCGGCGCGACCGGCTTCATCGGCTCCGCCATTGCCAGAAAACTCGTCGACGACGGCCACCAAGTCACAGGGCTCGGCCGCGATCCTTCGCGCGCCGCGCTGAAGATGCCTGCGCTTCGCTGGGTCGGGGCCGACCTTGCTGGCATGACGCAGAGCGGTGACTGGCATGGTGCGCTTGCGGGCCAAGACGTGGTCATCAATTGCGCCGGCGCTCTGCAGGACGGGCTTTCGGACAATCTCGTCGCCACGCAGGAGAAGGCGATGCTGGCGCTCTACGAGACTGCACTCGGCAGCGGGCTGCGGCTTGTCGTGCAGATATCGGCAGAAACCGAGCGCGCCGGTCGCGATCTTGCCTTTCTGGCGACCAAGCGCAGAGCGGACGCGGCGCTTGCTGCGAGCGGGCTACCCTTTGTCATCCTTCGTCCGGCGCTGGTCATCGGCCGCAACGCCCATGGCGGCTCCGCGCTGCTGAGAGCTCTTGCCGCCCTCCCATTTGCAATCCCGCTGATCCATGCCGAACGTCCTGTCGCCACGGTCGCGCTTGATGATGTCGCAAGCGCCGTCAGCGCGGCTGTCAACGGCGATCTGCCGGCCGGCTCTGATCTTGCGCTCGGCAACGACGAAGATTTGACGTTGAAGGATCTCGTTCTCATCCATCGCCGCTGGCTCGGCCTCCCGCCCGCTCCGGCAATTGCCTTGCTGCCCGCCTTGGCGCGGCCGGTAACCTGGCTCGCGGATATGGCAGGGATGATCGGCTGGCGGTCGCCACTCCGCTCCACGGCGATGACGGTCATGTCCGGCTGCATCGCGAGCAGGCCGTCATCGGATTTCAAGCCGCGTCTATTGTCCGCCGCTGAAACCCTTGGCGCCGTCCCTTCGGGCGTCCAAGATCTCTGGTTTGCCCGGCTCTATCTGTTGAAGCCGCTAATCGTCGCAGCCCTTTCGCTCTTCTGGCTCATCTCCGGCCTGGTGCCGTTTTTCGCCTTCGAGGCGGCAAGCGCACATTTCGCGACCTTCCTGCCGAGGCCGCTTGCAAGCGCGGCGACCATCGCGACCTGTCTTGCGGATATCGCGCTCGGGCTTGTTGTTCTCGTGCGGCCCTGGGCAAGGCGAGCGCTCGTCGGCATGCTTTCGCTGACGCTTGCCTATCTGCTTGCAGCGACGTTTGCTGAACCCGCACTCTGGCTCGATCCGCTCGGTCCGCTGGTCAAGGTTCTACCGTCGATCCTTCTGACCCTCGCGGCGCTTGCCATCCTGGACGAACGCTGATGGCCTTCGAAGACCTGCTTAGACTCCTTCACGTGCTCGGCGCCGCCGTGCTCTTCGGAACCGGCGCCGGCATCGCCTTCTTCATGGTGATGGCCGAACGTACACGCGATCCGCGCTTGATCGCCCATATCGCCGGAACTGTGGTTCTTGCCGATACCGTCTTCACCGCGACCGCGGTCGTACTGCAGCCGCTGACCGGCTACGGGTTGGCGCACGCGATCGGCTGGCCGCTTACAGAGGGCTGGATCGTCCTGTCGCTGGCACTCTATGTTCTAACCGGCCTGTTCTGGCTGCCAGTCGTCTGGATCCAGATCAAACTGCGGGACCTGGCGAAGCAAGCTGTCGCAGCGGAAGCGCCCCTTCCGCCGGCCTTCGATCGCCTCTATCGCATCTGGTTCGCCTGCGGGTTTCCCGCCTTTGCCGCGGTGATCGCGATTTTTTGGCTGATGCTGACGAAGCCGGACATTACTCTATTTTAGCATCGGCCAGAGGCTGACGACGAGCAATACGGCCATGGTAATGTTGAACCATTTGAGCCGTGACGGCTCGGAGAGCCACTGCCGCAGCGCCGAGCCGAAGCCAGCCCAGGTCGAAACGCTCGGAAGGTTCACAAGCGCGAAGACGAGGCCGACGAACAGCACGCTCACGAGATAGCTGTCGTCGCTCGTGTAGGTGGCCATGGCCGAGACCGCCATCACCCATGCCTTCGGATTGACCCACTGGAAGGCCGCCGCCTGCAGGAAGGTCATCGGCCGCGCGCTCACCTTTCCCTCGCCAAGCGATCGCGATGATCCGATCTTCCAGGCGATCCAGAAGAGATAGGCGCCGCCGGCAAATTTCAGCGCCGTGTATATGAGCGGCACCGAGTGGAGCAGCGCACCGAGGCCGAGACCGACTGCCAGCAAAAGCACAAAAAAGCCGACGCCGATGCCGAGCATGTGCGGAATGGTGCGCGCGAAGCCGAAATTCACGCCTGAGGCAAACAGCATCATGTTGTTCGGTCCCGGCGTGATCGACGTCGTGAAGGCAAACAGGAACAGCGCGAGCAGCGTATCCAGTTGCATGGATTTTCCTCCGGCAGCGCGGCTCCGCCGTGGCGACGTGCCCCATCTATTTGATTTAGTGGCAATCCGTCAGAATCGAAAGCGGTTCCAGTCAATTTAGGTCAGCCTACCTGCCGTAAATGCAATGGCCAGCCAATTCTTGTCATGGTTACAAAACGGGATCTGATGGGAGTCTTCGGGCGAACGATCCGGCTTTTCGCAGCTGCCTTGTCCCCACAGCGCCGCGCGCCCAATCGGACGACCCGGTACACGACAGCGGCGTACTGCGTCTCGTCGCTCTGCGGTAGGGCAAGGCTTCTCGTCCCAACCTCATTCCTGTGCTTGCCAGAGGCATGACGGCGAAGAAAACTATGCTGCTGGGGTAGACGGCGATCGGACGCTCAAACGTCACTGTCTTTGAATTGCTGCATGATTTTGCCCTTAGATCGATTCCGATTTAGGGAATCATGCGGTAGCGCGGAAATCGGCCGCGCACGACATGGAAGGCTCAGATGGCACAAAATATCTACGACAAACCCGAATTCTTCACGGGTTACGGCCAGCTCTCGAGATCCGTGCACGGGCTTGCGGGAGCTCCTGAGTGGCCGGCGATCCGCGCCATGCTGCCCGAGCTCAAGGGCCTACGGGTGGTCGATCTCGGCTGCGGATTCGGTTGGTTCGCACGCTGGGCGCGGGAAAACGGCGCCGCGCAGGTAATCGGCTTCGACCTTTCCGAAAACATGATCGCGCGGGCGAGGAAGGATACGAGCGACCCGGCGATCGAATACCGCATCGCCGATCTCGAGCTCCTGGCCCTGCCGGAGGCGAGCTTCGATTTCGCCTATAGCTCGCTCGCCTTCCACTACATCGAGGACTTCGAACGGCTGGTGCGGACGATCCACGGGAGTCTCGTTCCCGGCTCGCGTATCGTCTTCACGATCGAGCATCCGATCTTCATGGCACCGACGAACCCCGGCTGGTCGACGGACGCCGAGGGCCGCCGCATCTGGCCGCTCGACCGTTACTCGGTCGAGGGGAAACGCGTCACCGATTGGCTCGCCAAGGGCGTCGTCAAATATCACCGGACGATCGGCACCACGGTCAACGCCCTCGTCAAGGCCGGCTTCGCGATCCGCCATGTCGTGGAGTGGAGCCCGACAGCCGAACAGATCGCCGCCAATCCCGATCTCGCGGAAGAGGTCGACCGGCCGATGATGCTGCTTATCGCCGCACAGCGTTAAAGCAATGAGCCTCCCGAAAGTTGCCTATTTATGCTTTTGCGCTGTTCGTTTCTCGGGGGCAGGATTTGCTGCCTCTTCTGCGGCTTCCTTTTCCAGCCGCAACTGCCGGAGGCGAGCCGTCTTCTTCTCGCGGGCAAGCTTTTCCTGCTCCACGATCGCGCGTGAGGCGAGCGTCGCCTGGTCGGCGCGGTCGGACGGATTTTTCTTGCCCGGCTTGAATACGCTGTTGGTCTGGCTTTCCTTCATGAACGGTTCTCCTTTCCGAAGGCAATAAAAAAGGCCGGGCGAACCCGACCTTCCCTCATCATCTCAACCTGCCAGTGCCAGTACATCCGTGGTCAAAGGCAAGGAGATGATAATCTCGTAGAATGCGATCATGGAGCACAATCGCGTGCGCAAGCTCAAAGGGCGCGCAGGTTTTCCGCGGACGTCTTGCCCGTGCGGCGATCCTGGGCGAGTTCGAAGCTGACCTTCTGCCCGTCCTTAAGCGTGGACAGGCCGGCGCGCTCAACGGCCGAGATGTGCACGAACACGTCAGACGCACCATCATCCGGCTGGATGAACCCGAAGCCCTTGGTGCTATTGAACCACTTTACTGTTCCGGAAGCCACGTCAGCGTCCTTTCAATCGCTCATGGAAAAACAACATCGCGTTTCCGCGATGTATTAAAACCGATTTTGTCAGGATCTTCGTGACGATACGCCGAAGCGCAGAAACAAATATCGTCGATCAATATCGATCACATCTATGTAGGTTAGAATTGTGTCCCTTGCAAGGCGGTAATTGTTTTTATTTCTCGATGAGTTAGCAGTGATGCGCCGCTGTTATGATTACCCCCCGCTGCAGTCGAAGACAGCAGCGGAGGAACGCACTTTCCGCCCCGTAGCGGCGCTTGTCGTCATGGACTTTCTCGCGTCGGATCTTAATCTTGGAGTGTCGAGCCAACCTCAGGACGATTTCCGATGCACGATCTAATCCCGACCACCACTTTTCCCGACGGCCGCACGGTTCCAGTGCTTGGCCAAGGCACCTGGCGCATGGGTGAGAACCGCGCCCGGGCAGCGGAGGAAATCCGCAGCCTGCAGGCCGGGCTGGATCTCGGCATGACGCTGATCGACACGGCGGAAATGTACGGTAATGGCGGCGCGGAGCGCATCGTCGGCGAGGCGATCAAGGGCCGGCGCGACGGGGTCTTTATCGTCAGCAAGGTGCTGCCCTCCAATGCCAGCCGTTCCGGCACCGTCGCCGCCTGTGAACGCAGCCTCAAATGTCTCGGTACCGACCGGATCGATCTCTATCTTCTGCATTGGCGCGGCGGATACCCGCTTGCCGAAACCGTCGCCGCCTTCGAGACGCTGAAGAAGGCTGGCAAGATCGCCGCCTGGGGCGTCTCGAATTTCGACGTCGACGATATGGAGGAACTGGAATCGGTGCCGGACGGCAGCAATGTCGCCGCCAACCAGGTGCTCTACAACCTCGCCCGCCGCGGCGTCGAATACGACCTCCTGCCCTGGTGCCGCGACCGCGGTGTGCCGATTATGGCCTACTCGCCGCTCGACGAGGGCCGGTTGCTTCACAACCCCGACCTGATTCATATCGCCAAGGCGCACCAATCGACACCCGCGCAGGTGGCGCTCGCCTTCCTCAAAAGCGGCCCGGGCGTCATCTCGATCCCGAAGACCGGCTCGGCCAACCGAGCCCGCGAAAACCGCGACGCGATGGATATTCACTTCACGGCGGAGAACCTCGCCGAGCTGGACGAGCTCTTCCCGCCGCCAAGGAGGAAGATGCGGCTGGAGATTATTTGAGAGACTGCGGTGTCAGCCGCCTATCCGCCTGCCGGCACCTCCCCGCAAGGGGGCGAACGGAGTCGCGGCGCTGGCTAAAGTCCCTCTCCCCGCCTGCGGGGAGAGGGCTAGGGTGAGGGCAATCGCGGCACCTAGCGGCTCAATTGGAAATACAGGCCGGGCTCACATCCCCTGCGGGCCGCGGTTCATCGCGGCGATGCCGGTGCGGCAGACCTCGATCAGCCCAAGCGGCTTCATGATGGCGATGAACTGCTCGATTTTTGACGGCTTGCCGGTGATCTCGAAGACGAAATGCTCGATATTGGCATCGATGACGGACGCACGGAACGCATCGGCGAGCCGCAGCGCCTCCACGCGGTGTTCACCGGAGCCGTGCACCTTGACGAGCGCCAGTTCGCGCTCGATCGGCCGGTCGTGGCCGAGGCTGGCGGCGCGGACAGTGAGATCGACGACCCGATGCACGGGCACCAGCCGTTCGAGCTGGTTCTTGATCTGCTCCAGCACGTGCGGCGTGCCGCGGGTGACGATGGTGATGCGCGACAGATGCGCCTCGTGTTCCGTCTCGGATACCGTCAGGCTCTCGATATTGTACCCGCGGCCGGAAAAGAGCCCTATGACGCGGGCGAGCACGCCCGGCTCGTTGTCGACGAGTACCGAGAGCGTATGCGTCTCCGCAAGCTCCGTCTCCTTGGCGATGAAATAGGCAGAGCCCGTCGGCTGAAGATGTGCACTCATATTGTTCTTTCCTACCTTTTCATCAGACGAGCTGGCGGCCCTTGGCGTCGATTGCATTGGCGACCGCCTCGTCCGTCGCCTCGTCGGGCAACAGCATTTCGTTGTGCGCCTTGCCCGAGGGGATCATCGGGAAGCAGTTGGCGAGATTGGCGACGCGGCAGTCGAAGATGACCGGCTGCGGCGTGTCGATCATCTGGCGGATCGCCTCATCCAGTTCGCCGGGCTTTTCGCAGCGGATGCCGACGCCGCCATAGGCTTCGGCGAGCTTGACGAAGTCCGGCATCGCTTCCGTGTAGGAGTGCGACAGACGGTTGCCGTGGAGCAACTGCTGCCATTGCCGGACCATGCCCATGTACTGGTTGTTGAGGATGAAGATCTTGACCGGCAGGCCGTATTGCACCGCGCAGGACATTTCCTGAATACACATCTGGATCGAGGCGTCGCCAGCGATGTCGATGACGAGGCTTTCCGGATGCGCGACCTGAACGCCGACGGCAGCCGGGAAGCCGTAGCCCATGGTGCCGAGGCCGCCCGAGGTCATCCAGCGGTTCGGCTGCTCGAAGCCGAAGAACTGCGCCGCCCACATCTGGTGCTGCCCGACTTCGGTGGTGATGTAGGTGTCGCGGTCCTTGGTCAGTTCATAGAGCCTCTGGATCGCGTATTGCGGCATGATCACGTCGTCGCTCGGCGTATAGGCCAGCGAATTGCGCGCCCGCCACTTGGCGATGTTGCTCCACCAATCCTCGAGCCGCGCCTTGTCGACGGTCTTCGCCGCCGCGCGCCACAGGCGGTCCATGTCCTCGAGGACCGTCGCGACATCGCCGAGGATCGGAATGTCGACGCGGACGTTCTTGTTGATCGAGGACGGGTCGATGTCGATGTGGATCTTCTTCGAGTTCGGCGAAAACGCGTTGAGGCGTCCGGTGATGCGGTCGTCGAAACGGGCGCCGATGCAGACCATGACGTCGCAGTCGTGCATGGCCATGTTGGCTTCGTACGTGCCGTGCATGCCGAGCATGCCGAGCCAGTTCTTGCCGGAGGCCGGATAGGCGCCGAGGCCCATCAGCGTCGAGGTGATCGGGAAGCCGGTAAGCTCGACCAGCTCGCGCAGGAAATGCGAGGCCTGCGGGCCGGAATTGATGACGCCGCCGCCGGAATAGATGATCGGCCGGCGCGCCGTCTTCATCAGTTCGACCGCTTCCTCGATTTTCTTCAGATCGCCTTGCATCTTCGGCTGATAGCTCTTCTGGCTCGGGACGGCCGAAGGCGGCGTGTAGGTGCCGGTCGCGAACTGGACGTCCTTAGGAATATCGACGACGACCGGGCCAGGACGGCCGGACTGCGCGATGCGGAAGGCCTCGTGAATGATACGGGCAAGATCGTTGACGTCTTTGACCAGCCAGTTGTGCTTGGTGCAGGGCCGGGTGATGCCGACAGTGTCGCATTCCTGGAAGGCATCCGACCCGATCAGCGGCGTCGGAACCTGGCCGGAGATGCAGACGAGCGGGATCGAGTCCATCAGCGCGTCCTGGAGCGGCGTGACAGCGTTGGTCGCGCCGGGACCTGACGTGACGAGCATGACGCCGACCTTGCCGGTCGAGCGGGCATAGCCCTCGGCCATGTGGCCGGCGCCCTGCTCGTGGCGGACGAGAATGTGCTCGATCTCTTCCTGCTGGAAGATCTCGTCATAGATCGGAAGCACGGCACCGCCGGGGTAGCCGAAGATATGCTTGACGCCATTGTCCTTCAGTGCCTGGAGAACGATCTCCGCGCCCGTCATCTGGTTTTCTGTTCCGCTCATTGGCCTGCTTCCGTCCCTTTTCAAGGTTTGGGGGTGTGATTAGCTTTTCTCAGGGCATAAAAAAAGGCCCCTTCAGGAGCCTCGTTCAGCGCATGGGTGGCTACCGCCGGATGGTTACACCATCCTGCCCATGCGCCGTCCCACCACAAGAATAACCGCGAAATTTTTCATGGGGCGATTTGATAAACAGAAAAATCCTGCCCGTCAACGCCTTTTCCCGTTGCGCGCAAAAGGCGAAAGAGAGCGGCACCTTTCGATAACAGCGCGAAACCACTTATTAAATCCCTTCCGCTAATCTATGGAGCTATTCGTCGCGAGAGGTGCTGAATTGCTCGACAGTGATCTTCATTCCTCGGTCCGTGCCGGAGAGCGGGATCGCCGTGACAATCTTAAACCCGGTAATCGCTTCCTCGGTCGTGTCGTTGGCTGCACAGGCTCGCGTGCAACAATCGCCGCGGTTGCCGAAAATGGCGAAACCTCGCTGACGGAGCTCTGGTCGGTCGGTCGCCTGATTTCCATTTCCGTCGGCGCCAACCGCGTCGTCGCGCTGGTCTATGCCATGCAGACCGTCGCCAGCGAATGGGGCGAAGAGGCGAACAACACCTTCCGCATCGAGGTCGAGCTGATGGGCGAGGTCCACACCGACCCGGACGGGCGCGAGTCGTTCTCCACCGGCATCAGCCAATATCCCTACCTCGGCGCGATCGCCCACCGCATCCGCGCCACGGACCTTGCCCGCATCTACGAGTCGAGTCAGACGGACAGTTGCGTCATCGGTAAGCTGACCCAGGACGAAAGCCTCGACGCCACGATCCATGTGCCGTCGATGCTCGCCAAGCATTTTGCCATTGTCGGAACGACGGGCGTCGGCAAGTCGACGGCCCTCACGCTGCTTCTGCATAAGGCGATCGCTGCCGACCCGAAGATGCGCGTGCTGATCCTCGACCCGCACAACGAGTTCGCCGCCGCCTTCCCGGAACATGCCGTCGTTATCGACACGGACACGCTCGACCTCCCCTTCTGGCTCTTCCGGCTGGAAGAATTCGCTGAAGTGATTTTCCGCGGCCGCCCGCCGGTTCCGGAAGAGCTCGACATCCTGCGCGATGTCATTCCGGATGCGAAGAAGGCCTTCAAGGGCGGCGAGTCCGGACTGATGCGCCGCCAGAACGAAAAGAGTTCGATCACGGTTGACACGCCGGTGCCCTATCGCATCGCCGATCTTCTCGCGATGATCGACGAACGCATCGGCCGGCTGGAGGGTCGCACGGACAAGCCGCATCTGCGCTCGCTCAAGATCAAGATCGTCTCCGCGATCAACGATCCGCGTTACCACTTCATGTTCTCGTCGAACACGATCACCGATACGATCCAGGACACGATCGCCAAGATCTTCCGCATTCCCGGCGAAGGCCGGCCGATCGCCACTTTCGAACTCGCCGGCATTCCTTCGGAAGTCGTCAATTCGGTCGCCTCGGTGCTCTGCCGTATGGCGTTCGAAATTGGGCTCTGGAGCGACGGCGGCATCCATATGCTGGTCGTCTGCGAAGAGGCGCACCGCTACGTGCCGGCCGACGCCTCGCTCGGCTTCCTGCCGACCCGCCAGGCGATCGCGCGCATTGCCAAGGAAGGGCGCAAATATGGCGTCTCGCTCGGCATCATCACGCAGCGCCCGGGTGAGCTCGACCCGACCATCCTGTCGCAATGCTCCACGGTCTTCGCCATGCGGCTTGCCAATGATCGCGACCAGGAGATTATCCGCTCGGCGATCTCGAATTCGTCGATCTCCACCACGAGCTTCATCTCCTCGATCGGCAACGGCGAAGCAATCGCCTTCGGCGAGGCGGTCGCTGTGCCGATGCGCATGCGCTTCACCCGCGTCGAGGATCGGCACCTTCCGCGTGCCCACGGCATCACCGACAAGCCGGACGAGGACACGTCCCCGAGCGTCGACCTGCGCTCAATCGTCAGCCGGATGCGCGCGATCTCCGGGCCGGACATTTCAACCTTCCAGCAGAGCTATCTGGCCGCGCAGAGTGCCAAGGCGTCTACCTTCGATGACGACGAGCCCGTTCATGAAGTCGCCCACGGCGCCAACCAGCCTTCCGAGGCTGAAGTCTGGCACGAGCCGGAGTTCGAGCCCTACCGGCCGGACATGCTTCCGCGCCCGGAGCCGGTCAACCCGCAGCTCGAGCGTTTCAACCAGATCCGCGAGCAAATCCTCTCCGGCCAGGCTGAAAGGGAAGTCAGTCCGAGACCGCATGCCCCGGATCCACGCCTCACGCAGCCGCCAACCGAGCCGCGCCGTGAGGGCTCGTCGCTACGCGAAAGCCTGCTCAAACGCCCGCTCGGCAGTCTCATCCGCAAATAGGCCCGCGAGCGCGACGGGCTTGTCTCGCCTTCAGCAAATCGCCTCGCCTCCGTATCTGCAATCGTGAGTTGACTTTCCTGTCAGGCGGCCGAATCCTTCCTGTTGCAATATCGAGGTGGCCGAACTTCAAGGAATGCATCGACAGGAAAGCAAATAGCGGCGGCAATCCCGGGAGGAGCAGATGTCCGTTTTATCGACCATGGCTCCGCGCAAGCTCCGAATCTTCGCCTTCGACCCGAGCATGGGGCGGCGACACGAAACACTGCCGCTCAATGAAGTGATCGTCTCGATCCCCTGGGAGATGGACAAGCTTGATCCCGGCGTCCCGTTCGTCGGTCCCGTTGGCGAATATGTCGAGGTCGTCGACTTCGACCCATCGCTCGATCTCGTCTATAGGCCGGTCAACCTGCACGATCCGAGCCTGCTTGCCGACAATGGCCTCAGACCGGCGGAATGGAACCCGCAATTCCACCAGCAGATGACCTACGCCGTGGCGATGAACACTATCGTCAATTTCGAAAGCGCGCTCGGCCGGATCGCGCTCTGGGCGCCGCGCGACCGCGACGAGAAAGGCCGATGGATCAACCCGCAATATGTGCAGCGTCTGCGCATCTATCCGCATGCACTACGTGACGCCAACGCCTACTATAGCCCTGAGAAAAAGGCCTTGCTCTTCGGCTATTTCGCGGCCGGCGAGGGCCAGTCTGGAGCACCCGCCGGCACCATCATATTCACCTGTCTTTCCCACGACATCATCGCCCATGAAACGTCACATGCGCTGCTCGACGGCATGCATCCGCGCTTCAGCGAGGCGACCAATCCGGACGTGCTCGCGCTGCACGAAGCCTTCGCCGACATCGTCGCGATCTTCCAGCATTTCTCGTATCCGGACGTACTGAAGGACCAGATCGCGCGCACGCGCGGAGACCTTGAGAGCCAGAACCTCCTCGGCCAGCTCGCCCAGGAATTCGGCCAGGTGCTCGGCCGCGGGGCGGCGTTGCGCGATGCTCTCGGCGGTTGGAAGGACGGCGTCTGGCGGGCGCACGAGCCCAATCCGAAGCTTCTGCGCGAGACGGAGGAGGTGCACGACCGCGGCGCCATTCTGGTGGCCGCCGTGTTCCGGGCCTTCCTGTCGATCTATCGCGCACGCATATCCGATCTCCTGCGCATCGCGTCGAGCGGCACGGGCATTCTACCCGCGGGCGCGCTGCATCCCGATCTCGTCAACCGTCTGGCTAAGGAGGCATCGAAATCGGCCCGGCACATCCTGCAGATGTGCATTCGGGCGCTCGATTATTGTCCGCCCGTCGACGTCACCTTCGGCGACTACCTGCGCGCGATTATTACCGCTGACCGCGATCTCTACCCCGAGGACGAGCACAACTATCGCGTCGCGGTGATGGAGGCGTTCCTCGCCTGGGGCATCGTTCCGCGCGAGATGCCGATCGTTTCTGTCCAGACGCTACTCTGGCCGACGATGGGCCAAGCAGCCGCCGATTATCAAGCCGCCTTCCCCCGCCTGAGCGATCTCAAAGGTGATGTCGCCTATCTGCTTTCGCGGCCACTCGAAATGATCGACGAACTCAAGACCCGCAGCGACTTTCACGATAGCGAAGGTCAGAAATTCCTGGACGGCCTGGATCGCACCGCACAGGAAATCTTCAATGAGCTGACCAAAGCGATGGGCAACCGTCTGCCGCGGACTGCCAAGCGGTCGAAATCGTCACTTCGGGAAATTCTCGGCCGCAATCTCCTCGAGCTTGGGCTCGAAGCCGACCGCAAGGTCGAATGGCTGGCGCGCGACCTCTACGGACGGTTGTTCTGGGGGCTCATCACCGAAGCCAAGAATGCACCCATTCGCGACATCATCCGCATCCGGACGGATGCCGACGCACCGGCGACAGTCCGGCGCAGCAAGATCGTCACCGGCCCGGCCATCGAAGTGCACAGCGTTCGCATGGCTGCACGCCGCGGCAACCGCGACCAGATCGAGCGCGAATATGTCGTCGAACTGACGCAGACCCGCCATGGCTATCTCGACCCCAAGAAGCAGGAGGCGGCGGACAAGGGCAAGCCGCCGAAAGGTCCCCACGATTTCTATTTTCGCCGCGGCTGCACGCTGCTCATCGACGCCGAGACTTTCGAGATCCGGCGGGTCATCCGCACGCCGGGTGACATTTGCGACGACGCGGAGCTCGAAAGAATGCGGGCCTACCTGACCCGCCAGGCTCGGAGGCGGGAAAACGCCTTCACCGGCAGCACGAGCAGACCCGTTCGGCCGGAGATTTTCGCGCATCTTCATCGACAGGGGAGCTAGGAGATGCCGAGAATGCAGGCACCCGAGTCCGGCGTCACGGTGCGCATGTACCGACAGGGCCACGGCGACTGCTTTCTTCTGGCGACGCGCAAGACGGACGGCAGCACCTGCTACATGCTGATCGACTGCGGCCTATGGACGAACTCCGAAATTAAGCCCGAACAGACGATCGACAAGGTGATCTCCGACATCGCCGAAGCGACCGGCAACCGATTGGACGTCGTGCTGGTGACCCATGAGCACATGGATCACGTCAACGGCTTTGCGGCGAAGGATCCCGCGACGAGAAAGCCATGCTTCGACCCGATCGAGATCGGCGAACTCTGGCTGGCATGGACCGAGGACGATGATGATCCGTTTGCCAATAGCCTGCGCGAGCGCTTCCACGACACGCTGCTCGCCCTGATGGGCGCCGACGAGCGGCTCGAGCGTGCGGGCTTTGGCATCCATTCGCCGAACCGCACGATGCTGCGCGATCTCCTTTCCTTCGAGACTGGGGAGGATGCCACCGACGCGCTTCGGGAACGCTTCAGAGACGTCAAACGGCGCCACCCGGCACTCTCTCCTCGAAGGCAGGGCGCGCTTGCCATCGAAGGGATCACCAACAAGCGCGCCATCAAATATCTGCGCGAACGCATCGCCGGCGAGCCGGTTTTCCTGCGACCCGACCATGAGCCCTACAGGCTGCCGGGCGTCGAGGGCGTGCGAATCTATGCGCTTGGACCGCCGCGCGATGTCGCGCTGCTGCTTTCGCTGGAGCCGCAGGGCGAGGAGGAATTCAGTCTGTCGGCCGATGGGGCGACGCTGAGCCTGCTAACGGCAACTGTCGACGGCGACCCGGAAAACGCCAGCCGGAGCTTCGACCCGCGCTTCGGTATTTCGCGCAAGGACGTCGAGCGGAGCCAAGATGCATTTCTGAAGGCGTTTTTTGCCGATCACTATGGCCTCAAGGGGAAGCGGAGTGCCGCCGAGGCGTGGCGGCAGATCGACAACGACTGGCTTGAGAGTGCGGAAACGCTGGCGCTCAGGCTGAACGACGAGGTGAACAACACCAGCCTCGTCATCGCGATCGAACTCCCCGGAACCGGCAAGGTACTGCTCTTCACCGGCGACGCCCAGCGCGGCAACTGGATCTCCTGGGCGTCGCTCAAATGGACGGTCGATGGCAGGCTCATCACCGCGCGCGACCTTCTCGGCCGCACGGTTCTCTACAAGGTCGGCCATCACGGCAGCCACAATGCCACGCTCGACGGTAGCGTGGGGGCGGACTATGCCAACCTCTCGTGGTTGGCAAGCAACGGCTTCCAGGACGAATTCGTGGCGATGATCCCGGCCAATACGCCCTGGGCGGCGCATAGGGACAAGCCATGGGAGCATCCGCTTCGCTTCATCGAGGAGAGGCTTATGCAAAAGGCCCGCGGTCGCGTCTTCCGCAACGATGTCGACCACGTTGCAAAACCCGATGACATCAGCGCCGACGAGTGGCAAAAATTCAAGCGGATCGAGAGCGACCTCTTTTTTGAATACACCGTCGCCGACAGCCCGGCGTAAGCAGTGGTGGCAAGGCCGCCCTGCCATATGCGGCGCTTGGATCCTTGCGCCTGCTCGAGCGTTGGGGTGTAGGCCGTCGGGAACCAATGGAGGAGCCTATGGACGACGCTCACGCATGGGAGACGGAACAAAGGCTTTGGCTCGAAGGCCTGGACACCTATCGGAAGCTGCTCGATAAGCAATGCATCATGGCCTTTCCTACACCGGCGGGCCTCATGCAGGGACCCTCAATCGTCAACAGCCTGGAGGGCGCGCCGCGATGGGATCGCGTGGTTATGACCGATAGAACAATCGGCCGCCCGGCACACGGCTGCGTGGTTCTCGGATATCGCGCCGCAGGTCATCGGGCGGACAGGAAGCCCTACGCCGCCTATTGCACCTCCACCTATTGCGATACCGGGGTGGGCTGGAAACTCGTGCAGCACCAGCAGACGCCGATCCCCTGATCGCGCTGACACCGCCGGCACGTCATAGGAACCGCACGCGACGGGCGTGCGTTTTCATCCTAACTGTTCGAACAAAATTCAGGACCGGAATCATGGAAGAGATCCTCCGACGCTTCTTCGCGCGATACGAAACCATGGCCAATCGCGTGCTTGCCGCCGAAATGGATGTCGGTGAGACGACTTCCGCCTTCGCCTCGGAATTCATCGCCGCCTCGCCTGCGGGCGTGCTTGCCGGCAAGAACGACGACAGCCTGAAGGTCTCGATGGCGAGGGGCTATGCCCGCTATCGCGCCATCGGCACCAAGGAGCTGAAGATCCGCAAGAATACAATCACCCCGATCGACAACCAGCATTTCCTCGTCAGGGTCGATTGGCGCTCCACCTACGACGTGCAGGACAGCCCGGATGTCACCATCGACTTCGAGGTCCACTACCTGGTCCAGGTGCGCAATGACGAGCCGAAGATCTTCGGCTGGATCAGCGGCGATGAGGAAGCCGTGCTGAAGGAACACGGCATCGGCTGAGCCCACCCTACAGCAGGGCCTCCGGCCCTTCGATACGCCGCCAGCTTTGATCGAGCTGGTTGCGGAACCAGGTCATCTGGCGCTTGGCATATTGCCGCGTTGCGGCTGCCCCGGTGGCGATGACCTCCTCCTCACTGATCTCGCCCCTCAGCATTGCGGCAATCTGCTGGACGCCGATCGCCTTCATCACCGGCATGTCGGGCGAGAGGTCGAGCGCCAGCAGCGCCCGCACCTCGTCGACTGCCCCCCGCTGAAGCATGGTCTCGAAACGCCGGTCGATCCGGCTGTGCAGGAGGGCGCGGTCCGGCAGCACCACGATTTTTTGTGCTTTGTCGGGATCGACGATCATGGGGCCGCGGCTCTGCTGGAAGAGATGGATCGGCTTGCCAGTCGCTTCGATCACCTCGAGCGCCCGAACGATCCGCTGCCCGTCGCCCGGCCGCAATTGCGCGGCGGTTTGCGGGTCTCGCGCGGCAAGCTGCCTGTGGAGCGCCTCGGCCCCCTCCTCCTTCAGCCGCACGCGCAACGCATCGCGGATCGTCGCCGGTATCTTCGGCATATCGGAAAGCCCGCCTGTCAGCGCCTTGAAATAGAGCCCGGTGCCGCCGACAAAGACGGGCAGCCGCCCTTCTTCGCGCAACTGCGCGACAAGGACGTCCGCCTCGCGCAGCCACGCGCCGGTCGAATAGGCCTGTCCGGCCGGCACATGGCCATAGAGGAAATGTTCTATCCCGCCCATCTCTGCCTCGTCCGGCCTGGCGGTCAGGATCTTCAGCGTGTCGTAGACCTGCATGCTGTCAGCATTGATCACCACGCCACCGTGCCGACGCGCAAGTTCCACCGCAAGTGCGGACTTGCCGCTGGCGGTCGGCCCGGTTATCAGGATCGCGTCCGTGTCACTTTCAAGGTTCTTGATCATGGCTTTCGTTGCCACGCTTATCGCCAATCCGTCAAATCCTGTTCTGACGCCTGCGCTGGCGGAAGCGGCAGCGAGCGCCGTAAAAGCATCCGCGGTCTATTGGCTGGCGGATGGCGTCGCCTGCGACATCGCGCTCATGGACGGCACTGATCCGGACGCCGCCGAAGCGCGGTTGCGCGCCGAGGTGAACGGTTTTCCGGTCGACGTCGCGGTGCAGGATGCCGAAAGCCGTCGCAAGAAGTTTCTGATCGCCGACATGGATTCGACCATGATCGGCCAGGAGTGCATCGACGAGCTTGCCGCGGAAGTGGGCCTCAAGGAAAAAGTTGCGGCGATCACCGCCCGCGCTATGAATGGCGAAATTGCCTTCGAGCCGGCGCTGATCGAGCGCGTGGCGCTCTTGAAGGGCCTGCCCGGCAGTGTCATCGAAGACGTGATCGCCAAGCGCATCACGCTTACGCCAGGAGGCCGAGAGCTGATCGCGACCATGAAGGCCAAGGGCCATTATACCGCCCTCGTCTCCGGTGGCTTCACCGTGTTCACCGGACCGATCGCGGCGAAACTCGGCTTTAACGAGAACCGCGCCAACGTGCTGATCGAGAAGGATGGTCGGCTTACCGGCGAGGTCGTCCACCCGATTCTCGGCAAGCAGGCCAAGGTCGACGCGCTCATCGACATTTCTCGCAAGCTCGGCATTTCGACCGCCGAGGTGATCGCCGTCGGCGATGGCGCCAACGACCTCGGCATGCTGCAGCTTGCCGGCAGCGGCGTCGCGCTGCATGCGAAACCCGTGGTCGCTGAACAGGCGAAGATCCGGATCGACCACGGCGACCTGACGGCCCTTCTCTACCTCCAGGGCTATCGCAAAACGGATTTCGTGGCGTGATTATCCGCGAGACCGACAGGCTGCGCATTCGCGGCTGGAACGAGACCGACCGCGACCTCTTCGCCGAGATCAACAGCGATCCGAAGGTCATGGAATTCTTCGCCTTCCGCCGCAGCCGCGCGGAATCCGATGCGCTGTTTGATCGCATCGGCCGCGGCATCAGCGAAACCGGCTTCGGCTTCTTCGCGCTCGCATTGCGCGACAGCGACACCCCGATTGGCTTCTGCGGCCTGGCGCTCACCGATCTGGAGCCGCATCTGCCGAACGGCACGATCGAGATCGGCTGGCGGCTCGCCGTACCCTTCTGGGGCAAGGGATATGTGACCGAGGCGGCAGCGGCACTCCTCGACTACGGGTTTACCGAACGGAGCCTCGGCGAAATCGTCTCCTTCGCCGTGCCCGCGAACGCGCGCTCCACCGCCGTGATGAAACGGCTCGGCATGCGGCCAGACCCGAGCCGCGACTTCGACCACCCTCGCGTCCCCGACACGCATGCGCATCTGAAGCGTCACGTGCTTTACGCGATCACCGCGGATGAGTGGGCGCGCCGCGTTCCGGCTTAGGGTTAGGCGCCCTTCCGGCCGGGATAACAGCGCTCGATCCACGCGACGAAACGTCTGGCGGGTTCGGAGAGTGCATTGAACCGCCGGGCGACCAGCCAGAAGCAACCATAGGGAATGGAAACGTCAAACGCTTGGACGAGACGTCCCGCGTCGAGATCGTCGCGCACATGGTCGCGAACCATGAGTGCGACGCCATGACCGCGGAGCGCCGCTTGAAGCACAAGCGCGCCATCGGCGAAGATTGCGCCGCGCTCGACCCGCACTTGTCCCGCTCCGGCAGCCGCGAACCACTGCTCCCAGAGGCCCCTGGTATCCTCGTGCAGAAGGCCAAACCGCAAGAGGTCCAGCGGTTCGCGCAGCGCCCGAGGCGCGAGCGACGGTGCCATCACCGCGATCATCTCGACGTCGGCGAGATGCATGACCTCGACGCGGGGCCATGAGGCGACCCTGGCGCTGTGCCGAATGGCAATCTCGACCTCATTGCCGCGAAATTCCACCAGCCGGGGATCGGCGTCGATGACGAGATCGATTTCGGGATTTTCCGCCTGGAAATGCGCGAGATGCGGCACGAGCCAGCAACCAGCAAAGGAGGGCTCGGCGCTCACCGTCAGCGTCCCCGCCCGCTTCCTATCGGAAAGCGCATCAAGGCTTTCGCCGATCCGGTCGAAAGAATGCGTCAACACTGTCAGCAGCATTTTGCCATCCGCGGTCAGGCTTACGCTGCGATGATGCCGCTCGAACAGTGGCTTACCGATCAGGGCCTCAAGGTCGCGGATCTGACGGCTGATCGCCGCCTGCGAGACGAAAAGCTCCGCCGCAGCCTCCGTGAAGCTGCCGAGCCGTCCAGCCGCCTCGAAGCTTCGCAATGCCGTGAGAGGCAGCCGGCCGCGTTTCATGCATAACCCCAAGTCATCCGAGGCGAACTGTAAACTCGTTTGAGGAGCGGCGACAAGAGGAGTGGAATACAGCGGAAGACGCACGGGCCCAGCCCCCGTCCGGCACTCTGATAGGAAAACAATATGATGCGCGAGATCTTCTACACCATTCTCGCGGCGGTCCGCCTGCTTACCTTCCAGCCTGCACCGCGCCCGGCGCGGCGCCGGTCACGATGATTTACGGCGAAGTGCAGCATTCGGCCGACGAAGTCCGGAGCGACTACTGGCGGCGGACATTCTCGGCCACTGACGTCAGAAAGACTTACTTGAACCGCTCTGCAAACCACGGTCTTGAAAGGGATCGGTCCAGGCCGGTTTGTTCCCACCCGTGTCCAGAGTCGAGTTCGCGGTAGGTCACCTGCGCCCCGGCAACGCGGAACTGTTGGGCGACGATCGGTGCATCCGAACGTTTTCGGCGGTCATCGTGTGCTCCCGCGAGGATGAGCACGGGATAACGCTCCAGCATTGGAAATGGCCTTTGCGGATTTGGCGATTGCGGGCGCAGAAGTATGGCGCCGGAAGTGAGAATGCTCCGGCGGGCAACGACAGCCGCGGCGATTACGGCACCGCTCGAGTAGCCGGCAACAACCGGAGGCCGGGTGAAGCCAAGCTGCGTCGATACTGCCTCGAGGAATGCGCAAAGATCTTCCGATCTGTGGGCCAGTTCCTCAAAGTTCAGACTTCGATCCGGATTGCGCCGAAAGAATGTGAAACCTTGCTCCGACGGGATTGGACCACGAACCGAGAGACATGTGGAACGGGGAGCGACGTGTTGCGCGAAATCACCCCAGTCCGTCTCCCTTCCGCTGCTGCCATGGAGGAGTACGATCGGAGGCTCACTTGAGGTCTTTATGGTGACCTCGAAAATCAAAGCCCCCTGAATGCTGCATGGAAAGGACGCTTGCCCGCCGCTATTCCATCTGAACGGTGACGAAGCGCAGCTCGCCGGCCTTGTTGGCGATCATCAAAAGCGCATTGCGGCGGCCATCGTTCTTCAGTTCTTCGACCCGCGCCGAAACGTCGTCCGGCGTGGCCATTGCCTCCTGACCGATCTCGACGATCACGTCGCCGACCGCGACCCGGCGCTCGGCCGCGGCCGAATTCGGCTGGACTTCGGTGATCACCACGCCTTCGACGCCATCGGCAATGCCGAAGCTCTTGCGGCGGTCGGCGTCAAGCACTGCGAGCTTCATGCCGAGTACGATGTCGCTCGCCGGCAGTTGCGCCGCGGGCGGTTGATCCGGCTGGGTACCTTCGCCGTTCTCCTTCACAGGCGCATTTGCGAGCTGCTCGCCATCCTCAAGCCGGCCGAGCGTGACGCGAACCGTCTGCTCCTTGCCGTCGCGAATGATGACCACGTCGACCAACTTGCCGACAGGGCTCTCGCCCACCGCGCGCATCAGGTCGCGGATCTCCGCAACATCCGTCCCATCGAAACGGGTGATGATATCGCCTGCCTTGATCTCACCCTTGGCGATCGGCCCGCCTTCGATGATGCCGGAAACCAGCGCACCATGCGGCCTCTCCATCTTCAGGCTTTCGGCGATATCATCGGTGACCGGCTGAATGCGAACGCCGAGCCAACCGCGCCGGGTCTCGCCGAATTCCTTAAGCTGATTGACGACATTCATCGCCAGTTCCGTCGGCACGGCGAAGCCGATGCCAACCGACATTCCGGTCTGAGAGAGGATCGCGGTATTGATGCCGATCACCTCGCCCCGCATGTTGAACAGCGGCCCGCCCGAATTGCCGCGGTTGATCGCGGCGTCCGTCTGGATGAAGCTGTCATAGGGGCCGGCATTGATGTTGCGCCCGCGCGCCGAGACGACGCCGACCGAAACCGACACGCCGAGGCCGAACGGATTACCGACCACCATCACCCAATCGCCGATCCGGATCTTCCGCGAGTCGCCGAAGGAAACGGCCTTGAGCGGCTTTTTCGGCTCGACCTTCAGCACCGCCAAATCGGTTTTGGTGTCGGTGCCAACCAGGGTCGCCTTCAGCTTGGAGCCGTCTGAGAAGTTGATTTCGATGTCGTCTGCGTCCTGGATGACATGGTTGTTGGTGACGATGAAGCCGGCCGGATCGATAACAAAACCGGAGCCAAGGGAGTTGACCGTTCGCGGCCGGTTACCCTCGCCGCCCTGCCCCTTGAAGAACTCGTCGAAGAATTCCTGATGCGGCGAGCCTTCCGGCACCTGCGGCATCGGGGCGTCGTCATCATCGCTCTTGACGTTCTGGGAAATGGAAATGTTGACCACGGCATCGAGCAGCCCCTCGGCGAGGTCGGCAACGGAGGGCGGTCCGGCCGCCGGTTGCGACGTTGCCGTCTCGGCAAGCGCCGTGTTGTTTAGAAGCAGTGCCGTCGCGGCCGCAAGCACCAGGCCGCGGAAGAATTCGGGTCGTGTCGACAAGTCGCTAGGCTCCTATAATTCCTCTTTGACCACACCGGTCATGGATTTTAGCAATCCGGGATAGTGGCGTGATCGATTCCCTTCAAGCGCACCATACGCCGCTGCCGCAGGTTCGCACACAAGCGATCTTCACTTGAAGATACGGCGGAATTCCGGAGCGTCCAAACACGATTTCCTGATCCGTTCCCAGGAAGTCAGAGCGCCGACTCCTCCGGCTAGCGTCACCTTCGCGCGTTCAGCCAGTGATCTCGTGCCCGTGCTCCTTGAGCGCCTGCACCGCCTTCTCAAGGTTTGAGCCCGCGACGAAGACATAATCGGTGCTGAAGGTCGAATTGGCGAAGACGCCGACGCCGGCTGCGGAAAGCGGCCGCAGCACCGAAGACAGAACGCCCGGCACGTCGAAGCTGAAATGCTGCTCGATGCGGAAACAGCGCCATCCAAGCGAGCTCTGCACGCTCGACGGTACGCGGGCGGCACGACAGACCAGCGTCATTTCCTCACGAGAGCTGGACACCGTCCAGAAACCCGGCCCCGGCAGCCACTCCGGTATCGTGGACCCGACATTCAGACGGGTAATGGCATATTCGGCATCGACCAGCCGGATCAGCAGTTTATGTGGCATTTCGCATTATCCTCGAACCAACCAGACAAGTCCGACGCCAGCCGCCACCGAAACGAGTCCGGCCAGTCGGAGCTGATGTTCCGGGACATACGGCAAACGCTTCGCCAATTCCACCAAAACCAAAGGGGCCAGTGCGTACACCAGCCCCTCGATGATCAGGAAGAAACCTAACCCGATCAGAAAATCGGACATCATCCGCTCAATCTGCGGTCGCAGGCGCCGCCGGCGCTATCGGCGGCTGTGTCAACGCCGCACCGTCCGCGCTGTTGAAATAGCGGAAGAATTCCGAATGCGGCGAGAGCACCACGGTTGTGTCCGGGTTACCGATGGATTGGGAATAAGCAGCCATCGAGCGGTAGAAGTCGAAGAAGCCGGGATCGCGCGTGAAAGCGTCGGCAAAGATCCCTGCCCGCTCGGCTTCACCCTCGCCTCGCAGGATTTCCGAATCACGCTGGGCTTCCGCGACGATCTCGACCACCTGGCGATCGGCGATCGCGCGACGGCGCTGGCCTTCCTCGTTACCGCGTGCGCGGATCAACTCAGCCTCGGCCAGACGCTCCGCCTTCATCCTCTCGAAGGTTTGCTGCGACACCTCCTGCGTCAGGTCGGTCCGGCGGATGCGCACGTCCTCGATGTTGAGGCCGAGCGATTCCGCGTCCGCCTTCAGGTCCGTCCGCACCTCGCGCATCATCGATGCGCGCTCATCCGAAAGTGCCGCCTCGAATCCCCTCAGGCCGTAGACACGACGCAGCGACGCGTCGAGACGGGTCCTGAGCCGTGCCTCGGCCGACTCGCGGTCGCCAGAAACGGTCTCGCGGAAACGCCGGGCGTCGGCGATCCTGTAAACCACGAACGCATCCACCTCGTAGAACTTGCCGCCGGAGACCTGCACGCGGATGTTGTCGAGATCGAAGCGAAGCGCCTGGTCCTCGACAAACTGCACGCGATCGGCGTCCATGAAGGCGAAAGGAAGCTTGAAATAAAGGCCCGGCTCGGTCTTGACGGCCCGGATCTCGCCGAAGCGCACGACGATCGCCTGCTGGCGCTCGTTGACCACGAAGACCGACGAGTAGATCACGACGAGCACGGCCGCGAGGATGATCAAGACGATTGAACTGCGATTGTTTATCATTGGGTACCTCCCGACTGCGCGGGTCTGCCGATTTCGTTGAGCGGCAGATAAGGCAGCACGCCCTGCCCGTTCTTCTCGTCGAGAATGACCTTCTTCGACTTACGGAAAACATCCTGCATGGTTTCGAGATAAAGCCGCCTGCGCGTGACGTCTGGAGCCTTGGAGTAGGCGTCAAAGACCGAGATGAAGCGTTGCGCCTCACCCTGCGCTTCCTTGACGACGCGGTCCTTGTAAGCGGCCGCCTCTTCGCGGATCTGCGCGCCCTGACCGCGCGCTTTGCCGAGCACCTGGTTGGCGTACTGGTTGGCTTCCTCGACGAAGCGGTCCTCGTCTTGTTCGGCCCGCTGCACCTCATCGAACGCGTCGGCCACTTCACGCGGGGGCGCTGCATCCTCGATGGCAACGGTGTTTACCGAAACGCCGGCGCCGTAGCTGTCCATCGTTGCCTGAATCGTGTTCTTCACGTCGGCGGCGATCGCCTGGCGGTTGTCGCGGAAAATGTCCTGCGCCGGACGCCGGCCGACGACCTCGCGCATGGCGCTCTCGGCCACCTGCTGCAGCGTGTCGGACGGGTTCTCGACGTTGAAGAGATAGGCCTTCGGGTCGGTTACCGAGAACAGTACCGAGAACTGCACGTTGACGATGTTCTGGTCGCCGGAGAGCATCAGCCCGGCATTGGACTGGCCACTGGCGCGTCCGCCGATATTCTGCTGCTGCTCCGTGACCTTGACGAACTCGACGGTTTCGAGGGGCCAGAAGTGATAGTGCAGGCCCGGCATCGAAATTTCTTCTTTCGGCCTACCGAAGCGCATCTCGACGCCGCGTTCGTCCGGCTGAACCGTGTAGATCGAATTGAGCAGGATGAAACCGACAATCAAAAGGCCAACGATGACGAAGACGCCGCCGTTGAAGCCCCCCGGGACCACATTCTTCAATTGGTCCTGACCGCGCCGGATGATCTCTTCGAGATCTGGCGGGCCGCCTCTCCCGCCTCGCGGCCGATTGGGCCCCTGGCCCCATGGCCCTTGATTGCCGCCGCCGCCCCACGGGCCGCCGCCGCCATTCTGATTGCTCCAGGGCATCAAAACCTCTCTTCAAAAAAACTCTCTCGCCGACCCGCCCGCAGGCACGAGCAAGCGGTCACGATGTGAAACCGTTATAGGTATCACATGCATTGCTTTCAACGCGATACGGCCGACTTCACCGTAAATGGGTTAAAATAGTTGAGAGACATGCTACACGAACAGGTGAGCGCCGCATGCGCGCCAAAAACGGCCTCGCATTTTCCGCATTCCGGTTTCTTTGCCTCACGCGGAACGCGGGCGGGAAATCATTCCGCTGTCTCCCGCCGGCGCCAGGTCGCGAAATGCATCGCGTGGCTATCCTTCTCGCTGCGCGGCAGCTCTTCCTCGAACACCCTCTCGAAGACCGCCGGATCGATCGGCGGGAAGCGCGTGTCGCCATCGACGTCAGCCTGCACCTCCGTCACGTGCAGCACGTCCGCAACGCCAATCGATTGGCGATAGATCTCTCCGCCGCCGATAATGCAGATCTCGTCAGCGCCGATCGCCGCCGCATGGCTGCGCGCCAATGCGAGCGCCGCCACCAGCGAGGGGGCGACATCCGCACCCTCTGCCTCGAAATCGCGATTGCGGCTGATGATGATGTTCGGTCGCCCCGGCAGCGGGCGCCCGAGCGAGGCCCAGGTCTTCCGACCCATTACGACCGGCTTGCCGATCGTCAGCGCCTTGAAGCGCTTGAGGTCGGTCGAGAGTCGCCACGGCAGGCCGCCCTCGCGGCCGATCACCCCGTTGGTCGCAACCGCGACGACGATCACGATCTTCGGTTCAGCGCTCGTTTCAGTCTTTGCTTCAGTCATGGAAACCACTCGGCTTGCTGTCGATCTCGCGCGCTCGCTGCAGGGCCGCCCGATCGGTTACGACGCGAATATAGCGGTCGATCACCTCGCTTTCGGGCAGGATCTTGCGCATCCATTGCAGCGCGCTCGCCAGCAACAGATCGGCCGCGCTCATGGTCTCGCCGAGCAGAAAGGTTTGGCGACTGAGGACTCCGATCACGTGGGCGCACATTTCGCTGTACAGCCTCGCCAGCGCCGGATTGTTGACGGTCACGCCGGAGATATGGGCAAGCGCCGTCGGCTCGATGACTCCGGCATAATAGGCGAGCCAGGAAAGATAGGCGCCGCGCTCGGGATGGCCCGGCGGCCGGCCGAGACTGCAGTCTGGGTAGAGGTCGGTCAGATATTGCGCGACCGCGGCCGACTCCCAGATCACCGCGCCGTTATGCAGAAGTGCCGGCACCTGCTTGTGCGGATGCGGATTGTTTTCATCGGGCCCGCCCGAACCATCCCAGCGGCGGATGTTGACATAGCGGATCTCGTATTCGGCGCCAATTTCCTCGAGCAACCAGATGATGCGCGACGAGCGCGACAGCGGCGCATGGATGAGCGTCAGCATCGAACCCTCCCTATTGCGCCGCCTCGCGGCGCTTTTCCGAGAGCGCCGCCCGCGTCCTAGGGAACGCGGGAGAAAGCTACCGGTATTTTCGTTTCAGAACATAGACCGCTTCAGATACGTCACTTGCGCCCCGGCATCCGCGCCGACGCGGCCGGGTTCCACCCCGCCCTAGCTAGACGGCGACCGGCGCCCTGATATGTGAATCCGCTTCGTAGCCAACGAGCGTAAAGTCCTCGAACTTAAAGGAAAATATGTCCTTGACCGCCGGATTAACGCGCATTTCCGGCAACCGCCTCGGCGTTCGCGTCAGTTGCAGCCGCGCCTGTTCGAAGTGGTTGTGATAGATGTGGGCGTCGCCGAGCGTGTGGACAAAATCGCCGGGCTTCAGTCCCGTCACCTGCGCAACCATCAAAGTCAGCAGCGCATAGGAGGCGATGTTGAACGGCACGCCGAGGAAGATGTCCGCCGAACGCTGGTAAAGCTGGCAGGAGAGCTTGCCGCCGGCCACGTAGAATTGGAACAGGCAATGGCAGGGTGGCAGCGCCATCTCGTCGACCAGCGCCGGATTCCAGGCCGAAACGATGTGGCGGCGGGAATTCGGATTGGTCTTCAAGCCTTCGACGAGTGCTGCGATCTGGTCGATGTGACCGCCATCGGGTGCCGGCCAGGAGCGCCACTGGTAACCGTAGACCGGCCCGAGTTCGCCTTTCTCGTCCGCCCACTCGTCCCAAATGCTTACGCCGTGTTCCTTGAGATAAGCGATATTCGTTTCGCCTTTGAGGAACCACAGGAGCTCGTGGATGATCGAGCGCAGGTGCAGCTTCTTTGTGGTCAGCACCGGAAAGCCTTGCGAGAGGTCGAAGCGCATCTGGTAGCCGAAGACCGAGCGCGTGCCCGTACCGGTGCGGTCACCGCGGTCGGTTCCCGTTGTCATCACGTGTTCGAGGAGATCGAGATATTGTCGCATGCTTCTTCGCCGACGATTCGTTCGCTTCGCCCAAAATAGGACGAAGCCCCCGGCGAACCAATGGCTAAGGCGAGTTTTCCCGCAAATTGATGCCGCGCCCCCCACTGCTATCAAGGAACGCGGCAGACGCTCCCAGCGTTCCCGAAGAAGGAGCCCTCGCGGTGGATCTAACCACGCCATGGCCGAAACCCTATTCGTCTTTGTCTTCGGCACCTTGAAGAAAGGCTTTCCCCTACATCGGCGAGGCCTTGCTCGGGCACGTTTCGTCGGGTTCTATCGGACAGCCCGGAAATATCCGATGCTGATTGCCGGACCGTGGTTCGCTCCGATGATGCTAGACGAACCGGGGCACGGTCGTTATGTCAGCGGCGAGCTTTATCAGGTCGATCCCGCCACGCTCGCAAAGCTTGACCGGTTGGAGGCGGTGGGCCGGCCGGGGAATTTTCGAAAGCGGATCCGCATTACCCCGAAGGGATTCGGGCCGAGTTGCGACGCATTCGCCTATTTCAAAGCCAGGTTTTTGGCTTATCCGGTCCACACCGCATATCTCGCTTCCTACGCCGACAGGCGTTTCGTGCCGCCATGGCGGCGCTGAGGCTATTTCCTCCAGTGTTCCGGTTCGTCTAGTCCCGCGCTCATTTCGCAGGACGCCGGTTTGCGGCGTGGTCCTGGTATTGCTCGTTTCTCACGGCTCTTTCATCGAGGCCCCGCGTATCGGAATGCTGAGCCTTGTCCCGATTAGAAAGGACGTCGTTCTCACCAAGAACACCAGGTTTTACCTCAGTCTGTGCGCCGCTGCCTGAACCTTTGCCTTTGTCCGGTTTTCCGACGTGCTTGCGACTGGCGTGAGCCATGGTTCGTCTCCTTTCATTGTCTCGGATGAGTGCGAAAGTCTGCGCTTCAGCTCTCTGCACCCTTGTGGTGCCTGCTTTCCTGGTTCTTTCCGCGTGTCATGCTGCGATCGTCCTCATCGCGCGCGTCACCATGCCCGGTATCAAGGCTGTCACCCTTTCGATAGGCTTTTCTTAGGGTGTCCGAGCGGCGCAGCTTCGCCTCGGCGTCGAAATCCTTGCTCGCGTTAGACGTATCTTCGCGGCCCTGAAGCACGCGCCGTTGCTGTTCGTGCGTCTTCTTGCCGACCATTGTTTCCTCCTATTTGTTCGTCCGGCCGCGCTGTCGCGGGTTCGCACCACCCTGGGTGGTCGTGTCGTTCGCGACGTCGCCTTCGATCGTATTGCCTCGTTTCAGAATCTCATAGTCGGATGGTTCCCGGATGCCCTTGGTCCGGCCGATGCCGGGATCCTGCTTGAGATCCTTGTCGCTGGGGCGGCGTGTCTTCGGGTGTTTCGAAGATGCCATCAGACTTCCTTCCATTTTGGTCAGGCCCGAACCTCCGGGTGGGGCCGGGCACTCCATTGGCTAACCCGGCGGGCTCGCGATTGTTCCGATTCTAGAGCGCATAGAAGTACGTCGGCCGCGCTTTTCCCGGCCGCGGACGAAACAAACGCGGCCGACTAAGGTTAGTCCCTTTGAGATTGGTATCGAACGTTCGACCCCGAAGCCACGAAGTCGGTATTCCAGGTCCTTGCACGGCACATCGATCTCGGTCAGTCGGCAAAGGTGCGCGACACGTTACCGATCCGCTGGATGGGGCGAAATCGGTGGATTCGTGATCCTGGATTTCTCGCCAGGATCACGAAACGCGTAGCAACGCGCCTGATGAGACGCGCGGCCCTATGGGATCAGAGCGCCTGGAGCTTGCCGAGATTCTTCGCCACCAGATAGTAGAATGTTACGCGCGACTTTGAGCGATCGTCCGCCATCGCCTGGGCCGTGGCCGCGATTGCCGCATCCGCGTCCGCACCGCCGACGCCGAGCTTCTTCTCGCACCACTTTTCCTTGACGCGCTCCAGTTCCTTCGGGTCCGAGGCCGAAACGAGGGCGGAATCCTTATTGCGAAGAGCGATGCCGAGATGGCGTACGATCTTGTTGACAACTGCTTCGTCGGCGCCGCTGTCATATTTCTGCACGTCTGCGAGATAGTCAGTCATGATGCCTCCAATTTGCACTTGCTCTCATGCTGCCGCCCTCTTCGCGGAACGCGTGCAGCCGCTGAAGTTTTTCACGCACATCGGGTAAGTCAAGGCGTTTCCGTGCGGACCGCATTCTTGATAATTATCCGTCACATTTCCCTTGATCGCCCCTTTTCTTGGGCGGTGGAAAGACCTATATGACGGGTGCCGTCTTCGGGCGGCTATGGCAATAAACGGGCGATGCAATAAACCCATTGGACCCGGGGGCGGTACCCGGCGCCTCCACCAAAAACCGGCCTGGAAATCCGGACCGGCTTTTGATGGGGGCGAAATAGGATCGACAAGGGCGTAAAGATCGACTTTTTGCTCGGCATTGTACCACCGTTATCGGGCTAAACTAGTAGTTGCAAACGACAACTATGCTGAAGCACGTCTCGCTGCCTAACGGCGGTGCGGCACTTCAAATCAAGCCCTTCCGGGTAGCACCGTAAGGCGGGGTCCGAAGGCACCTGGCAACAGAAGCCTTCACCTTCTCCCCTGTCACGAAATGGTCTATAGATGCTTGCTAATTGACTCGTCATAAGCTGACGGGGCAAAGGAGTGTCCGTGGAGCGCCGCACGCCGGCTTTGGTGTGCAATATCGCTACGGCGCTTTAACATGCAGCAGTTGAGTTCGAAGGAAGACGGGGATCATATGGGCCAGGACCACATACGCTACGACATTCTGGCGCAGGACGCGCTTCGCGGCGTCATTCGCAAGGTGCTGGCCGAAGTCGCAGCCACGGGTCACTTGCCCGGCGACCACCATTTCTTCATCACGTTTCTAACCGGTGCCCCCGGCGTGCGCATCTCGCAGCATCTGAAGGCGAAGTACCCCGAGCAGATGACGATCGTGGTGCAGCATCAGTTCTGGGATCTGAAGGTCAGCGAGGCCGCCTTCGAAATCGGCCTTTCCTTCTCCGACACGCCCGAGAAACTGGTGATCCCCTTCAACGCCGTCCGCGGCTTCTACGATCCATCGGTCAATTTCGAGCTCGAGTTCGACGTTGCCGCCAGCGAGGATGAAGAGGATTCGGCGGAAGTCACCGCTTATCCGGTCGGCGAAGATGGCAACGAACCTGCCGAGAAGAGCCCGGAAAGATCAGGCGAACCGAAAAATGGCGGTGGCTCGGTCGTTTCGCTCGACGCATTCCGCAAGAAGAACTGAACGATACGGAGGCGGCGATGGCCGGCGACATCGTCAACCTGCGCCAGTTCCGCAAGAAGCAGGCCCGCACGGAAAAAGAAAGGCAGGCCGAGCAGAACCGCGTCGCCTTCGGCCGCACCAAGGCGGAAAAGTCGCTTACCCGCGCGCTGAATGAGAAAGCTTCGAAGACGCTTGACCAGGGTCGGCGGGAAACACCCGCCACGGACGGTATCCCGGACGGGGAGAAGTCGTGACAAGCGGCGTCGTCCGCAATTCCAAAAAACGATTCTGCTACAGAGATTTGCGCCAGATTCCGGAATCGGAATGCCAACGCCTTGAATCGGTTTGTGAGCGATGACGATCGTCAAGCACTCTGCCACTCTGCACGGCCATCGAACGAGTATCACACTTGAAGAGCCGTTCTGGCAGGAACTGAAATCGATCGCGCAAAGCCGCGGCATGCCGCTCGCCCGGCTGATCGCCGAAGTCGACGACGGCCGCGGCTCCGACGGCAATCTCTCCTCGGCGCTTCGCGTTTACGTTCTCGCCTGGGTAAAATCACACGCAACCGAAGCGCCCTGAGGCCGCATCTGCCGTACCTTTCGGAATCGGCGGGCTATCCGTGGCCGTGGCAAATCAGCGTCCTGCCAGCCGCGATGCCTGGCCGTCAGCCCCCGCGTCGACCGTACGTGCGTCGAACGCCGCAAACCCGCTGCGCAGTTGCTCGGCCATGGCGCGTATACCGCCCGGCATGCACGGGTGCTCCATCATACGGACGCAATCCCGCCCCGCCCTTTTGGCGAGATAAAGCTGATCGTCGGCTATCTTGAAAATGTCCTCGTAGACGGCCGGATAAGTGAAGAGGGCAGTCCCGATGCTGACGGTGACCGCATACGCACAGCCGCCTTCCCGGCCCCGACCCTCGGCGACATCGAGGCGGATGCGCTCCGCCAACGCACCGATCGCGGCCGCATCGGTCGAACGCACGAAAACGCCGAACTCTTCACCACCGAGCCGACCTACCACGCCCGCCTCGCCCACTGCACCACGCAGGACCGCCGCAATTGCGACGAGTGCCGCATCTCCGGCAAGGTGCCCATGGCAATCGTTGATCTTCTTGAAGTGATCGGCATCAAGGATCAGAAGCGCCGATGTGGGCGGAAGCGCCGTAAGGTTCTGTTTCGCGAAGAAATCGATCACATCGGCCGCGAAGGCTCCCCGGTTCAGGCATCCAGTCATCCCGTCATAGCGGCTCGCCTGGACAAGGAGCCGGTTGGCCATGGCCAGTTGCTGCATCTTCAGGCAGATCACCGCGAAGAGCGGCACACCAAGAAGTACGGGGATGTAAAAGGCGAGGCTGAGCGTGGTTTCCATGACCTCCGCGCCGAAGCGGGCCGTGAAATAGTAGGTGATGAGCATCGCGAACGCCGTGCATCCGACGGTGCCACCGAGGGTACGGTTCACGATCCAGATAACTGCGCGGCGATCAAGCCGCGGCTCAAGCGATTTCATGTCGCAACCCCAGTTGTAGGCGCATTGTGCCCGAGGGGATGCTAATGCGGCTTCAAATCGACCACTAAAATTCTAGGGGTTGGGCGGTTTCGGTGCCGAGCGGCGGGAGAACGCTACGCAATTTCTCCTGTTCCCAATCTACCTGTCGGTCGCGGGATGCGTGCGGAAAAGCGCACTTCCTCATCCCAACTTGCTTGCTTGACGCGGGATGCGGGCGGAAAACCGCTTCGCACTTTCCTCATCCCAGCTTGCCTGTTTGTCGCGGGATGCGGGCGGAAAACCGTTTCGCACTTTTCCTCATCCCAGCTTGCCTGTTTGTCGCGGGATGCAGGCGGAAAACCGCTTCGCACTTTTCCTCATCCCAGCTTGCCTGTTGTCGCGGGATGCGGGCGGAAAACCGCTTCGCACTTTTCCTCATCCCAGCTTGCCTGTTGTCGCGGGATGCGGGCGGAAAACCGCTTCGCACTTTTCCTCATCCCGCTTATTGCACCGTGATGTCTGGCAGCATGTCGAAGTTCAGCGCCGGGTCGGTGTTGTCGCCGGCTGCGTTGTCGCCGGCCGGTGGCGGCTGGTTGCCACGTTGGACGCTTCGCGGGGGCGGTGGTGGCGCTACGGGACTGCGCGGGGGCAGTTGCCGCAGGCGCAGCCGCAGTTCCTCGGCTGCGCGCCGTTCGACCGCCGCGCGCGCCTCCGCCTCGGCCTTCATCCGCGCCGCCTCTGCGGCCGCAGCCTGGCGGTGGCGCTCCTCGGCGATCGCCCTGAGGCGCGCAACCTCGCGTTCGGCAGCGCGCGCCTTGTAAAGCGCCACTTCGCGACGAAGCCGCTGCTTCTCGAGCACATTCGACTGCAGCGTTTCCACGCGCCGCCGCTCGCGTTCGAACGCCCTAAGCGACAGGAAATTCGAAAGGTCGGTGACGTCCACTGAAACACCCGGTGCGTCCAGGAGTCCTCCAAAGCCGAGGCGCACGCGCGGCTCAGCGCCGGCAAGCGCCTCTTCCCCCGGCCGGAAGGTCAGGTCGACCACGCCATTCATGCGTTGTTCGGCAAGGTCGAAAGCCGCTTCGCCGGTG
This sequence comes from Ensifer sp. IC4062, assembly GCF_020193575.1. Taxonomy (GTDB): domain Bacteria; phylum Pseudomonadota; class Alphaproteobacteria; order Rhizobiales; family Rhizobiaceae; genus Sinorhizobium. Next base: position 68,828 of record NZ_JADYVD010000045.1, read on the forward strand.
AACGCGGCATTGCCGTCGCCCGCCGTCACGTTCTGCGCCCGTACCGTACCGCCGGCAACGCTGAAAGGCACCTTGATGGTGCCGACGACCGACTGACCGGTAAAGAGCACTTGCTCTGCCGCCTTGCGGACGGCATCGGGCGAAATCTCAGTCTTCATCGCATCGGCGGCGGCCATCAGCGGCGTCAGTGCTGCCGTGTTGATCCCGTTGAGGGTGACGCCGTTGAACGTCGCCGTTCCCGATCCACTCACCGAATGTGCCATCGCCCGGGGGGTTGCGCCTGAGGCCTCCATCGCAACGGCCAGATCGAACCGTCCGGTCGCCACCGGACCGCTTTCGCGCGCCCATCCGGCAGCGGCAAGGTCGCCGCCCTTGAGATCGAAGCGCGAGCGCAAGAAGCCCGAGCCATTGGCGTTGCCGACTTGCAGCCGCCCCTCGACCTTGCCCCCGAGCCAATCGCCGGTGGCGTCGCTCAGCGCAAGCTCGTCACCCTTCCATTCGAGTTTGCCGGCAAAGCCGGTAACCGGACCGTAGACCCCCGGCCAGAAGCGCTTCGCCGTGACGTTCAATGCGACGTCGAACCCAGTCCAGGCCGGCTGCGCAACCGGTGCCATGGACAATCCGCCGATCGACGTGTCCTGGAATTGTCCGAGGATGCCCTCGCCCAGCCAGCCGAGATCGAGCGCGTCGAATGCAAGCTCGCCGGCGGCCTTGCCGGCGGTCTTGCGGTCGATCGCCAGCGCGCCGGAAAAGACATTCTGGTCGACCTTGCCTTCGATCGCCGAGAGGGCGACTTTTTCGGTATCGGTTATGATGTCGGTCGACAGCGTCACCGGTAGTCCGCTGCCCATCTGCGGCAGTCCGATTCCCTGGAGAAGCAGGAACGGCTCCAGATCTTCCGTCTGCAGCGTCAGCTTTGCCTGCCCCTCGAG
>NZ_JADYVD010000046.1 GCF_020193575.1 Ensifer sp. IC4062
CGCAAGACCCGCTCGCACCGCCCGTTCGGCGTCATCCTCGTGCGCCGTCGGCCAACCGAAATACGCGAGCACTCCATCGCCCATGAGCTTGGCGACGTTGCCTTCGTACTCCGCGATTTCCGCCGACACCGCAGTTTGGTAGGCACGGAAGACGTCGCGCATCTCCTCGGGATCGAGCTGCTGTGACAGCTCGGTCGAACCCACGAGATCGACAAACATGACCGTCAGCTGCCGCCGCTCGGCTTCGCGGGGCGAAGGGGTCGGACGCGCAGGTGACATGGTGTCAGCCGTCAGCTCGGAGATCGCAGCCAGAATCTTGCGACGCGGGCCAACAGGCAGACCCAGTTCCTTCAGGTCGTCTTCGCTGAGGTGACGAAGCGAATCCAAATCAACTTCGTTGGCGGTGAACGCCTCCGTGTACTTGGCTAGTCCGAGGCGGGCCAGCCAAGAGGCAATGTCCGACATGACTGCCTCCTCGCCATTGGCAAGTATACCATGGCTTTCGCACCGCTAAACGCGCTGCTCGGCCAGACGCAGGCATTGCAGGCAAGGCCACGAACCAAGGTGACCGCCATCCTCATGCAGAGCCCAGAGATATGAGGCGATTACGATCCCGAGTCCGAACGTATGCGGTATTGAAGACTTCCACGACGAAGTCGACAAACGCCCGCGTCTTGGGTGGTAGGAGTGTCCGGTTGGCATAGCAAATGGAGATCGGCCCGGCACCAAGGTCGGGTTCATGCTGACCTTTAGCGTGCCGGACGGAGCGGTCTGCTCGGTGGGTTTCTGTCCAGTCATCGCAGGTAAAGCTACGACTTATCCGCCATCGTTACGGCCCCATGCGTGAGGATGAAGCGCCCTGTAAGCAGCCGTGTGGGCGGGTGTCGGGATGCCATGTTTCAGCCCAAGCGCGTGAAGCCGGCCTGACAGCCACTCCAGTTCCAGGCGTTTGCCGTGCGCCAGATCGTGGGCCATCGAGGCCTGGTTCTCCGGCGCTATTCTCAGAAACAGGTCTGTGGTTTCGTCCTTGAAATCGTCAAGCATCGGATGTCCTTCGGCAGCCGCCACCGCCATGCCCTCTTCAAGCAGTTGCTCCATGAACTTCCGCGATTCCTGGTCAGCCATGATCTTGCCGATGCCAAGACGCATCAGACTGGTGCCGCCGGAAAAGGCCGCAAGCCTGACGAACTTCTGCCAAAGAATGGGTTCGATGTCGTCCACGACCGTAAGAGCAATTCCGTCGGCACGAGAACAAATGGTGCGGAACTCGCCGATCACTGGATCATTCGACCCGCCCGTGATGACCTGCGTCATCTGGGTCGCCTGACGGATCACGCCAGGTTCTTCCAGGAAACTCGATATGTAGGTCGCCCCGCCGACGACATGCTTTCGCGGCACCACCCGCGACAGCATGTCGATGCCGTCGATGCCGTTCTGCAGAGTAAGCACTCGAGTTTCCGGTCCCACCATCGGGATGATGGCGGCGGCTGCTGAATCGCTGTCGTAGAGCTTGACGGCGAATATGATGAGATCAACCGTACCCACTTCGCTGGGTTCCGATGTCGTGTGAACCCTCGGCAATTCGACGTTGCCAAGCGGACTGAGCAGCCGTAGTCCCCGCTCGCGCATAGCCTGCAAATGCGCTCCACGGGCAATGAAGGAGACTTCCTCCCCAGAACAAGCAAGTCGCACTCCGAGGTAACCGCCTATACCCCCTGAACCCATCATCGCGATCCGCATAGGTCGTCCTCCATGGAGCGAGTCATCTGCGGCGTAGCCGATCCCGCTCATTGTGCCTCTTCTAGCTAGGCTCGCCCAATGACATGCACCTTCATGGGCTGCTCGAAAGTCAGAGTCCCCTTCCCGCCACGCCGGGCGTAATTCAGGACATCGCTAATCACCTTGGGTCCGAGACGCTCGATTGCCTCAAGCCGCGTCGGGTCTACCGCGACAATGCGGTCGAGGAACTGCTCGGGGGTGTCAAATGTCTCCGTGCGGACGTAGGTAAGCGACTTCAACAGCCTCAGATTGCCGCTCGACAGCTCCGCCTTGATGGCTGCCTGCGCCGCTTTCCTGACAATGGTCTCGTCCTCGACGAGCCTGAGCGCCTCGAAAAAGCTTCCTTCGGTCAGCGGCTCTATCACGACCAGAAGCCCGTCGTCACTCAGGACCCTGGCGGCTTCCCGCAGCGCGGCCGACATCAAGGGCTCGGGAACGTGGTGAAGGGAATTCACCATCGCCGCAACGTCAAAGGACCTGCCTGCGAACGGAAGCGCCTCGGCCGAGGCTATGGTGAACCTGCCGAGCGGAGCAGTGTCCATGGCGGTCTGGAGCGCCGTCGGCTCTGGATCGATTCCACAGACATCAGCGCCAGCCGCGATCAGTTCCTTCGCCAGCCGTCCGTTTCCGCAGCCGATGTCGAGTACCCGCAGCCCTTCGAGCTGGCGGACCGACCGGATGACTGCCAGCGGGCTGTCCAGCATGGTGAGCTCCTTTCTGCCGAACTCTCGATTCGATGCTGTTGCGGACTCATCCACCCAGCTCTGCCACTTCGCGCGCCATCTCAGCGGGCGTCATTCCCAAACCTAGCAGCAGTGAGACGAGTACACGAAGCTTCGGACCCGCGAGATCGCCTCCGAAGATACACCCCGCCCTTTCCAGGTCCTTGCCACCGCCGTTACCGTAAACGGGCGCAACCCGTCCCTCATGGCATCTGGAGGCGACAAATACAGGCACGCCCGCCGAGATCACGTCGCCGACTGCCGCCGCGACGCTAGGGGTGGCGTTCCCCCGACCGAAGCCCTCGAGAATGATGGCCTTCGCACCACTACGCGCAGCGCAGCGAACGAGCCGACCGTCGGCTCCTTGCGCCATCCGAATGAGATCGACGTCGGGTTCGACGGCTTTCGCCTGGAATGACTTGCGAGGCAATTCGGGCCGGCGCGCCAGGATAATTCTTTCGCCCTCGATCTCGCCAAGTTGGCTGTGGTCACGCGACGCGAATGCATCAGCGCGCGAGGTATGGGACTTTGTTACCTCGCGGGCTGAATGGAAACGCTGGTCGAAATGGACGACCACTCCCAATCCGAGGGTGACCTGAGAATTGGCAAGCCTGATCGCCTCAGAAAGATTTCGCGGGCCGTCGGCAGCTGGATCGTCGGCGCTTCGCTGTGCCCCCGTGAAGATGACAGGCTTGTCGTTAATCACGAGAAAGTCGGCCAGATACGCGCTTTCTTCCATCGCATCGGTGCCGTGCGTCACCACAACGCCCCTACACGCCTCCTCGGCGAGATGCGCGTTGATCCGCTTGGCTAGGTCAAACGCCATCGGCAGAGTGATCGCGCAACTGACGACGTTCAGGAACTCGTCGACCTGAAGTTCAAGGTCAGAAGGAATGTCTCTTAGTTGCTCTCGCAGTTCTCTGCCTGCGACGTCCACGTCCACGTGGCCGGGCGCACTGAGATACCTCGAAGCGATCGTTCCCCCAGTCATGATCAACCAGATGCATGTCACGGCAATTCGCCCTTCGAACTCGCTCTCGCAATCATCCATACGGAACGTGAAGTGCCAATCGCCGCGGTTGATCCCCCGCGACCGCCGGCGCGTGGCTGGGGGACGGCAGACAAAGTTGGCCTGCACGCTGCCGCATGCGAGCCAAGGCAGTCCGCGTTTTGGCTTATCTCGGTCACCAGTTTCCGGCGCAGAGCCGCTGTATAGTCCCTTGCACCCGTCGTCGTCATGGCGAAGGCCCCTGGCCCGCCAATCACGTTATCCGCAAAATAGGTCGCCAGCTGATGGCGAGGGTTCTCGTCCTCTGGTGGAACGGCGATTGCATTGATCGTGTATCCTTTGGCGATCGCTGTCAGCCTGCTCTGCTGGACAGGCAGGCCGTCGTTGTTCTCGCCATTGCCGGAGATATCGATGACTTTCTTGGCCGCCTGTCCTCTGAACTGATCGAGGAGCAGGCTGGCAGCATCGATTGCCAACGAGATCGATGTCCCCCCACGACCTTTGGGGCGAAAGCCGTCATTGCCTCTCTCCTGAATTACCAGGGCAGCAGTTTCGGCATCGGTGCGTCCGCAGATATTTGTCCATGGCAGGACGGTGCGCAATTGCCCCGGACTCGACCATTCGAAATACGTGATGCTAATGCAGCCGAAACGATTACGGGCAATGGCCTCGATGACTTCCGGCGAAGTCAGCGCTGCGACGTGTCCACTGCGTTGCAGCTCGGCGCTCTTGGGGTCGACGGAGGAGGAGATGTCGACCGCGAACACGACCGCGGCATCGACGTCGGTTGCACGTGCCTGCGGTCCCCAAAGCACACAGGCTGCTAGCGTCCCCGCCAGCCGCAGGAATGAGTTCGCTCCCATTTTTCAGCTCTCCTGCTGATAAACCGAAGGTGAGAAAGGGCGGATGCGACAAAAGTGATCGTATCGGGATCGCGCGATTGCGCGTCCCGTAGATGAATTTGTAACAAGGCTGGCTTGTTGTTGATTTTGACAGAACATTCTCACAAAGAGCGGCTTCTTCAAAATCACATTTTTCTAATATTAGGCGAGGACCTCGGTCGCTGCTACCATGAGATCATAACGTTGACGTTGTGTGGTTGTCGGAACTTGGGATTGCCCTTTCGGGCTATGCGCGATGTCGCGCCGCGGCCCCACAGCAGACTGGGATGCGCACGTTAACTACCCTATAATTGCAGAGATGCCGTTTTGCACCGGGGAGCATCCCATGCAGCGGAAGCTCGCAGCAATTCTCGCCGCCGACGTCGTTGGCTATAGCCGCCTGATGGAGATCGATGAGGCGGATACGGTAGTTCGGCTCGGAACCACCCGCGAGAACATGATCGACCCGAAAATTGCCGCCCACAATGGCCGGGTGGTCAAGCTGATGGGCGATGGCGAACTGATTGAGTTTCCCAGTGTGGTTGACGCTGTAAGATGCGCCGTCGAAATCCAGCAAGCGTTGGCCGAGTGCAACGAGGAGCTACCTGCTGACAAACGGCTCGAGTTTCGCATCGGTGTGAACCTTGGTGACGTGATCGTCGAAGGACAGGATATCTACGGCGACGGCGTGAATGTCGCGGCAAGACTCGAAGAATTGGCCTATCCCGGAGGCGTCCTGATTTCAGGAACGGCGTACGATCAAGTCGAGAGGAAGCTGGACTACGGCTTCGACTTTTTGGGTGAGCGCCAAGTCAAGAACATCGAAAAGCCAGTCCGCCTCTATCGAATTCGCCTGGGCGATCATCCCCGAACCACGGCCGCCTGGATGCGGGGCAAACCGTATCGCTCATGGCTCTGGCTTTCGGCCGCCGCAGCAGCTCTGGTGCTGGTAGCAGGAAGCGTGGTTTTCTGGAGCAGCTCCCGCGCCCCGTCGGTTGAGCTGGCCTCAAGGGAACGCATGGAATTCCCCTTGCCAGACAGGCCCTCAATTGCGGTCTTGCCATTCATCGAAATGTCCGGGGAAGCGGAGCAGCAGCATTTCGCCGACGGCATGACGGACAGCTTGATCACCGATCTATCCAAGATTTCCGGTCTATTCGTCGTCGCCCGAAACTCGACATTCGCATATCAGGGCAAGTCGGTGCCGGTCAGCCAGGTCGCCGAAGAGTTGAGTGTGCGATACGTTCTTGAGGGCAGCGTTCAACGGGCGGGAGATCGGCTCCGGGTCAATGCCCAGCTGGTTGATGTGCTCACGGGAGGCCACGTTTGGGCCGATCGCTTTGACGGCAACGTTGCCGACGTTTTCGGCGTCCAGGACGCATTCGTCACCAAGATTGTCGAGGCGCTGAAAGTTAATCTGACGGGAACAGAGAGGATGGAGATCGCCCGCGGCAGGACGGACAGCCTCCGGGCGAAAGAGGCATTCGATGAGGGGTGGAGCCTTTATCTTCGTTTCAATGCCAAGGACAATGCGGCGGCCGTCGCGCCGCTCAGGCGAGCAATCAAACTCGATCCCGAGTACGGGCGCGCCTATGCCGCGCTCGCTTTGGTCTACTTTAGGGTCGAAGACTACGACTGGTACGAGGAGGCTTTTTTCAAAGACGACGAATATAGTTGGAATCAGCGATTTGGAGTACCGCCGAATATGGTCGTTCGCCAAGGTCAGCTGCAGTTGGAAAACGCCACGAGATACCCTACGGCTCTCGGATATACGGCACAAGCGCTGGACCTTCTGCGATTCGGTCGGGCAGAAGATGCGCGCCGCGAAGCTGGCCGGGCGATTGAACTCGATCCTAATGATCCTGAAGCCCAAATCGCCATGGCTTGGGCGCTGACGACTTCAGGCAAGCCGAGCGAGGCTCTGGATCATGTCCAGAAAGCGCTTCGCCTCGATCCGAACTTCCCAAGCCATTATGTCCTTGCCCGCGGTGTCGCACTATTTGCCGCAAACGATCTGGAGCGGGCGGCGGAGGTCTTCGACCAGGGAGCCAAGAAGAACCCGAACGCGACCGCACTCATGCCACCGTTCGCATCGGTGCTCGCTGGTCTCGGCCGCCGGGACGAGGCAAGGCGCAAGCTGCTGGTGTGGCGGCCGGGAACAAATCAGGCCGGTCTCGAAGACCTCGCGCGGGACTATAAGTTCCCCATTCGATGGGCACCTGAACACAAGCGCGTGCGGGAACGCCTGCTCGACGGTGTCCGTGCGGCCGCCCTGCCGGTAGCCGTGACCGTTTCCAGCCTCACGGCCGAACTGAAGCGGGGCGATCGCGATAGCAGGCGGATCGCCGCGAAGCGCTTGGGTTGGTTCGGAACGTCTGCAGCGGAAGCCGTGCCAGCATTGATCGTGCTGCTTGGAGACGTCGGTCTCCGCGAGGAAGTCGTGCAAACGTTGAGAAAGATCGGGCCGGAGGCCAAGGCTGCGATTCCCCCGTTGGTGGCGATGGAGAACGAGAGTTCCATCGGCGGCCACGTAAAGGATGCTTTGAAGGAAATAAGGGACTATTGACGGAGGTGTAGGTCGAGCAGGTCACAGACTCTGGCCCTCATTCTGGCAGACCCGCCTTGATGTACCCTTCGATGAAATGCTGACGGTCGGCATCGTTGCGGAACGGCTGCGTCTTGCCCCACTGCCGGGCCGAAAAATTCGGAAACTCCGAAAGGAACTCCCTCGCCGCCGCGCGCGCTTCCTCGATACACCCCAGTTGCGCGAGCGCGGCGGCGAGATTGCGTTTTGAGCCTGGTCCACCCGCCTGTGGATGACGGAGCGTTTCGACAGCGTCCCGGTACCGACCAGCGGCATACTGGGCCCAGCCGAGAAACGAATAGTGGTCGCCCGGAGGATAGGGGTTAAGGCGAAAGCTATTCTCCGCGCATTCGACGGCCTCAGTTGCACGCCCCTCGAACACCCGGAGATCGGCAAGGTGGGCCCAACCCGCAGAGTGATTGGGATTGAGGCGAAGCCCCTGCTCGAACTCGGCCACTCCCGCTTCGAACTCGCCCTCATAGGCACGCAGGTAGCCCAGCACGATATGCGCGTCGGCGTTTTCTGGGTCGATTTCGACCGCTTTCGCGGCGGCGGTGCGGGCGGCGGCGCGGTGTTCGTCGATAGGCTCCCCGTAATATAGCGCATCGAAGTGATGGCTCATCGCGAGCCAGGCGTGCGCCCCGGCAAAGCCCGGATCGATTTCGATGGCCCGGGCCAGGAGTGGGCGGGCCGCCCTCGTTTCCCGTAGCGATTGCGTCGCCAGGGAGCGGCCCCGAACGAAAAGGTCATAAGCCTCGAGATCGGTGACCCTGCGCTTCGGAAGAGGTTTCGCAGTCGGCAGGGCATGCGCAAGGGCGCTGATCACCTTGCCGACCACTTCGTCCTGCAGGGCGAAGATATCCGCGAGGTCGCGGTCAAGGCGTTCGGCCCAAAGACAGCTGGCATTGGAGGCGTCGATGAGCTGCGCGTTGATCCGCACCCGTGTGGCCGCCCGCCGCACGCTTCCCTCGATGAGATAGCAAACCCCCAGTTCCCTGGCGATCATGCGCAAATCCATCGACCGATCCCTGTAGGCGAAACTCGAATGACGGGCTATCACCAGCAGGCCGTCGACTTTGGAAAGATCGGTGATAAGGTCTTCCGCAAGGCCTTCAGCGAAGTACTCCTGTTCCGCATCGTTGCTCAGGGTGGCGAATGGGAGCACCGCGATCGAAGCGACCTGCGGCAGTGACGGCTCGGCATCTGGGCCGCCATGCGCCGCCCGTACAATCGAAGCGGAGTCCGTAGTTTCCCAGATCACCCGAAACACCCGGACGGGACGGGCAATGTTCTTCAGCGAACACCCGCCCTGATCGACGAACTGTACCGGGAGCTTCCGATCGACGTGTTCGTGAACGCTGTGGGTTATAAGCACGCTGCCTGGTTCGGCCATGGTCTCCAGCCGGGCGGCGACGTTGACCCCGTCTCCGAACACGTCATCCTGGTCAACAAGGACATCCCCGAGGTTGATGCCCATGCGGAAAACCAGGCGGCGATCTTGGGCAACCTCCTTGTTCCGCTCGGCTGTCGCTCGCTGGAGGTCTACGGCGCACCGCACCGCTTCGATGGCGCTTGCGAATTCCGCCAGGAAACCGTCCCCTGCCGTCTTGAAGATACGCCCTTTGTGTGTTTCCACAGTCGGCCGGACAGCATCGCGCAATGTCGTCTGTAGCCGTTCGTGAGTGCCCTCCTCGTCGCCCTCCATCAAGCGGCTATAACCTGCGACATCAGCCGCAAGAATGACTGCCAGCTTCCTTTGGGGTCTGGCAGAAACCAGGGTGGGTTCGTCGTCGTCCGGCATTCTGGGAGGGTACGCCCCACCAGTTCTGCCTTCAAGCAAAGAAGAAGCTCCCCGAAAAGACTACCTGGGGCCGTCCACGCCAGTATGGGGAATCGGCAACTTGGTGGAACACTGATAGATTCAGGATCAACACTTCCCTCCTGGTTCGGGAGTTACCTGTGGCCGTACTGTCGGATTTCCAAGCTCTCATGGACAGTATGACCGCCGCTTACCGCGCTGGCGACGCATCTGCGTGCGCTGCCATGTTCACGACGGATGCTCAGCTTTACTCGCCGTATGCGCCTCCCGCGCTTGGCCGGGCAGCGATCGAGGCACTTCACCGGGAATGGACCCGTGACGGTGTGCCGGACAAGGAGCTGAAAGTTCTCCAGGCCGGAAGGTCAAATGAAACCGCTTGGACCCTGAGCAGCTACTCGGAGGACGGGGGAAAGACCCGAGGGACAAGCCTGTGCGTCTGGCAACGAGGAGCCGACGGGAACTGGCGAATTCACCTGTGCAGTCTGAATAGCGAAGAAGTCGCCCCATGAACCGGACGCGCGCCCTACCAACGCCAGTCAATTGCTCGCCTCCGCCCGCTGCGAAAGGCGGGCAACCTTCCACAGCGTCATCGTGGTGAGTTCCCAGAGATTCCATCGACGGCTCCGCGGTTCCACCACGCCCGCGTTCAAGTGTTCAGCCGTCGGTTCGACGGATTGCCCCCAAGGCGGCACGTAAATATTGCCCTGGTCGAGGGAAAGGATCGTCAACGTCGAGATCATCTTTCTGCTCCCTTCGCGCGCTGTCGCTCGGTCAGGAGCAGGGTCGATCAAAATGGCCATTCGGGTCCTGAATCGCCTACCCGAAAAATTCCGAAATCTTCTAAATCCATCAGCCTTCCTCGAGTCCCGCCTTCCGCAGCCCTTCGAGCAAGGCTGCGGTCCTCGTCGGGTCCTTGGCGGGCTGACCGGCCCTGATCCGGGCGATCGTAACCGCCGGAACGAGCCGGAAAGTGGTATAGACGTTATGGCCAGTGGTCGCTGCTCCTGAGCTGGACGCCGGTAATCGGCGATCCGCTCACCATTGCGGCGGGCATAATAAGGGAGCCGTTGGCGCGGTTCCTGATTCTGGTTTCGATTGCCAAAATCGTAGTGGCGGTGGCAGCCATTACCTTGAACTGGGCATAAAGGCATTGCTGCAAGCAATCGTGGACATTCAGCGGGACATCTATCTCGCCTTCGCCGAACACATCAAAACCTTCGCGAACGGCGGCGGCTGGACGGCCTTCCTCGCCTTCCTGCCGATGGGCATCGTCTTTGGCGCGGTGCATGCGATGACGCCCGGCCACAGCAAGGCTGTGCTTGCCACCTACCTGACCGGAGCGTCGGCCGGCATGCGGCGCGGCTTGCTGGTCTCCCTGGCGCTTTCGGCGACGCACGTGACGATGGCCGTGATCATAGCCTTGTTCTCGTTGCCGCTCGTGTCGGTCATGCTTGGGAACGCAGGTTCGGCTCCGCTGCTCGAGGACCTCAGTCGGGGATTGCTCGGCATCATCGGAGCCTGGATGCTATGGAGCGCTTCTTTCCGTCCTCCGCATGTTCACGGCGAAGGGGAAGGCGTCGCCGTCGGCTTCATGGCCGGGTTGGTCCCCTGCCCCCTGACGCTGTTCGTCATGACCTTCGCCATGTCGCGCGGCGTGCCCGAGGCCGGGATCATGTTCGCGATCGTCATGATGACCGGCGTCGCACTCACCCTCTCGAGCGTGGCGCTCGCGACCGTCTTCTTCCGGAAGCAGGCGGAGAAACTGCTTGCGACCCGGCACGCTCTGCTGACCAAAATCTCGAAGGGCGTCGAGGCCCTCACGGGTCTGATCCTCGTGACCGTCGCCGTGCGAGAGATACTCATTCGCTGAAGTGACTTCGCAGCGGCTCGGGTCAGCTTTCTTCCGGCGGCTTCAAGCGCCGGAACTGCATCAGCAACAGCAGATCGTAGACGATCTTCAACGCGCCGCAGATGAGCAGCGGCCATGCTCTCGACGAGGCGGCGAAGAGAGCGCCCGCCAGGGCGGGGCTGGCGGAGGCGGCAAGACTGCGCGGCACCGAGGTGAAGCTTGCGGCGGCGGCCCGCTCCGACTCGGTGACGACGGCCATCACATAGGACGAGCGCGTCGGTACGTCCATCTGCGACAGTGCCGCCCGGACAAGCAGAAAGGCCAGTGCGAGGGCAGCGTGGGCGCAACTGCCGCCAGCATCAGGGCGACGCTGGACGGAATGTGCGTGAACACCATCGTGTTGATCAGGCCGATGCGGCGCGACAGCCATGCGGCCACCGGAAACGAGAATGCCAACAACACGCCAGACCAGAAGAAGAAGACACCCGCCTCTGCGAGCGACAGGCCAAACCGCTCGAAAAGCCAGAGAGCGAGCAGTGATTGGACGACGAAGCCGCCGGCGAAGGCGTCGAGACTGAACAGGGCCGCCAGCTTGAAGACGATGTGGCGCGACGGGCCGAGCGCGGCTGTGGCCGTTGCATCTGGAACTGGGCGGCGTGGAATCCGTGCGTAGAGCAACCCCCCAAGCAGGCCCAGAAGGGCGTAAAGGATGAACATTACCCTGATGCCGCCAAGCCGGTCGAAGCCAACGGGAGCTAAAAGGTCGGGTAGGCTGCAGCGAGTCCGCCACTGGCTCCGGCGAATGCGCCCACGAGGCTGTAGCGTGGTTCGCTCTCGCTCCGTGACTTCGCGCGTGAGCACAGCGTGTTCCAATGGCACGAACACGCTGACACTGCCGGCCGAGGGGTTGATCGTGCCGGCAAATGCGATGACCAGGAGCAGCGCGTAATCGTGGACAACGGCAAAGGCCACACCCGTCGCAATCATCAAACTCGCGCCGGCCAGCAGCAGCTGGCGATGATCGCGCCGGACCCCGAGGAAGCCGACACATATCGTCAATAACGCGGAACCGAGGAGCGACGCGGTCGCGATGACACCGACTTCGAGCGGGGTAAATCCCAGGGCGAGCAGGTAGATTGGCAGCAGCACGGCCACGAAGCCGTCGCCCATGTCCCGCAGGGCGCGCGCCGCGAATAGGAAAGTCGCCGGATGAAACCGCAACACCGGGCTGGCCTCTCGATCATTGGTCGCTAGCATCGGCCTGTGGCTCTAGCGCCCTTACGAAATGTCGAATCGAGATTTGATGCCGAAAGGGAGCGTTCGTCGCCACTGGCCGCAATGATTTCCGATCCACCGGGTGGCCGCTATAGGCGGATATGCACGTCATTCGAGCGGCTTGACAGCGCCCGCCAAAGAGCGGAAAACACCGCCCATGGGGTTGCGATCACCCCACGAGGCGACAGCCGAAGTATCGCGTCCAATCAACCGCTCACACGGGAGGACGCGTCATGTCGTCACTTCTTGAAATTTCCCCCGAGAAACTTGCCCGCCTTGTCGGCACGCCCAAGTGCCCCGCCCTTATCGATGTCCGGATCGACGAGGATTTCGACGCCGATCCGCGGTTGGTACCCGGCTCGATGCGGCGCGATTATCGCAACGTACAGGAGTGGGTTGCGGAGCTTGATCGCGACTCGGCGGTGGTCATCTGCCATCGCGGTGAAAAGCTCAGCTACGGTGTCGCCGCCTGGCTTCGCCACTATGGCATTGCCGCCGACGTGCTAGAAGGCGGCTTCGAAGGCTGGGCTGAGGGAGGCTATCCAGCCGTGCCCGTTTCCGCAATGCCGGAGCGGGATGCGAGCGGACGCACCATCTGGGTGACGAGGGCGCGGCCGAAGATCGACCGGATCGCGTGCCCTTGGCTGATCCGCCGCTTCGTCGATCCGCAGGCAGTGTTCCTGTACGTGTCCCCGGCGGAGGTCGAGGTGGTCGGTGAGCGCTTCGGCGCGATGCCCTTCGACATCGATGCTCCGGTCCGTTGGAGCCACCGCGGCGAACTATGCACCTTCGACGTCATGGTCGAGGAGTTCGGTCTTTCGACCGAACCGCTGCAACGGCTCGCCACGATCGTGCGCGGCGCAGACACCGCTCGCCTCGACCTCGCTCCAGAAGCGCCTGGTCTTCTAGCGGCATCACTCGGGCTGTCGCGGATGTATGGCGACGATCTTGAGCAACTGGAGGCCGGGATGCTGCTCTACGACGCCTTTTACCGCTGGTGCCGCGACGCCACCGACGAAACGCATAACTGGCCATCGCCTAAGAAGGATTCCTAATGACCGAGACTGCAAACAGGGCCGCGCCGGGTACGGCGCGGCAGGAATACGCCCACGGCATTCCGTTCGGCGAGGCCGTACGGGTCTGGGCGAGGATCGCGGCCCTGAGCTTCGGCGGTCCTGCCGGGCAGATCGCGGTCATGCACCGCATCCTCGTCGACGAGAAGCGCTGGATCGGCGAGCACCGTTTTCTGCACGCTCTCAACTACTGCATGCTGCTGCCCGGACCCGAGGCGCAGCAGCTCGCCGTCTATATCGGCTGGCTGCTGCACCGCACCGCCGGCGGCCTCGTCGCCGGCACACTGTTCGTGCTGCCTGGCTTCCTCGCCATCCTCGGCTTGAGCTATATCTACGCCGCCTTCGGCAATGTCACCGTCGTCGAAGGACTGTTCTTCGGCCTCAAGGCGGCGGTGCTCGCCGTCGTCGTCCATGCCGTGTTCCGGATCGGCGGCAGGGCGCTCAAGAACCGATTGATGGTCGGCATCGCCGCGGCGGCCTTCATCGCCATCTTCTTTTTCCGCGTCCCCTTCCCGCTGATCATCCTGGCCGCGGGCATATTCGGCTATATCGGCGGGCGCTCCGGTTCGCCGTTATTTAGAGTCGGCGGCGGTCACAAGGCAGGGAGCGGCCCGATTCTCAGGGACGAAGATTCGCTGCTCCGAGAGGAAACTCCCGACCATGCCCGTCCGAACCTCTCCTGGTCGCTGCGGGTTTCGGCGGTGTTCTTCGCGATTTGGCTCGTACCATTGATGCTGCTGACAGTCTTCCTCGGCGTGGACAACGTCTTCACGCAGATCGGCCTGTTCTTCAGCCAGATGGCCGTCGTCACCTTTGGCGGAGCCTATGCGGTACTCGCCTACGTCGCCCAGGAGGCCGTTCAGCACTACGGCTGGCTGAAGCCCGGCGAGATGCTCGACGGCCTCGGAATGGCCGAGACGACGCCTGGCCCTTTGATCATGGTCGTGCAGTTCGTCGGCTTCATGGGAGCCTACCGCGATCCGGGTTCCCTGAACCCGATGACGGCGGCGACGCTCGCGGCGATTCTGACGACCTGGGTGACCTTCGTGCCCTGCTTCCTTTGGATTTTCCTCGGAGCACCCTTCATCGAGCGCCTTCGCAACAACGTCGCGCTGACGGGCGCAATGTCGGCAATCACCGCCGCCGTCGTCGGCTTGATCCTAAACCTTGCCGTCTGGTTCGGCCTGCACACGCTGTTTTCAGAGGTGGTCACTTGGAGGCTTGGCTGGTTCGAGCTCGACGTGCCCGATCCATCCTCACTGGTGTTGCCATCGGTCGTGCTGACGGCGGCGGCCGCGGTCGCAATTTTCCGCTTCCAAGCTTCTATCATCGCGACGCTGCTCGCCTGTGCCGTCGCCGGACTGGCTTGGACAGTGATTTAGGTTGGTGGTTCGCGGCCGAGTTCACACCCCGAAGGAAGCCAGGATCGGGCAAGGCCCGGTCTTGCCCTCTGCGCATTCGGAGACCAGCTTTCGGAGAGCTTCCCGAGCACGATTAAGCTCTCCGATCCTGGCATCCAGTTGCTCAAGTCTCTTTCTCGCCAGCTCCCGTGCGGCCGAGCGGTTGTGTCCGGCATCCAGCGCCAGAAGCTCCCCAATCTCCTCCAGCGTGAAACCCGCCGTCTGCGCCTGCTTGATGAAACGTAGACGGCGCACGTCTTCGCCGCCATAACGCCGCACGCCTTCCAACCGCTTCGGCGTCGCCAGCAGCCCTTTGCGCTGGTAGAAACGGATGGTCTCAACCCCCACGCCTCCAGCAGCCGCAAGTTTCCCGATCGTCAGTTCTTGAGGGTCTTGACTCCGTACCATGGTACGGAACTTATGGTGCTGCCAACGATTTCACAAGAACAAGGAGATGTGAAAATGTTGGACAAGACCAATCCGCAGAATCTCTCCAAGAGGGCCGTCCTCTACCGGATGGTGATGCCAAGCCACACCTGCCCCTACGGGCTGAAGACGAAGGACCTGCTGCAGCGGTCGGGCTACGAGGTGGATGATCACCACCTGACCACCCGCGAGGAGACGGACGCTTTCAAGGCGCAGCACGGCGTGGCGACGACGCCTCAGGTATTCATCGATGGCAAGCGGGTCGGCGGCTACGACGATTTGCGTCGTTTTCTCAGCAAGCCCGTCGCCGATTCGAAGGCGACGACCTACCGGCCGGTTGTCGTGCTGTTCACGCTGACCGCACTCACGGCGATGGCGGCGAGCCATGCCGCCAACGGAACGCCATTCACCTTGCGCGCAGCCGAATGGTTCATCGCCTTTTCGATGGTGGTTCTGGCGATGATGAAACTCCAGAACGTCGAGAGCTTTGCGACGATGTTCCTGAACTATGACGTCCTGGCAAAGCGCTGGGTGCCATACAGCTATATCTATCCCTATGCCGAAGGACTGGCTGGCGTGCTCATGGTCGCAGGCGTTCTGAACTGGTTGTCGGTTCCGGTCGCGATGTTCATCGGTACGGTAGGGGCTGTTTCGGTCTTCAAGGCCGTCTACATCGACAGGCGTGAATTGAAGTGCGCCTGCGTCGGGGGATCGAGCAATGTCCCCCTTGGGTTCATCTCGCTGACCGAAAACCTGATGATGATTGCCATGGCAGTCTGGATGGCCGCGGCAGCCATTGGCCTCACGGCGACCCACGCCATTTAGTGCAGCTGCACGATGCGAACGCCCATTGTCCAGGAGAAGGTTCCGGAAACCCCGGCGGTTCGCCCGCTGCTTCCAGAAAACTGCGAGTTGACCTTCCAACGGTTGTAAGGTGCAGACTTTCCGGGGATCGCAGTTCCGCAACCGCGCAAGGGAGATGAACATGTTTATCCAGCCCATCGACTATCTGCTGCTCGGCTGGTTCGTCCTGGCGGTTGGCAGCACCATCTATGTGGCCTGGGACCAGTTCCGGAACAATCCCGAGCCGTCGGTGATGAAATGGGGCTTCATCCTCGTCACGCTTTATCTCGGCCCGGTCGGACTGCTGCTATACGTGCTGGCCGACAAGGAACCCGTCCCCGGCACCCATGAGGACTTTATCAGGCCGCTTTGGAAGCAAGGGGTGGGCAGCACTATTCATTGCGTCGCGGGAGACGCGACCGGTATCATCATCGCGGCCGTAGTCACGGCGGTCCTGGGTTTGCCGATGTGGCTCGACATCATCATCGAGTACGCGGCTGGCTTCGCCCTCGGCCTCTTCATCTTCCAGGCGCTGTTCATGAAGAACATGATGGGCGGAAGCTACTGGGAGAACGTCCGCAAGTCGTTCATGCCCGAATTCATCAGCATGAATGCAATGATGGCCGGCATGGCTCCGGTCATGGCAATCCTGATGATGGGCCGCGACATGCGTGCCATGTGGCCGGGCGAGATGCTGTTCTGGGGCGTCATGGCTCTCGGCGTTGGCGTCGGCTTCCTCGCCGCCTATCCGTTCAACGTCTGGCTGGTCGCCAAAGGCATGAAGAATGGCCTCATGACGGATCGCAGCGAGCATTCCTCGTCGACGCCGGAATCCGAAAGGAGCAACAGCCACGCCGCCGAAGCTGCTCACGCTTCCGCGCATGGCATGGCGCGCGAACAGCACTCCCAGCACGGGCAACACTCGCCAGCGTTCGCTCCGACGAGAGCGCAGATCACTGCCATGGCGGCGTTCACGACGATCCTCCTCGTTGCCGGGTTCGCGTATCCGTTCGCCAAGGTGAACATGCGGCTAAGCGCCCATGACGTGGGCGGCGCGATCATGGCTCCCGGCATGGTCATGGGCTTCGACACGCCAGGACAGGCGATGCTGGACATGGCAGCCGTCGACCCACGGAACGTCAGCTTCGAGGCTGAGCCGACCGCGCAAGGCGCACAGACGTTGAAGCCGCGCCTGGACGGCGATGTCAAGGTCTTCGACCTCGAAGCCTCTGTCGTCCGCTGGCCGATCCTCCCTGGCGAGACCGTTGAGGCCTACGCATACAACAATCAGGTCCCAGGCCCGACTCTGCGCGTAAAGGAAGGCGACCGGGTAAGGATCAATGTCACCAATAAGCTGCCGGAAAGCACCACCGTCCATTGGCATGGCCTAATCCTGCCGAATGAGATGGACGGTCCGGCAGAGATCACGCAGAAGCCCATCGAACCCGGCGAAACCTACAGCTACGAGTACACGGTCGGTCAGAGCGGCACCTACTTCTACCACACGCATGACCATGTCGACCGCCAGCAATCGCTCGGTCTCTACGGAGCCTTGATCATCGATCCCGAGGACCCCTCCGACGATATTCCCGCCGATATGGAATATACTATGCAGCTTCAGGAGTGGCTAAAGCGCGAGTGGCTAACCTTCCCCGCGATGGCGATGGAAGGTGCGCTCCCGAACTTCTTCACCATCAACGGGAAATCGTATCCGGCAACCGACACGATAAGAATGAAGGTTGGGCAAACGCTCAAGGTTCGCTTTGTCGGGTCGCACACGACGGCAATACACCCGATGCACATCCACGGCGGGCCTTTCGAGGTTGCCGCAGTCGACGGCGTGACACTGCGGCAAAGCGCCCGATATCTCGCCGACACGGTAAATGTCGGCCCTGGCCAGCGGTTCGACGTTCTGTGGCAAGCCCAGCGTCCCGGAAAATGGCTCGTTCACTGCCATATCTCCCATCACACGACGAACAACAATGTCGAGGTTCAGGGCGGCGGCGGCTTGATGCTGGTGATCGACGTGCAGAGTTGATCCTCGGCATGCGTGTCCCTGCCGCGTGATCGCATTCGAGAACTTGGACGTACAGACGCTCGGCTGCGTGAACGCGCATTCATGCTAGAAAAAGCGCGGGGGCACAAATAGACATATCGCGCGAGAGCGGATGTTGCCCGGTCGCAAACATAGATGAAACTCATCGTCCGGGGAGGATTTCAGTCGCGAATCCTTGTAGCCGATGATCTCGCCTGTCTCTTTGATGACATATCCCTGCGGTCCTTCGATAATCGCGGCACCGTGGACCGGCCGACAATCCCGGTCACTACAACACTGATATGGATAGTACCATCCTGAAGGGGCGCTGTGCGCAGCAGCCTTCAAGGGGAAACACACGCCAACGATCAGCCCCAGGAGTAAGCTCCACAACGTTCGTACGGCATTCCACCCCTGCCTCGGAGCCTGCGAATGTGGAGGACAGTCGATTTGCAGGCTGAAGCTGTGCATGACCAATTCGTTGTCCAAACATCTCGGCGAACCGACCGGTCCGCCCTTCGCTTCTTGCCGCTCTCGGAATTCTCCATCTGGTTTTAAGTCATCGTAGCAGAATCCCGACGGCGGAGCCCGCCTGACTGCGTCCCGCGGCGCGACCTTGATCAGCCCTTCGGCCTAACCGCCTGATACACAGTGCTGGAACCATCCCTTTTGACGGCAAAGACATCATAGGACGCGCGAGGATCGTCGCCCATGCCCAACGATCCCTCGGGCATTCCAGGTACCGCAAGTCCGGCAATGTCCGGGCGTTCTGCGAGCAATCTGGTGACGGCATCGAGCGGCACGTGACCTTCCGCGTAGTAGCCGGAGACGACGGCCGTATGGCAGCCCTGCATCTCCGCCGGGATGGCGTAGCGTTCCTCAACCGCGGCAAGGTCACCAGCTTCCTCGGTGGTGACCGAGAACCCCGCCGCCTTCATTGCTTCGGCCCATGCACGGCAGCAGCCGCAGTTCGGGTCCTTGTAGACGACCATCTTTTCTTTCGCCGCCCAGGCGGGCCTGGTCAGGGAGATTGATCCAACGGCGGCGACCGAAATCAGGAACTCTCTTCTTCGCATCTTTGCTCTCCATGCACTGAGATGGACGGACGATCGTCTGCTATTCTTCCACTCCGGGGTATTGACCTTGCCATCGTTGGAAACACCACATTGGGTCATGTCGAAACCCACGAGGAGACCGCGATGTATCACCTGAGTATACCCGAAATGACCTGCGGACACTGCGTTAGCGCGGTGGAGAAAGCCGTTAAATCCGTCGATTCCAACGCAGAAGTAGCGGTCAATCTCGAGGCGAAGACCGCTTCAATCGACTCCCAGGCCGCCTCGGAAGCATTCGTCGCCGCAATCGAAGACGCTGGCTACAAGGCTTCGTTCGCGAAGTCCTGCTGCAGCCACGTCGCCTGAATCAGCGACAATCGCCAACACGCGCCGCCGCAACGGCGCGTGTTGTTGGTCAACAAAGGTGGAAAGCAAGGACACGGTAACAGACGACTGCTGCCCTGAGAAGACGGGACGGCTCTGACAGCCTTGTCCTACCGAGAATATCCGCGCAACTTGTTGTAGCGGTCGATCTGGCTCGCGCTCAGGACCTTCAGCATCTCCAGGTGTGCTGCCAGATGGATGTAACGGAGGTTGGCGCGGCTCGCCTCAATGCGCCGGAGGTGTTCGCGCAGCCCACCATGGTCTATAGAGCGCTGGCGGAAAGCGATCTCGAGCGCCTGTTCCCCGGCCACCAAGCTCTTGCCCTCCGCAACCGCTTCGGTGCGCATTCTCTCGAAAATGCTCCGCGTTCTATCCTCCTGTTCGTCAGTCAAAAGAAGCTCGGTCTTCATTGCCAACACATGTGACGGCCCGGGCATTCCATTCAGCTCGGCGGCCTTCGCCAAACCCCAACCTGCTCCAGTCTCCAGCGCGGCAATGTCGTCCGCCGAAAGGCTTTTTACGTCGCGATGCTCCTGTCCGGCATAGTGCGAAGAATGAACGTGTTCGCCCTCCGCAGCGGCGGTAATCGGAAGCAGCAAAACTGCGAGCACAGGGATAAGCGTTTTCATGAGTCACCGTTCACAAGTTCGAGGCCTCGAGCTTGCCAAACGATTATCGTCCTGGACATGATAGCTATCATGTCGGATCAAATTCTCGTCCATCTCCAGCCGAAAGCGGTCGCGCAAAAGTCGCTCGACAAGAATGAGCACCTCTTTCATCGAGGCGACCCCGTTCATGCGCTGTTTCTCGTAACGGAGGGGTGCGTGAACCTCCTGCGCTATCATGTGGACGGAAGCCCTGCCGTCTTACAGCGTTCAGGGGCCCCCTCCGTATTGGCGGAGGCGTCGGTGTTTTCGGAACACTATCACTGCGAAGCCGTGGCGGCGGACAAGACGAACATTCTTGCTGTTCCTATCGGTGTCGTCCGTGACTTGCTGGACAACGAACCTGCCTTTGCCCGGGCTTGGTCACGGCATCTAGCGCATGAGCTTCAGAGTGCCCGGAAGCGAGCCGAAATCTTATCGTTGCGCGCGGTGGGAGCCAGGCTTGACGCTTGGCTGACGTGGAACGACGGGCAGCTTCCGTCCAGGGGTGAATGGCGCAGGCTGGCCGAGGAAATCGGCGTATCTCCCGAAGCGCTCTATCGGGAACTGTCCGGGCGTCGGCACCTGGTCCTGCAGGAGGTACGTCGTCGACGTTGAAGCCCTGTAGCAAACGCTCAATTGCCCCTTGACCTTACCATTGTTGGAAGGATTATCTGATAGTGCAGTTGTAATGGGAATTGCTCAGATGACTGCATTCACACAGATCGAAAAGTCCACTGCCGTCCCGGCCTCCACCGACTTCGGCATCGAGGGAATGACCTGCGCCTCCTGCGTGCGCCGGGTGGAGAAGGCCATCTCGGCAGTGCCCGGCGTCGCCTCCGCGACCGTCAATCTCGCCACCGAGCGGGCAACCGTGCAATTCACCGGAGCGCCGGACACCAACGGTGTTCTCCTTGCTATCGAGAAGGCAGGCTACGAACCCAAGGTCGTCACTCGGGCGTTCGGCATCGAAGGCATAACCTGCGCCTCCTGTGTGTCCCGGGTAGAGAAGGCGCTGAGGACAGTACCCGGTGTCACCGACGCCTCCGTCAACCTGGCGACCGAGAAGGCCACCGTCCGGTTCGTCTCGGGTGTAGATGTCGCCGCGCTCGAAGCCGCCGTTAGAAATGCGGGATACGACGTCAGAAGGACGAAGGCTTCCAGCGCAACTGCTGAGCCGGAGGATCGCCGGGAACTGGAAACCCGCAGGCTGAAGCGCCTGGTGATCCTGTCGGCGTTGCTGACCCTGCCCCTCTTCCTCGTAGAAATGGGCTCCCACTTCCTGCCGGGCGTACACGAATGGATCATGGAGAATATTGGCATGCGCCATAACCTCTATATCCAGTTCGCGCTCGCCACCGCTGTCCTGTTCGGGCCCGGCCTGCGGTTCTTCCGGAAGGGCGTGCCGAACCTCCTGCGCTGGACGCCAGACATGAATTCCCTTGTCGTGCTTGGCACCACCGCCGCCTGGGGCTACTCCGTCGTCGCGACATTCGCATCCGGTCTTCTGCCCTCCGGGACGGCAAACGTGTACTACGAGGCGGCCGCGGTCATCGTCACGCTGATCCTGCTCGGCCGTTTTCTGGAAGCCCGCGCCAAGGGCCGCACCAGCCAGGCGATCAAGCGGCTTCTGGGTTTGCAGCCAAAGACCGCTTTCGTTGCGCATGGGGACGAGTTCGTCGAAATCCAGATCGGTGATGTCGTGGTCGGCGACGTCATCAGGATCAGACCCGGCGAGAAGGTTCCGGTCGACGGCACGGTTCTCGAGGGCAGCTCCTATGTCGACGAATCCATGATCACCGGAGAGCCTGTGCCAGTCCAGAAAGCTGCCGGAAGCGAGGTCGTCGGCGGCACGATCAACAAGAACGGCTCGTTCACGTTCAGGGCGACCAAGGTCGGCGGCGATACCCTGCTCGCACAGATCATCAAGATGGTCGAGGCGGCACAGGGTTCGAAACTGCCAATCCAGGCGCTGGTCGACAAGGTGACCGGCTGGTTCGTTCCCGCCGTCATCCTGGCCACCATCCTGACCTTCGCCGCCTGGTACGTCTTCGGTCCCTCGCCAGCGCTGACTTTCGCGCTCGTTAACGCCGTCGCCGTTTTGATAATCGCCTGTCCCTGCGCCATGGGTCTCGCGACCCCGACCTCGATCATCGTCGGCACGGGACGCGCTGCCGAGCTCGGCATCCTCTTCCGCAAGGGCGAGGCGCTGCAGAGCCTGCGAGAGGCCGATGTGATCGCGCTCGACAAGACCGGAACCCTGACGAAAGGACGTCCCGAGCTGACGGACATCGTTCCGGCCGATGGATTCAAAGCCGACGAGGTGTTGTCCTTCGTCGCCAGCCTTGAAGCTCTTTCGGAGCATCCAATCGCGGAAGCAATCGTGTCGGCGGCAAAGTCCAAGGGCATCGCCTTGGTACCTGCGACCGAGTTCGAAGCAACACCCGGTTTCGGTGTCCGCGGAATCGTATCCGGCCTGCCTGTACTGGTTGGCGCGGATCGTGCGTTCAGCGGGATCGGGGTTGATGTGAGCCCGTTTGTCGTGGAGGCCGAACGCCTTGGCAACAGCGGGAAGTCACCGCTCTATGCGGCCATCGACGGGCGGCTCGCGGCGATCATCGCGGTCTCCGATCCGATCAAGGACACGACGCCGCAAGCCATCAAGGCCCTGCATGACCTCGGCCTCAAGGTCGCGATGGTCACCGGAGACAACCGCCGCACAGCCGAGGCCATAGCCAAGCAACTTGGCATCGACGAAGTCGTTGCCGAAGTCCTGCCGGATGGCAAGGTCGACGCGGTGAAGAGGCTGCGCGAGGGCGGACGCAACGTCGCATTCATCGGCGACGGGATCAACGATGCGCCCGCGCTGACTGAAGCCGACGTCGGCATCGCGGTCGGCACTGGCACCGACATCGCAATCGAGAGCGCAGACGTTGTTCTGATGTCCGGCGACTTGATCGGTGTGCCTAAGGCGATCGCCCTCAGCAAGGCGACAATCCGCAACATCAAGCAGAACCTGTTCTGGGCGTTCGCCTACAACGTCAGCCTGGTTCCGGTCGCCGCGGGCGTTCTCTACCCGCTGAACGGCGCGCTGCTCTCGCCGATTCTCGCGGCGGCCGCGATGGCGATGTCGAGCGTCTTCGTTCTTGGCAACGCCCTGCGGCTGCGGTCGGTCAACCCCGCCTGAGGACACTCAAGGCGTCCGGCTTCGCCGGACGCCCGAATCGAAAGGATGAACACATGAACATCGGAGAACTTTCCAAGGCGAGCGGCGTCTCGTCGAAAATGATCCGCTACTACGAACAGATCGGGCTGACCCGCCCTGCTCTTCGGACCGTTTCCAGCTACCGGGTTTACGGCGTCAAAGACGTCCATACGCTGCAGTTCGTGCGCCGCGCCCGCGATCTCGGCTTCTCGGTCAAGCAGATAAAGGAACTGCTTGCGCTTTGGGGCGACCGGTCCAGGAACAGCGCGGACGTCAAGGCAGTGGCGCTGGAACACATTGCCGAACTGGAGAGCAAGATTGCGGCGATCGAGGAAATGACGAAGACGCTGAAGCATCTCGCAAGCCACTGCCAAGGGGACGATCGGCCGGAATGCCCGATTATCGAAGAGATCGCCAAGGTGGCCGATGGCAAGAGCCCGAGAGTCAATGCTCGTTTCGGTCTGAGCGCTCTGTGACGCGCCGGAATCGGGGCACCCCTTCTTCGCGAGGGGTCATTTCGGAGTGAGGACACGGTCTCTAAGTAGGAGGAACGTTCTCTCTACACAAAACCATAGCATGGTCGCGGCCGCGAAACTGGTCGCCACGTACACCGCGAAGCCGAAAGCGCCCTGAAGGTTCCCTTCGCCAAAGACAAGCCTGTCGACGTGGAAAACCGACTTGTGAGTGAGATAGAGGCTATAGGACAAGGTGGCGACGGTCGCAGCGCCCCGAAGCGGCCACCGTCCCAGAACATGCTCCATGTCGAGCATAGCGCCAAGAATCAGAGCAATCCCGATCGAGATGAGCGGGAATCCGGCGACGGAACCGAACTGCGCCTGAAAGACGAGGAAGAGATTCGTTCCCGCGAGCGGGCCGCGAATCGAGAACAGCACGAGTGCGGCGGCGACCAAGGCGAAGCCGGTCGGCAATGCGATTCGCGGAGGCGCGTATCGCTTGCAGAGTTCCGGTTTGAAAAATCTCGCCGCGGCAAGGATCACGCCGAACATGAGGCCGTCCAGGCGGGTGTAGGTCGGGTAGTACACGTCCCTGAGATATACCGCGAAGGCATCCCTCAGCTTGTCGGCCGCGACGAGGACGCCGACCTGGCTTTCCCAGATCGTATAACGGAGGATCATCCCCCCGGCCACCATCGCCCCTGCGATCAGAAGCGTCGACCCCATGCTGGTCCGGCGATGCAGGAGCAACACGAGCAGCGGCAGAACCAGGTAGAAATGCTCCTCGACGCAAAGCGACCATGCCTGCGAAAAGGCTCGGCCGACGCGGGGATCGAAGTCGAAATTCACCGTGAAGGTCGCGAAGCTCCAGACGGATTGCATCGTCGGAGCGTCCCAAATGACGGGGAAGATGGCATAAAGGCTGAGGACAACGAAAAACGCCGGGAAGATGCGGAAGGCGCGGCGGAGATAGAAGGATTTCAGGTCTACGCCTCCAGTCCGCGACACTTCCTTGAAGAGTTGAGTTCCAATCAGGAAACCGCTCAGCACGAAGAAGACATCGACGCCCAGCCACGCATAGGTACGGACGCCGACCAGAAAGGGCGGGGTCGCCTCGACGGGGAGGTGCACGAGCATGACGAGCAGGATCGCCAATGACCGTAGAACATCAGGACCAACCGCCCTGGATTGAACCTTCTCCACGGTTCCAGCCGAGAGACGTTGCGCTGCTGGGAAATACGCAGAATTTGAAGCGACAGTAGTGTTCACTGTGACGATCCGCGGCTGAGCCAGAAGGGATTTGGCACGCCTAAGTAGGTGCCAGGAACAGTTGTAGCTGTCTTTTTTCAGATCGAAATAGGCCGTTTCAGGTCGACAAAATTAACCTAAATATTTCGTAAACTCTGAGGTGTTGCAAAAACTCCCGATAGAACGTCGGGCCACGGGACCGGATGCTAAGATGGCGGAGACGAAGAGAAATGGCCGAGGGAAACGACTATCCTGGCATGCCGCGCTGGGTAAAAATCTCCGGGCTCGTAGTTGCTTTGCTGATATTACTGGCGGCGATGATCGTCGTCATCGATATCGGCGGTCCCCACGGCCCAGGCCGCCACATGTCACCCGACAGCGAAATGCCGCCAGCAGGTGACCGCCCATGACGATGCCTCCTGCCCTCCGCAAGTTCACCCTCGTCGTCCACGTCATCTCCTCCGTCAGCTCGCTCGGCGCGGTGGCGTGCTTCCTTGCGCTCGGACTCGTCGGCCTGGGCAGCGTGGACGCTCAGACGGCCCGAAGCCTCTATATCGCGATGGACGCGGTTGCGCGGATCGTCATTGTTCCGCTGGTTTTGGCGTCGCTCCTAACCGGTCTCGTCCAGGCACTCGGAACTGTCTGGGGCCTGTTCCGCCACTACTGGGTGCTCGCGAAATTCCTGCTGACCGTGCTGACCGCCGTCGTCCTGCTGCTGCAGTTGGACCTGGTAGGCTATGTCGCGGCGGCTGCTGCGAAAAAAGCCGATCTTCTCGGTTTGAGAAGCTCACTCGTGTTCCACGCCGCTGGCGGCATAGTCGTGCTGATCACGACGACGGTGCTTTCGATCTACAAGCCGCGCGGATTGACGCGCTACGGCTGGCGCAAACAGCACGGCCAACTCGCCAATCGACCGTAGCTCCCAATATATCGGCTAATCGGCCCGCGCTCGAAATTCGGCATGGCAGGAGGTACAGGTCTGAAGCATGAGATGGAACGCATGCTCGGCGGGCATGGACCTGACATCCCGGTCCGCGTTCGCTTTCCTGGCAAGCGGTCCGCCCATCATCGTGTCTCCAGCTTGCATGCGCATCTGAGGGCCTAGAACATCCGGATTGCGGTCCGCCGCTGACGAGAGCGCGGAAGCATAGACGCCAAGGTCGGCGGCCAGCTTGTCGAACTTCTGCCGTTCGGGTCCGATACTGGCGCTGGCCTTTGAACCGGGTGCGGCGATGGACCTGTCGAAGAGCGACGACAGCCTTTCCCCTGAATGAGACCCGATCGTTTCAGCGGCGTCCTTGAACGCCTTCGCGTTATATGGAGACGACCCTTTGAACATGGCGTCGATGGTTTTGGCGGCATTCGCCATCGCTTTCATGTCCTGCTGTCTTTGCTGAACGATAATGTCGGGTTCAGACGCCGGTGCCGACGCCGCAGAGAACGCCAGAACCGTCACCCCTGCGAGAATCAGGCCGAATGCTTTCATTTTCTTCGGTCCCATTCATCTACCCCTTCCACAATATTCGTCGGTGGTTGCGGCCGCGCAGGTGCCTGGACGGGTCGAGCGAGATCACGCGAGATTGTTCGTTTTGGGGCGCAGTTCGAACCGATGCACATCGAACAAATCTCCGAAGACAGCGCAAAGAAATCGAGAAGATGGACTCGATTTCAAGCGAGACCGGCGAATGACGATTGAGGCTCCACAAATACCACGTTCACTGAAGCACGCTGTTTAACTCGGCAGTCTCCCTTTGAAGGACCCGGAGGGCTCACTTGGCGTGCTCTTTGACCCAGTTGGTCATCTCCTCGATTTCCTTCTTCTGCGCTTCGATGATCTTCTCGGCCATCGACTTCGCCTGCTGATCGTCGCCGTATTTCAGCTCGACCTCGGACATGTTGATAGCGGCCGTGTGGTGGGCGATCATGCCGCAGACGAAGGCGACGTCCGGGTCCTTAGCCATCATGCCCTGCATCATGGCAGGTTCCGTCTCCCGCATACCTTCCATCATGGCCTTTTGGTGTTCGGCCATCTGGCCCATATCTCCACTCGGCATCTGCATCGTGCCGCTCGCGGCCGTTTCGGATTTGCAGGCTTCAGGCATCGTCATTTGTGCGGACGCCACGGTCGCAGCAGCCAAGCTGATAGTCGGGACGGCCGCAGCGGCGTCCGCGATCTTGAGGATCGTTTTCATCTCATTCTCCTGTCATCAAGGATTGAACTTGCCGGCGATGTTGGATCAGGCGAACTCAGGCTTCGGGAGCGGATAGAGCGCGCGCACCAGTAGGAACGGCTCGGCCTGGGAGAGCTGCGGCGGCCGAGTCCGCAAAACGCTGCATGTGTTCTCGGCCGACATGTCCTCCGGGATAGAGCAGCAATTGCTCTTTGTGCAGCAGGGTCCAGAATGGAGCGCGACCGCGTGGTGCAAGCGATCGTGGTGCGGCTGCATTATCGACGGGCAATGGTGGTCGGCCTGAAAATCTGCCACGGCCGCCACGCCATGGAGGCTGACCATGGCGAAGCAAAGGACGGCAATCCGGACGAACCGGGAAACTGTTCCCAGGATGCGCATCGAGGCTGATCCCTTTCGCGGTCAAACCAGCCTCTCCGGTGAAGGTTCCCGTACTGGCTGTGCCGGAGACGGATCAAAAGCCGAAAGCGGCCTTCGTTCCGAGCGTCGCCGCCGCGAGGACGAGGTAGCGCCCTGTTTTCGCGACCGTCACCAGCAGCAAAAAAGACCACAGGGGCTCCCGCAGCACTCCGGCAAGCACGGTCAGGGCATCGCCGAACAGCGGCATCCAGGAAAGAAGGAGCGACCAGCGGCCATAGCGTCGATACCATGCGCCGGCCCTATCCAGGGATGACGGCTTGACCGGGAACCACGGCCGGTCGTGGAAGCGGTCGATGAAAAGTCCGAGAACCCAGTTGCAGACAGCCCCGAGAATATTTCCGACGCTCGCGACAGCGACAAGTCCAGCGGTGGAGAACTCTCCGGACAGAAGGAGGCCCACAAGCACCGGTTCCGACTGAAACGGCAGCAAGGTAGCCGCACCGAAGGCGACAGCGAACAAGCCAAGATACGCGCTCAAACCTGGCATCGTGCCGAGCCCAAACTTGGCAGCGTCGGTTTGCCCGGGAGGGCAGCCGTCATAACCCCGTCACCCCCCGGGCTAATTCGCAGAGTTTTTCCATTGACCTTACCACGATTGTAACCCTTAGAACTCGAATCTGCTGCAGGGATAGGTTTGCCGCTGTAGCAGCGCCACACTATCGACGCGAATCGCGTGTTGATACGGAGCCACAATTGACAACTTCGGGACCGATGGTAGTCCTCGGGGCATGGGTATGGTTCGAATCACATTGCAAAAGATGTTGGTTCTGCTCCGCTTGGCGATTGTCATGTCGCTGACGGTTTACTCATTGCCGACGGCTTCTGCCGCCATGCATGGCGCTTGGTCCAATCCGGAAATCGCGCAGTCCGACAACCATCATCATGAGCTGGCGAGCGGCGGACATACGCATGGCGATCAGAAATCCTCCCCGGATGATGCGCAGAAGCTTGCGAAGACGGAGTGCTGCAAGGGCTTTTGCGTCAGCATGGCGATCGTCGCGGAAACCGACCCTGTTGGTGGACCGCGCGTAGCCTCCATCCGCGAGTTCATCGACGACGCCCGGGCCACGGGCGAGCTTCCGCCTCTGCACCGACCCCCGAACATCTGAATAGAACCTCACCCGTTCTTCTCACGGGTCTCAAGAGTGTTCGCGAGCAGGTTTGCTCTCGATCGCCGCTGCAATTTCCTATTCGGATAAAACCATGAAACCATTGTTCTTCGTGGCTGCCCTGCCGCTTTTCGCGAGCGGATGCGCTGCCACATTGCCTCCCGATGTCATTGCCACGGGCGATCTCGCCGCCTCCCAGGCTGAAGTCCGCCCGATCCGGTATACGAGCCCGGTCTCCGGCTACACCCATCGTATCCCGGTCGATCCCAAGCCGTGGCGCAACCAGAATGACGCGCAGGCTCCGGAAGGAGGCGCGTCATGAAGCTGACCAGGATCAGACTGGCCGCCACGCTCGCTCTGCCGCTGGTGCTCGGCGGTTGTGTCTCGGCAACCGAGTATGCGGCGAAGAATGCCGGGTTCTCCTCCGTCGAGGCAAATACGGCTGTGGCCACGGGCAAGCAGACGGTCTGGGTGCAGAACCAGCAGCAGGCCCGCGTCGTCTCAGACCGCGTGAAGACGCTGATGGCGAAGAAGAACATCGACGTCGAGACCGCCGTCCAGGTGGCGCTGCTGAACAACAAGGGTCTGCAGGCGGCCTATGCGGACCTCGGCGACTCGGCCGCCGATGCCTGGCAGTCGACGATGCTCGTCAATCCGACCGTCTCCGTGGGACTGACTGGCATCGGCACGCCGGGGCTCGAAGCGTTCAAAACGGTCGAAGGCATGATCGCCAACAACATCCTGGCGCTCGCCACGCGCGAACGGGATATCGCCATCGCCGACACCCGGTTCCGCCAGGCGCAGTTGAATGCGGCACTCCGGACCCTGCAACTCGCCGCTGACACGCGTCGAGCCTGGATCAATGCGGTGGCTGCCTGGGAAACGGCTGGCCAGCTCAATCAGGCGCAGGCGGCGGCGGATGCGGCCTCGGAACTCGCACAGGAACTCGGCAAGAGCGGCGCGCTCACGAAAGAAGGTCAAGCCCGCGAGCATGTGTTCTATGCCGAACTGGCGGGACAGTCGGCAAAGGCGCGGCTGGAGGCGCGGCTCGCCAAGGAAGAGCTGACGCGGCTGATGGGGCTATGGGGTTCAGGCATCGACTATCAGGTTCCGAACCGCTTGCCCTCCTTGCCGAAGGGTCTGATGAAGCGTGATCTGATCGAGGCGGAAGCTTTGCAGCGGCGCGTCGACCTGCAGATGGCGAAGCTGGACCTGGAGGCGACGGCCAAGTCCTACCGTCTGACCGAAGCCACCCGCTACGTCACCGATCTCGAACTCCTCACCGGCTTGGAGACGGAACGGGAGAAGGAGGACGACAATGTCGAGACCGAGACGGCCGGCCAGGCCGAACTGGAGTTCGTCATTCCGATCTTCGACAGCGGCAGAGCCCGCATGCGCAAGGCGGAGCTTGCCTATATGCGGGCGGCGAACCTGCTGGCGGAGAAGGCGGTCAACGTCCGCTCGGAAGCGCGCTCGGCCTACCAGGCCTACCGCGCGAACTACGACATCGCCCGGCACTACCGCAACAGCGTCGTGCCGCTGCGCACCAAGATCGAGGAGGAGTCCCTCCTCACCTACAACGCGATGATCACCAACACCTTCGAACTGCTCGCCGACAGCCGCGACAAGGTCAATTCGATCCTGCTTGCGGTCAA
Organism: Ensifer sp. IC4062; assembly: GCF_020193575.1. GTDB lineage: Bacteria > Pseudomonadota > Alphaproteobacteria > Rhizobiales > Rhizobiaceae > Sinorhizobium. The sequence continues at coordinate 30,060 of NZ_JADYVD010000046.1, forward strand.
TGCCAAGCGCGACTTCTGGCTGGCCGAGGCGAACCTCGCTCCCGCGATCTATGGCGGCGGCGCGGGTGCGGCCTCCGGCGAGACGGAAGTCGCGGCGGCCGCCGAAAGCGGCGGTGGTCACTGAGAAAGGAACAGACGATGTTCAACAGAAGACAATTGCTCGGCGCGAGCGCCGCCCTGGTGTCGACTGCCGCCTGGGCGAAGACCTCCAACATGGGGCTGCCGGAGGCGGCCGTAATGGAGACGGCGGAGACGCAGCCGCCCCTCAAGCCGACGTCCGGCCCCGACTACAATCCCGTCGTCACCCTCAACGGCTGGACGCTACCCTACCGGATGAACAACGGCGTCAAGGAGTTCCACCTCGTCGCCGAACCGGTCGAGCGCGAGATGGCCGAAGGCATGACAGCCTATCTCTGGGGCTACAACGGCCAGTCGCCGGGCCCGACGATCGAGGCGGTCGAAGGTGACCGTGTGCGCATCTTCGTCACCAACAAGCTCCCCGAGCACACGACCATCCACTGGCACGGCATGATTCTTCCCTCCGGCATGGACGGCGTCGGCGGGTTGACGCAGCCGCATATCCCGGTCGGCAAGACCTTCGTTTACGAGTTCGACCTCGTGAAGTCGGGCACCTTCATGTACCACCCGCATTCTGACGAAATGGTGCAGATGGCGATGGGCATGATGGGCTTCTTCGTCGTCCATCCCAAGGACCCGAAGTTCATGCCCGTCGACCGCGACTTCGTCTTCCTGCTCAACGCTTATGACATCGACCCCGGCTCCTACGTGCCGAAGGTCATGGAGATGACCGACTTCAACATGTGGTGCTGGAACAGCCGCATCTTCCCGGACATCAGCCCGCTCGTCGTCTCCAAGAACGACCGGGTGCGCGTCCGGGTCGGCAATCTGACGATGACCAACCACCCGATCCACATGCACGGCTACGACTTCGAGGTCACCTGCACGGACGGCGGCTGGGTGCGGCCGGAGGCGCGCTGGCCGGAAGTCAGCATCGACATCCCGGTGGGCGCGATGCGGGCCTACGAGTTCGACGCCAAGTATGTCGGCGACTGGGCGATCCATTGCCACAAATCGCACCACACGATGAACGCCATGGGGCATGACATCCCGACCTTCATCGGCGTCGACAAATCGAAGGTCGCCGACAAGATCAAGAAACTTCGCCCGGAATACATGCCGATGGGCACCAAGGGCATGGCCGACATGGGCGAGATGGAAATGGAAATCCCCGAGAACACCATCCCGATGATGACCGGCTGGGGTCCGCACGGGCCGATCGAGATGGGCGGCATGTTCTCGGTCGTCAAGGTGCGCGAGGGCATCTCGGCTGGCGATTACGCCGACCCCGGCTGGTACGAAAACCCGCCCGGAACCCAGGCCTGGGAGTGGACGGGCGAGCTTCCCGACTGGACCAAGGCCAAGGACGCCAAGACCCAGATCACGCCGAAACATAAGAACCACGGCTGATCCAGCATGCCGATGTTCAATCAACCAAAGGACCACACCATGAAAGCTCAAATCTTCGGACTTCTTATCGCCGCGCTCGCCACTCCGGCGTTTGCTGGTGGCAATCACGCAGGCGGCCACGGCGAGGCCATGCCTGTCGGCGAGCCCGGCAAGAAAGCCAGCGCCACTCAGACGATCCAGGTCACAATGAAGGAGACAGACGACGGCAAGATGATCTTCACGCCGTCGACCTTCAAGGTCCGCAAGGGCCAGACCGTCCGCTTCGCGATCAAGAACGCCGGCGAGCTCGACCACGAGTTCGTGCTCGACCAGGAGGACAAGATCATGGAGCACAAGGCGGTGATGGAGAAATTCCCCGACATGGAGCACGACGATCCGAACGCAATCCGCCTCGCGGCCGGGGAATCGGGCGAGATCATCTGGAAGTTCACGAACGACGGCACGTTCAAGATCGCCTGCCTCGTGCCCGGCCACTACGACGCGGGCATGCACGGCGACGTGACCGTTGCCAAGAAGTGATCATCGAAAGGAGTCCAACATGAAAAGCATCGTCAAGCTCACGCTCGCCTCCGTGCTTGCCCTCGGAACAGCCTACGGCGCGCTGGCGCAGGAGTTCACAAAGGCAACCGTCAAGAAGGTCGACGCCAAGGCGAAGAAGGTCACGCTGATCCACGAGGAACTGAAGAGCCTCGACATGCCCGCGATGACGATGGTGTTCCGCGTCCAGGACGACGCGATCCTGGAGAAGCTGAAGGAAGGCGCGAACGTCGAGTTCGTCGCCGAGCGCGTCAACGGCAAGCTGACGGTGACCGAGGTCAAGTAAGGAAACAAGGGGACGCGGTCGGCAGTTGACCGCGTCCCTCCCCCGCTTCATCAGATAACCGGAGAAGCATCTCCCTCCTCCATGCGGCAGGACATGACGTCTTCGCTTCACCCACAATGGGACTTCGCAAGGGAATTCCGCTCGATCATCTTGCGGTTCGTCGCCCTCGTGATCCTCGTCGCGAACTTCCTGCTGGGCGGCAATGAAGGGGCGGAAGACACCCACGCTATCGTTGTCCTTGGCTATCTGGTCATAAGCATCGCTGCGGTGGCGACCGCCCGATATGTTCCTGGGCGCTCCTGGCTCAAGACGGTCTTCGTCGTACTCGACGCGCTGCTCGTCGCCTTGATCCTGTATGCGCACATCCTTGCCGGCCCGGTGACCGAGAACCACAATCTCACCACCACCGGCCTGGTCGTCGCCTTCATCCTGCTCAATCACGCCGGACTCCAGCTCCAGCGCCGTCTCGTGCTGGTCTTTTCCGGCATCGTCCTCATCGCCTGGGTGGCCATGCTGGCGATCACGGCTGCCAGGCACCACACCGCCGAGGCCGCTTCGCTGCTCGCGTCATTCTTCAATCAGGACCTCGGCCTGACCGTCAGCTTCGGCTTCACCGCCTTCGCCATCTACCTGCTTGCGCGGGATCACGACCGGACGCGCAAGGAGGCCCTCAGGGCGGACCAGAGACGGCACAATCTCTCGCGGTTCTTCTCGCCGCTGATCGTCTCGGAACTGCAGGAACGGGGCGAGGCTCTCGGGTTGGAACGACGCAACGCGGCGATCATGTTCGTCGACTTGCGCGATTTCACCAGCTTTGCTGAAACCGCCACTGCCCGCGAGCTGGCCTTCGTGCTGGCCGAGTATCGTCAGCTCGTTTCGCAGACAATCTTCGACCATGGCGGGACGGTCGACAAGTTCATCGGCGACGGGGTCATGGCGGTGTTCGGGCAGCCGCGGCCCGGGGACAACGATGCGGACCGGGCGCTCGCATGTGCGCTCGACCTGGTTGACGCACTGAACGACTGGAGGAACCACGCCGTCCGGAATGGCTATCCCGCCCTCGATGGCGCGATCGGGCTGCACTACGGCACGGTCGTAGGCGGCGTCCTCGACAGCGGCTGCCACAGCGAGTTTACTGTCATCGGCGACGCGGTGAACGTGGCGCAACGGCTGGAGACCCTGGCGAAGTCGCTCGACTCACCGCTTGTGGTCTCATCGGAGCTGTTTGCGCGGCTGCAAGGCCCGGTCCCGGCCGCTACATGGGTACCCCTGAAGTCCGCCGCCCTGCCCGGGCGACGGCTACCCGTAGATGTCTGGTATTTGTGCCGGGAACCCGGTGCAGCGGCCATCATCGATCAGGACTACGACATCGGAGCCGTGCAAACAGTTCTCCAGAGATCGTCCTTCCAGTCGGTCCCACCGTCGTTTGACGTTGGAATCGGATAATTGACGCCCCTCACCGCAACCGCTGCCGGCGCATTGCATCGAACCGACGCCTTGTGCTTGCTGGGGTCGCTGTAAGCCGGTTCTCCCTCTGCGCTTGTTTGCGAGAGCGAGATGTAGACGTCATAGTCATACTCGATGCTTGCTGCCGCCCGGTTTCCGACGAGGCTCAGGCTGACGACGGTGTGGTCCGGGAAGCGAGCGGTGTGAAAGATCACTGGTTCGCTAGCGGCCGTAGACGTTAGCAGCGATGTTCCGATCGCAAGGGCTGAAAAGAGAGTACGCATTCACCCCTCCCGGGGTTGGAATCGCCATCGCCGGCCGCGATCTGTCGCTACGCGATATTGCGGCCTCATTGGACCAAATGTATAAGCGGCCGCCAGGTGGTCTTCCGTCAAAGCACTGTTGGACCAGGCGGGCCGCTTCCGGATCCGTTCGATATTGAGCGCCGCCGCGACCGCTTCCGCATCAATCTCACCAACACATCCGGACTTTGAAAGCCTCCATTTCATGGCATGGCAAGCATCCCTAGCGTCTGTTCTTGACGCCGCGCAAGATATCGAGGCCACGCCGATACGTTTCCGCGTCACCGCCGGCTTGATTAACCTGCCAAAGATTGTCCTCCAGGTCGGCTTGTTTGACAGGAAGAGCCAAAGGATTGGAGGCCGCGCGCCTGACAAACTCGTCGTCGGACTCGTCTGACCGTCGCGTCAAAGCATCCACAGCAGATATGATCGGCGACGGGAAGCCTTCTTCCTTTAGCCGGTCGAGCGTCCATCCCCTTCCCTTCTCAACGATGTCATGGAGATAGGCGATCGTTCGTGCCTCGTCGCCAGAAACGAGAAGTGCGACCCGCTGACAGTGCTCGAAGTATGGCCGACCGACCTTGTCTGCCTGGCCCGCATGCGCCGCGAGAGCGATCTGGATGGCATGATCGAGATGCTGCATGGCGGTCACGGCCCTTCGGTCTTCTTGATCATCTGCCGCGATGGCCTTTCCCCCGTCGTTATCTCGATCTCCGGCACAGAGGTTCTAGGCTCTCTTTTGGGTTGCGCAGATTTTCCGCGACGCCGATCGATGTCGCCAATCTCTCCCGCGCCTTGAAGCAGTGCCGCATCATCCTGATCGTCCGCGTGCCTCAAGTCGTGCGACATCTCATGCTCGTTGTCGCCGCCCAATTCGTCGCAGGCCTGTTGCCAATGGCGCAGTTCCGCCCCCTCTGGGCAGCCCTCGCTCTCCCAGATCTCGTAAGCGCGGCGTCGAATTTGATCGTGCTTGTCAAAGATCATGGCATTTCCTCCGAAGCGCACAAATCCGTTCAGAAAGATCTAGAGAGGTTTGCGGTCGCGTCGACACTGTCAGCCAGGAAAACATCCGCCAATGGCACTGGATTGAACGGCCCCTCCCCCAGTGGTCGTGAAACACTAAGGTCAGAATAGCCGCTGAATATTTCAGCCTATCGCTTCAGTTGAAATTCGGAAGTAGAAGCCGCATCGAGCTTCGAAAGACGCGGCATCCTCGCCAACGGACGGATGACAGCTTCGCACGCCACCAGAGTCCTTCGCTTTCAAACCGTCACCGACTCGAATAGCCCTCGAAGGAGAGAAACGCTTCGTTGAAGTGCAGCGCGCTCCTGTGCGTCAAGGTCAGGTAGCAGTTCGGTTTTAATGCCTTCGCGACCCACGGCACGGGGTTCCGACAAAGCTACATCCTGCACCCCCCCCCGCGACGACTGCGGTGACACTCGAAACCGATTGCACCGCCTGCTCGTCCTGTCTTATCGCCCCGACGATTTGGGCAAGACCTGCTCCGCCGCATGAGCGGTTCAAACTCATCTGCTCGCTGCGGAGTCAATGCGGGTCGCAGCGCATAATCCCCGCCGCCGTCTTCTGATCCTTCACTCGAGACGCGCTCATCACAGCGCATTATCCAACCTTTCTGCCCGCGCCGAGCAAGTGCTCGCAAAACGCGAGAGAGGGATTGCTTTGCTCCCGCGCGGCCCGGGGCCAAATCCTCTATTCAAGGCCACTAGACGTCATAATAGAGGACAAACTCGTATGGATGCGGGCGCATACGTATCTCCGTGATCTCACGCGAGCGCTTGTACTCCACGTAGGTGTCGATAACGTCCGTTGTGAACACGTCTCCCGCGAACAGGAACTTGCAATCCGCCTGTAGCGCATCAAGAGCCTCGCCGAGCGAGGCCGGTGTGGACCGGATTGCGGCGCGTTCAATCGGCGGCAGATCGTAAAGGTTCTTGTCGATCGGATCTCCCGGATCGATGCGGCTTCGAATGCCGTCGAGGCCGGCCATGAGCATGGCGGCGAATGCCAGATACGGATTGCAGGAGGGATCCGGGCAGCGGAACTCCACCCGCTTGCTTCTAGGGTTGAGCGAGTACATCGGGATCCGGCACGCCGCAGAGCGGTTGCGGCGCGAATAGCCGAGATTGACCGGCGCCTCGAAACCCGGCACGAGCCGCCGGTAGGAATTGACGGTGGGAGCGCAGATGGCGAGCAGTGCTGGCGCATGCTTGAGCAGTCCGCCTATGTAGTAGCGCATCACTTCGCTTGAGCCGGCATAGCCATCGCCTGCAAAGATCGGGCGATCTTCCTGCCAAATGCTCTGGTGGACGTGCATGCCCGAGCCGTTGTCGCCAAACAGGGGCTTCGGCATGAAGGTTGCGGTCATGCCGCGGCTGCGCGCGACATTCTTCACGACGTATTTGTAGATCATCACGCTATCGGCCATACGCGTCAGCGTCGCAAAACGCATATCGATCTCGCCCTGGCCACCGGTCGCGACCTCGTGGTGGTGCGCCTCGACCTCAATACCAATCCGCTCGAGGACCGTCACCATTCTCGTGCGCGCGTCCTGAAGGGTGTCGGCAGGCGGGACGGGGAAGTAGCCCTCTTTTGGGCGCAGCTTGTGCCCGAGGCCGGTTCCGCCCCTCGCCGCCCAGTTCGCTTCGATGGCGTCGATCTCGTAGTAGCCGTAGTTGGTGCCCTGATCGTAATGGACCTCGTTGAAGACGAAGTGCTCGAGTTCCGGGCCGAAATAGGCCGTATCGCCGATACCCGTAGCCTTGAGATAGGTCTCGGCCTTTTGGGCGATAAAGCGCGGGTCCCGGCTATAGGGTTGTGCGTTGACGGGGTCGAGAATATTGCAGATCAGGACGAGCGTCGGCTCCTCCGTGAACGGGTCCAGGAAGGTGGTGGTCGGATCCGGCACGACGAGCATGTCGCTTTCCTGTATTTCCTGGAAACCCCGGATGGACGAGCCGTCGAAGCCGATACCATCGGTGAAGCTGTCCGCGCCGATGGCGCCTGGCGGCACCGAGAAATGCTGCCACAGGCCGAGAAGGTCTGCGAACCGAAGATCGATCATTGCGATCTCGCCATCCTTTATCGTCCGCAGAACGTCATCCGGACGGGTGTAGCTATTGTAAGACATCGCCGCCTCCATTCCTCATATCGGTCCGTCGAAGCGAGGCCGGACCTCGACGGCGCCGCCGGCCCTTCTGCCGCCGATCGGCTGCGTATCACTCGATCAGCTCCCCGAGCGGGGTGGGGTCGCGGTTGCGCGCGCTGAAATTCCCATGAAGCGCCTCCCGCGTGAGCCGCGCGAACTGGGCCCGGCTCATATGGACGAGGGTGGCGTGATCGCCGCCCTCGAAATAAACCTCGGGCTGGCCGCAGACGCTGTCCTCGATGATTGTGTCCAGTCCGTAGCACTCGCCGATCGGGGGAACAGCGCCGTGTGTGCAATCCGGGATCAACTGATCGAGCTCATGCTCCGTGGCGAGGGTCAGGTCCTCGCCGAGTGCCGCTTCGAGTTTGCTCAGCCGCACATGCCGTGAAGCAGGCAGGATAGCCAGAAGATAGCCGTCGCGTCTGCGCAGCACGACGCCTTTGGCCAGGCAGTGGGTGGCGATGTGGCAGGCGCGCGCGGTAGACAACGATGATCTGGTCGGCCTGTGCTCGACCAGATCGTACTCGACGCCCTTGCGATCGAGATATGCCTGGAGTGTCAATGCAATGGTCACAATCCCACCCTCCCAGGGAGAGACCTTCCATCGTGAGGCCCCGTACTTGCGTCTCACGATGCTCAACCATCTAGTATAACACGTTGCCGGTTTCGCGTTCCAACTGTTCGCGGCGAAGCTTCGTGGCGCAGCGCATACCCTGCCCGCATGCGGACCTCATCCAGTGGATTATTGCCGGCGATGCGGTAAACGACGGCCAAGCACCACCGACACCGCTGGCCGGCCAGGAACCTTCCACACCCGAGATGGCAAATGAGCAGCCGCAGCAAGGTGCAGAACAGCCCGACCAGGAATCAGGCGGTTCTCTGGAAGGCCCATTCAAACAGATCCAGTCGACATCGTTGTCTTGAGACGCAGAGATCTGACGCCGCGCCGAAATGCCGCCAACACGATAAGAGCGTACCGGGCGCAGACGCTTCAGCGCCGCAACCAGTTCGCGCGCAGCTTGACCGGTTAAAAGAGCACCCGCAGGAGGTTGTCTAATCGCGTCAAGGTGGTCCGGGCATTCGGCGTCTCATCGTGTTGCGGAACAAGGCGACGCGGCGTGAATCGGTTGTTTGGATCAGGCCTCAGCGGCCATGTTTTCGTCAGAGCTGTCCGGTGCCGGGGAGCAGGGTTGTCTCCGCGGTCGACAAGTAGCCTCCTCGGCACGGAATGATCCAACCCACGTCCACAGCAGGGACGCTCAGTGCCTCAAATCAGATTGACGCGCTGAGGGAAAAAGCCTGACGCTTCAGCTATAGGGTCGCACCGGCCGATGTGTTGAAGACCTCTCCTGTCTTGAGCACGCTGCGCATGATCACGGCAACCTTTCGGGCAACCGCCACCGCAGCGCGTTTGAAGCCTACGCGCTCACGCAGCTTGAGCCCCCAGCTTGTGAGACTGCACTCGTTCTTGGCACTTGTTCTCGTGAGGATCACGGTCGCCGCTTCATAAAGCAGTCCTCTCAGACGGTTGTCGCCTTTTCGCGAGATGTGGCCGCCATAATCGATCTCGCCAGACTGGTATCGCCGCGTTGTCAGCCCGAGGCAGGCGCCGACTGCGCGCGATGTTCGGAAGTTGCCTGATCTTCAATTGCTGCGACGTAACGAAACCAGCGTCTGTATTGTCGATACAAGCGGCAAGACTTGCCGGGAGAAAAAGGTAGTGTCTCACCCGGAAGACTTGGTTGCCATCTTGAGTGATCCCGCGCTCAGCTTGGAACGGGTGGGCCTCCAGGCCAGGCCAAATGTCTCAATGGCTGTTCGAAGGGCTGGCAAAGGCCGGGCTTCCGGTATTCTGCATCGAGACGCGCCACACGAAGGCCTTCCTAAAGGCTTCGCAAACGAACAAGAGTGACCGCAACGATACGCGCGGCATTGCGCAGATGATGCGGGTCGGTCTTTTCAAGAACGTGCACGTGAAGACGCTCACGAGCCAGAAGCGACGCACCTTATTCAGGACGCTTCGGCTGCTGCTATCGGCGGTGAGGCACTTGCCAAATGCGTGCTCGATAGCGGCGCTACGTCAGGTTCGATCCTGCTGCCGTCGTCGACCGCGATGGGCAACATCGAGGTCAACAACCGCGTTACCGCTGCCTTCAACGCGATCGTCAAGACGCTAAAGGATGCCGGCAAGCTCGAGGCATTCAAGGTCGATGCCGGTCCCGAGAACGTCGGCATCGATACGAACCCGAACGATCCAGTCAACGCGCTTGTATCGCTGTTCGAATCGCGCGGTGACGTGGTCGGCGCGTTTACCGCCAACAACGTCTTCACGCCGCCGCTGGTCAAGGCCGTTGAACAGAAGGGATGGACGAACAAGTTCTGCGCCTTTGGTTTCGACCTCGGTCCGGCGCAGCAGGAAGGTATTGCTGCCGGCAACCTGACCGGCTCGCTCGGGCAGCAGCCGTTCCTGCAGGGCTTCTGGCCGGTGATGCAGCTTTACCTGCAGATCGACCGTGGCATCTCCGTCGCCAATCTCGCCACGCGCGCCCAGCTTTCAACGAGCCCAACTCAAGGCATGGCTTAAATTGGAGATGGCAATCCAGTAGGCCATGCCATATCGAGCCACAGATTGGAGCTCCGTGAATCATTCACTGGGCAGTAGGTGCGATGGCAACAATGCAGCCGCCGCATCCGCGCCAACTTCAAATCAGCTTGAGCTTGGTAGCTAGCGCCGTCGCTTGAGGCAGCGTTCCGGCGTTAAGCGCTTTGCGCGCATTGTTCAGATGGAAATTAACATTGTGATAGGTCATGTTTTCGATGGTCGCGATTGCTCTCATGGTCTTGCCTTCGGCCGACCACTTGAGCAGAAGGGCTTGCTTGGCGGTCATCCTGACTTCCAGTTTCGCGGTGGGCATAATATTCGCCTGCTCGATCCGAGCGTGGAGCAGCGCGACGGCCGTCGCGGCAGTGATTGGATCGATATCTTTTGTCAGCGAGAGAGACTGCTTGTGCGATGCAATCGTCAGCATAGCGACGCGTCCGAATGCAACTGCAATCGGAATCGTAATGCCCGATCGGATACCGAAATCATCGGCGTCGCGGTAAAACTGCCGAATGTGGCGCGACTTCCACACCCTTGAGCTTTCGGAGGACCAGCTAAAGGTTCTCATAGTAGATCTGGCCAACGCGACCACTGGGTCGATCTCGTCGAATTTCTTGCCGAAATACCTGGTCTGCCATTCGGTTGGATAATTTGAGACAGCAAAAGTCCCGACCGGTTGCAGGTTGAGGTAGGCGTAGCTATCGAAGCCCAGTTCCCGAGCAAGATCTCCAAGCGCTTCCTTGAACACCTTCTCCGACATCGCCAAGGTGGAAATGTCAGTCAACTTCTGAAACCAGATCTTCACATTCACGTTTCTGACCCCGCTCCTCTGCTAGAAATAGTCGGCCCTGCGTTTCGGTTCTACAGCTTCCTTCTACTTCCAGCTGCATTCCGGATCATGATTCCCCGTTTACGCTCTTATGGCAAGACATCACCGTATGAACCTGCCGCGAAGGATGAGCAGTCTCGCTGAGTACTGCCACCCATGCTATTCCCGTTCAGCCAATGCCCGCGGTTTTCGGCTTCCTATATGTCCTCGATCGGTATTGCGTATTCGCGCCGGCAGCGCGAGGGAGCGGGCTATTTCAACAATCTCATCACGGTTTGCCGTAGGGTCTTCCTTGTTCCAGGCGAGCCCCAGACCAACGGTGAAATCTATCCCTTCCACCTCTCGAAGCAGGAAGGATCGATTGGGCAGATCCTTCGTCCATTCCGGAACGAACCCGACGCCAATTCCCGCGGAAACCAGCGAGACCAACGAGAGAGTGTCATCGCAACTGCAGGCGACGTTATCGCCAAGGCCGTGCGTCCTGAACTGCTCGAAAAAGTACTTCTCCGTGTAAGACAGATTCGAGCGTGAGAAAGAAATGATACGTTCCCGCTTCAAATCGGTCATCGTGATCTTGTCTGTGGCCGCAAGTGCGCCGCCAGAGGGCACCGCAAGAAGGTAACGCTCGTTCGCAATGGTGTGCCAACGCAAGGAGCCGATATTTTCAACCGGTCGGATAAAGCCGAGATTCACGCGCCCCTTCTCGAGATCGCGGATGATCTGATCCGTGGAACCACTGCTGATGTGAATCTGGACATCGGGAAATCGCTGACCGAGCTTTCTCAGGAACGCTGGCAGAACCCCAAAGGTGGCGGGGTAAATGGTACCGATCGTGATTCGGCTGACGTCCTTCCCTGCAATCGCTCTGACGATGGCGGAGCTAGTCTCAATCTCCTGCAGCATGCGGACGCAACGCTCGTGGAAGACTTCACCGGCCTTGGTCAACTGGACGCGTCGCGTCGAGCGAATAAGAAGCTGGACTCCAAGATCCTTTTCCAGCATCTGGATCTGCAGGCTGAGGGCTGGTTGTGCCATCGACAGTCTCGCCGCCGCCCGGCCGAAATGCAGCTCCTCGGCAAGCGCCGCAAAACATCTCATCTGGCGCAGTTCCATTTCCACTTTCTCCGTACTGTCCAGGCCGCTGCAGCCAATCATCGATTAATAAGTCATCGAAATCAATCCACCTCTTTTGATACATGTCATTTGCTGAATTCCCTGAGTAGACACCTTGCCCGGCTGCTGGCAAAACCGAAACGGCTATCGCCGCCTAGTTGCTCCAGATAGGTGATCGCGGCGTCTCTCTTTCCGGAAAGCTGTAGGCGTCGGTCGTAGGAAGGGTCAGCCGCCAATGCGTTGCCACGTCAAACAACGAGGAGCATTGCTTCGACAATGAGCATCGCTTCGCCGAGGGTTTGCAATCAGCGATGCCGATCGGAACGTCCCATGTCTTGCCTTGGTCTCAGGAGCTCCGTTCGGTAGGCCCGCGCTGTATCGTGAGGACGTTCGATTCCGTTTTCCCGAGATGCCCGACCGAACTACCCATATCGGCTGAGCCCCGGCAAGCCGTTCCATTTTCCCGAGGATGACATCTCTCGCAATCAGGACTGCGGTCCCTCGCCTGCCCTGCCTTCCCAACGTCCGACCTTCAGGCTGGCGGCACTTCATCTAGTAGTTGTGAACTCTGTACATTGCGCTTGCTTTCCCTCTTTGGCCAAGCGGCAGGTCGCTCGGACCGCGTTCGGCTAGCTTCCTCCGTAACACGATGGACCGTACGATGGGGTCAGAAGAACTTTTGATGACCGGCGACAGCACGCAAAATCCGGAGCAACATTTTGCCTGTTTCCGGCTGAAGGCGAGTTCAGCGGACTGCAGGCCATGGAATCTACAATCGCAGCAATGCCATTCATGCAAGGGGAAACGGGCCGAAAACCGCCAACGAGCTTATCGGCTATTTGACGGCGGCATCGGTGAAGCCTTCGAGTTCCGCTCCGATAGATGATAGAGCGTCTCTAAGACGTAGCTCAGCCGCTGCCTTTCTTTTTTCCGGAAGCAGACTAAGGCCCTTCTGGATCGCAACGCGCCAGCTCTGACCTCTGCCCCAAGCTTCGGCAAAGACCTCCGCGAGTTCCTCTTGTCTTCGTGTGGCTTCCAGTGCCTCGATCAGGAGGCTGGCCTGATACACGTCCTTCTCCCGTTTCGCGATGCCGTTTACATCCGGCTGTCTGCGGGAGGCGACGATCAGTTTGTGCACTGCATAGCGTTCCGGCGATGGCACGATCACGGGAACACCCGAGCGATGCAGCATGACAGTCCGGATGGGCTCATGGATCAGAAAATCGAGAAAACGCAATGGCTGTGCCGACGCCCCGCCAAGAGCGGGCATCGGGCTGGCATGATCGGCATAGTCATCGGAGCCCCGATTGGGTGTGAGGAATTCGACCCGGTATCGGGCGGCATTCTCGAACTGCGTGATCCTGTGCGGGTCTGATCGATGTGGTACTGCCCTGAACGTAGTGTCGACGCTCTTCAGAATGCCTATGACCGGCGGCAGGCTGTCCTCGACGGTCGAGGACACCGAATAATGCTGAGCAAAATCGGCGTCTCCGGTCTGCAACGAGGCTCCGGACAGCCGGACACCCAGGTGTCCGGCATAGGTCTGGAATGCGACTGTGCCGACGAGAACACCGCGTAGGCGGAAGATGCCGGCTGCTCCCATGGCTGCGACCACGTCTCCCGTGAACCGGTCGGGAGCCGCCAGCCCTGCCTCCCGGGTCAGGGTCGACACCAGTTTTCGACGGCCGCGCAGATCATCCTTGATGCTTTGGAAACTCTCCACACGTCTTGCAATCTCCGGATCATCTGCCGGACCGACATATTTGCGTGTTTTCTTTGGCTGGGTCTCCTCGAAATACCAGTAATATCTTCCCTTCACAGGAACCCGGACGAAATTGCCCGACGTGGAGAAATCTGTCTCAAACGACGCATCAAGGCTACGCTGAGCGAGCTCCGCGAACATTGTTCGGTACATCAGGTCGATCGTCTTCATCAGAAAACCGCTATAAGAATTGCGCATTTTTCTTATAACTCGCAACACAATTCGCTGGCAAGGGCCGCCTACTTATAAGACGCTCGTGAAAATCTTATAACTTCACTGCAATCGGTTCCTGACGATATATTATGCTCGGCGTCGAGGCATGCGCGGTCTTGCCGGATAGGCAAATCCGCATCCCACGCGAGGCACAGTTCACGGGGCCGGCTCTAAGCGCCAGCGATGGGCGGATCATCACCGTCGGCCCGACTTCAGCGCCGTCGTACACCGCAGCCAGGCCGTGTCCGCCGAGATCCGTGATGATTCGGTTCGGCTCGTCACCTCAAGCGCTGCCGCGACGGCCCTGGCTGTCTCGACTTCCTCACCGGACGGCTCAGGCCGGCGATGAAGCTCGTGCCTGAAAGCCGTTACCGCCGCGAGTTCACGCTGCGTCAGAAACATCCGTCCTCCTACACTCCAAAGGTCATCGATTCCCCCGTATCAAAGGCCACTCGAAAACAAAACCCGTTGCTGAGGCAGGGCCCCGTCGTCTCGCACCAAACATCGCCCTTCGCATCTAGGCCTACGCATGAAGAGCCCTGATAAGAGCGGTAGCGCGGGTAAGGGCGGCTTCGGCAACGCCTCAAACAGACAAATAGCCAACCGCACGCCGAAATTGCCCTTCATCTAATGCGGGAAATCAACTATGATTCAACTCACCTGACATGAACGGGGCCCGTGCTTCCGGACGATGCGAATCTGACTTCGCTATGAGACCGTCCGGCCACGTCCACCCCTCGCCGGACTCTTGAAGGAGAGCCGCCATGTCGAAGCTACCGAAGACGATCCCGCAGCCGTCAAGCGAGACGGATGCTCAGCATGACGTCGCCGTTGCGGCGGCCGTGGAACTCGCCATGGAGTTTTACGGCTGCGACGCCGTGACCGCCGCCGCGCGGCGCGCGATCGAGGCCAGAGACCTGAGGCGTGAAAGTCACTACCGGTTCTGGCTGAACGTCTTCAAGTCCCTCAAATCCAACCCACACCTGATCGAAGAGGTCTGCCAGCCGGGCTGAAGGGCGGCATCACCGTTGCGCCTGCCCCGCACCCTCGGAAACCGCGGCGCATAACGCCGGGCGTCTGCGGACGCTCGATCCGCCGTCTCCCTCTTTTGCCTTTTTCACGGAGCAGAGAGGTAAAGTCATTCATACGAATTTCTGATCAATGCCCGAAAATCAATATTGGAGCTCAGAACGGTGAGCGGCGCAATGTTGCCCAACCGACAAACACCAAAAAGGGGATCGCCATGAAGTTCTCTGCATTCTGCACAGGCGTGCTCATCTTTGTGACCTTGGCTGCGAACAGCCGCGCCGAAACCCTCGTCGTCAACAGCTACGGCGGGCCATACGAACGGATCATTCGGGAGCGGATTATCACGCCCTTCGAGGCCGCATTCGGCATTGACGTCGTCTACGATGCGGTCGGCTCGGCGGCCCAGGATTACGCGAAGATCAAGGCGACGAACGGCCGGCCCGGCTTCGACGTCGTCGTCATGACCGCGTCCCAATCGCTCGAAGGCTGCCGTGAAGGCCTGCTGATGGCGCTTTCACCGAAGAACGTGCCCAACCTCGCCCACCTGTCGCCAGCAATGGCCAGCGTTGCTGGACCGTGCGGCGCCGTCCACGAAGTACAATATCTCTCGCTGCTCTATCGGAAGGACAAGCTCGCGGACCCGCCGACCTCCTGGGCGGCGCTCGCGGACGAGCGCCTGAAGGGCAAGATCATTCTGCCGACGTTTCAGAACACCATGGCAGCCTATCTTGTGGAGATCCTCTCCGTTGCCAATGGCGGCGATCTCCTCGACAACGTGGAACCCGGCTTCGAAGCGATGGCCGCACTCGCCAAACGATCAATCGGCTTCGAGCAGTCGTCCTCGATCATGGAGAACTACATCAAGGATGGGCAGGTCTGGGCGATGCCGTTCTGGAACGGACGCGCGCAATTGCTCGTCGATAGCGGCCTGCCGGTCGACTATGTCCTCCCGAAGGAGGGCTCAATTCCTCTGATGGCGACCCTCAACGTGCCGAAGAATGCCGAGAACCGGCGGGCCGCGACGAAGTTCGTCAACTTCTTCCTCGAGAAGGCCAGCCAAGAGTCATGGGTTACCGGTTACAAGGTCGGCAGCGCAAGGACCGATATCGACGTACCGGCCGATATCCGCGCGAAACAGATCACCACCGAAGCAGATCTCAAAGCACTCCACCTGCCCGACCTCGCGGGTGTTGCCGCGCGGCTCTCCGCGTGGGGCGAGCGCTGGGAACGCGATGTTGTCGCTGCGGCGAACTGAGGTGGATCATGGCCGTAATCGCTCTCTCCACCTCGCAAAGTCCCGCGCGCAGGGACCTGTCCGTCAAGACATTCCTGCCCTTGATGGCACCGGCGATCGTCTTGGCGCTGTTCTTCGCGGTCCCGATGGGCATGATGATCGGCATCAGCTTTCAAAGCCGGGACGCGGGCGCCCTCACGCTTGCAAGCTATAGCCGCTTCGTCAACGACGGCCTGGTGCTTGTCGGCTTCGGGCGCACAGTTGTAATGTCCGGCCTCGTCGCCGTCTGCGTCACCGTTCTCGCCTATCCGCTTGCCTATTATCTGGCACGCTCGACCTCGCGCTGGCGGACGGTTGTCCTTGCGCTCGCCATTGCTCCGGAGCTCGCCGGCGTCGTGCTTCGCACCTATGGCTGGTTGATTATTCTCGATGATCGCGGTTTCATCAATTCGGCGTTGATGTGGGTCGGGGTGATTTCCGAGCCGCTGCCTCTGTCGAAGAATCTCTTCGGCGTCGTCGTGGGGTTGACCCACGTCATCCTTCCATTTGGCGTCCTGTCGCTGCTGACGAGCCTTCAAGGCATCAGTCCGAATCTGGAGCGATCGGCGCAGATCCTCGGCGCATCCCGGCTCGCAGTCATCCGGCATATCGTACTGCCCCTCTCAGTCCCCGGCATCATAAGCTCATTGCTGGTCGGCTTCACGATGGCCGCAAGCGCCTATGCGACGCCGGCGCTTCTCGGTGGCGCAGGGTTCAAGGTGATGGCCACCATGGTCTACGAGCAGGTCCTCTTCTATCTCGACTGGCCGTTCGCTGCGGTGATGGCGAACGTTCTCCTCATCCTGATGCTAGGTGTCGCGTTCGTCGGTTCCCGGATCGAGTCGCGCCTCAACCAAAATCTCCACCTTTAGTCTCAGGAGGCTTCGATGAACCGCTTGCTTGCGATCCTGTTCAAGATATCCCTCGCCGCCATCCTTGCTTTCATCACCCTCCCTCTTCTCGTCGTCATCGCGGCCTCGGTCAGCCCCACCCCGGCCGTCACCTTCCGGCCAAGCGACTGGACGCTCGGCTGGTACGCGGCACTTTGGGACAGCCGTTGGCTCGACCCCTTTTTATTGAGCGTCAAGCTTGCCGCTACGGTCTCCGTCGCAAGCGGCGTGCTCGGCGCCCTTGGAGCCTATAGCGTCGCGTACGCGAAATGTCCGGGGCACACCGCGATCATGTCCTTCCTCCT
This sequence comes from Ensifer sp. IC4062, assembly GCF_020193575.1. GTDB lineage: Bacteria > Pseudomonadota > Alphaproteobacteria > Rhizobiales > Rhizobiaceae > Sinorhizobium. The sequence continues at coordinate 47,301 of NZ_JADYVD010000046.1, forward strand.
GTCGCCCATGTCAGTTCCGCAGATCGTAAAGGGTGTGGCGATCGTTCTTTTCCTGTCTTCGGCCGGGCTCTTCAACCTGCTGGGCACGCCGGGCCTCGTCGTCGCCCATATCGTCCTCACGCTTCCCTTTGTCGTGCGCATGGCGGCAACCGCGATGTTTAATTTCGACAAGAGGCTTGATCGCGCCGCACGCATTCTCGGAGCCGGCCCGGCACAGAGGATACGATATGTGCTCCTGCCTCTTATCCGCTCCGGCCTGTTCTCCGGGATGACCTTTGCCTTCATCCTTTCGTTCAACAACATCCCGATCTCGGTCTTTCTGGTGAAACCCGGTCAGACGACGCTTCCGATCACCGTCATCAACCACCTCGAATACAGCCTGGACCCGGTGCTCGCGGCCGTAAACGTCGCGTCGCTCCTCTTCATCCTCGGCGCCATCCTTCTCTTCGAAAAGATCGGCGGTTTCTCCGCCCAGTTCCACGGAGGTAGCAAATGAGCACCATCGATATCGAACTCCATTCCGTCAGTAAGAAGTTCGGCGCGAACCGCATCGTCAAGAACGTCAATTTGTCCATTCCGAAGGGAAAGTTCGTCAGCATTCTCGGCCCGTCGGGTTGCGGAAAGACGACGACACTGAACATGATCGCAGGATTCGAAAGCCCTACAAGCGGAGAGATTCGGATCCGCGGGCGGGACCAGAACGGCGTTCCGCCGGAGGCTCGCAAGATTGGGCTCGTCTTTCAGAACTACGCACTGTTTCCGCATATGACCGTCGCAGAAAATGTCGGATTTGGCCTCAAAATGCAGGGCCGGTCCCGCCAAGAAATCGCTGCCGGGACCAAGCGTGCCTTAAAAAGCGTTCGCCTCGAAGGCTTCGAGAACCGTTACCCGAAGGAACTGTCGGGCGGCCAACAACAGAGAGTCGCGGTCGCCCGAGCCATTGCGCCCTCCCCGTCCGTGCTGCTCCTCGACGAGCCGCTCTCCAACCTCGACCTCAAGCTCCGGGAGGCCATGCGCGTCGAGTTGAAGGAGATCCAGCAGGATCTCGGCATGACCTTCGTCTATGTCACCCACGATCAGGAGGAGGCGATGGCGATGTCCGATCGGATCATCGTCATGCAGGGTGGAGTCGTCGCCCAAGAAGGGGCGCCTGCGGATATATACGGCCGACCAAGAACTTCGTTCGTGGCGGATTTCATCGGCAAGTCTAACATCCTCCCGATTTCCGACGTCGGCGATGCCGAAACCGGTAATGGAAGCTTGAGGGTACTCCTGGAAGCGGCAGGCGTGCCGATCATGGCCGCGCCGATGCCGGGCCTCGGTCCCGACAAGGCCCGTTTCTGCTGCATCAGACCGGAAGCCGTCAGGCTCGCCGACGCGGCAGGGGCTTTGGACGAACCTGCGAACCTCCTAACGGGAACCATCCAGAAGGTCGTTAACCTTGGCGCCTATCTCGAGGCGTGGCTGCTGGTGGATGGCGGGATCACGCTGAAATCGATGATCCGCTCCACCCGCCTCGACAAGCTTGTTGTCGGCCGCCGCGTCGAACTGGCGATCGCCCACGCCGCGGTTCAACTGCTGGAGGAGTAACGCTAATTAATATGGCTTTCGTATCAATGAAGATAAATTGATATTGGCTTCATCATAACTCTCCCCGCTAAATTCAATGTGGTCCCGAGCCCGGGATTCCACACGGAGGCAAGAGATACCTATGAACACGAGAGTTTCGGCAATCCAGAACGAGAGCAATGTCTGCGCGGACATCGTCGGTTTCGACTTTTCCAACTACGACGATGCGGACATCACCGCGGTCCGATCCTACTGGCTGCAATACGGAGTCATCCGCTTTCGGGGCGCCCACATTACCGACCAGCAGCAGGTGGATTTCTCCCGGCACTTCGGCGACTTTGTCATTCATCCGAAGCAGTTGCAGGAAGGCGGGCATCCGACACACAGTGAGATCCTGGTCATCAGCAATGTGATGACCGACGGGAAACCAAGCGGCGCGCTCGGAAACAGCGAGGCAACGTGGCACACGGATACCTGGTTCTACGAACGTCCGCCGGCCGGCGCCATTCTTCGAGCGATCGAAGTCCCCCCGTCCGGTGGCGACACCTATTTCCTGTCGACCTACCGCGCGTACGACACGCTTCCCGAAGAGCTGCGCAAGACCATCGACGGACGGCAAATCTTCTTCCAGAACGTCTATGACAAGACCGGCAAGCTGCGCCTCGGGAAATCCGAACCGAAAAGTGCTGACTTTCGCGAATGGAGCGGTATCGTCCATCCGCTGGTAAGGACCCATGCGGAGACGGGCCGCAAGGCGCTCTATCTTGGGGGAACGCCCGAAGGCTCGTGGATCGTCGGCATGCCGCTCGATGAAAGCAACGACCTGATTGCGAAGCTTTGGGAGCACACCACCGGCGCGTCCGAGATCTTCATTCAGAAATGGGACGTCGGCGACATCGTCATGTGGGACAACCGCTGCACGATGCATCGGCGCGACTCGTTCGACCCGAACACCATTCGCATCATGCACCGGACAACGACCTCGGGCGAACGCCCGGTTTGAGCGGCGGCGATGGAGATCGGAGCTTTGTCGGATGATTGAACCATATCGCATTGGAAAGCAGCCCAAGGCAATTCCGGAAGCGCTGCCGGGCCTCCTCCAGGAGGTCGAAACCGCAACGATCGGCCATTTCGAATATGTCGGCTTCGTCGGAGCGGAGATCACACCGGTCTTCCCGGCAAAGGCAATCGGAACGGCCACGACAGTGGCCGCACCCGGCCGCGAGGGAGCGGTCGTCTACAAAGCCATCGATCTTCTGCGCCCGGGGGATGTACTCGTCATCTCACGGGTCGACCGCGACGACGTCGCCTGCGTCGGCGGCGGCGTCGTTGCCGCCGCCAGGGCGCGGGGCGCTGTTGCCGTCATCGTTGACGGCCCTTGCACCGACATTGAGGAAATCCGGACCAGCCGATTCCCGGTCTGGTGTCGCGGCGTCTCGTCCAAGACCACCAGCCGCCGGCATCTGATCGGTGGCGCCATTAATGTTCCAGTCGCCTGCGGCGGCGCGGCCGTCCTGCCCGGCTATGCGGTCCTGGCGGACGCCGAAGGCGTGTTCGTCGCCTCACCGTCGCATATGCGCCGGGTCGCCGAGGCGGCGCTCGAACGTCAGCGTCGTTCCCTGCAACTTCGACCCTACCTGGAAGCAGGTCATTCCATATTCGATCTGGATAGGATTGCCTCATGAAAATTTCCCTCATACAGATGAATTCCCAGCCTGATCGAGAGCTCAACCTGCGTGCGGCCGAAACCTTGATGCTTCAGGCAATCGAGCGTGATGCACCGAACCTCATCGTGCTTCCGGAGCATTTCGACTGGTCCGGGGGAACGGCCGCGGAGAAACTCGCGGCAGCCGATCGCATGCCGGGCGGCGAGGCCTATCGAATGCTGCAGGATTTCGCGGCCCGCTATGGCGTCTGGATCCATGGCGGCAGTTTGCTCGAAAGCATCGACGACAGCCCAAGAATATACAACACGACGGTCGTTTTTGACCCGCAGGGCAATGAAGTCGGCCGCTATCGCAAGATTCACCTGTTCGACATTGAGGCGCCCGATGGCAAAATCTATCGCGAATCCGAGACCGTAGCAGGTGGAGAGAGGCTCTTTGTCTATGAAGCGCACGGTTTCACGATCGGTTGCGCGATCTGCTACGATCTTCGCTTCCCTAGGCTTTTCGATGCCCTGTCGAGCGCGAATGTGGATGTCGTCATTCTGCCGGCGGCCTTCACGCTGCAGACCGGCAAGGATCACTGGGAGGTCCTGTGCCGCGCTCGCGCCATCGAACACCAAGTATATTTCGTCGCCTGCGGACAGTGGGGCAGCTACCCGGCGGCCGACGGAGATCGGCGGTTCACCTACGGCAATTCGCTTGTCTGCGACCCCTGGGGACAGATCATCGCCCGCGCCGTCGATCAGGTGGGTACTGTTTCCGCGTGGATCGACCGCGGCCGCGTTGAGGCTGTCCGAAAACTCATTCCTTGCACACGTCACAAAGTCTCCTTCGCGGGTCTCCAACGCAAGCCTCGACGCTGTGGCTCTAGCGATGACTGCGAATGTTCGGCTTGCGGACTCCACGAATGAACCGTCGAAATTCCAGTTCTACCAGTCGCAAGGCAGACGATCCGCCTTGAAGATAGGCGGCGGCCGATCTCCATCGTCAGACCCCGGTGAATACATCGTCGAGGAAGGACTTCCACGCCTTTCGCGCGACGCGTCGATAAGGGGTCAGGCTCTGCGTCCTCGTTTCGATCGGCTGCCTGCATGGCGCCCATTAAACGCCGGTTGCCGGCATGCTGAAGATTTGCAATCAACCGGCCGCGTGCTGCGATCAGCCGCCCTGGCCAAGAAACCGACGCCGCGGGAGCCGCCTTTGTCAGGGCGCCCATGATCAATGGACTCGACTTCGGCGACACCTACGAGAAGGGCTACTGTCATGGGCGGCCGCGTCGTCGATGACGAAGCTGACACGGTGCTCGGGCGGCGAGTTCCCCGAAGCAGTGCTCTTCGGCTATGAGGTCAGTGGCCGCGTCGTAACTCGCTCAATCACACGCAATCCAAGTCTTCGGCGCGGCAGTCGCGAAGTTGATGTGCGTCGAGGTAACACAAGCGGCGCATGCGCTCGCGCTGCTCGCCGTAACGCGCCAGTCGCCCCATCAGAAATGTCAGTATTTCATCATCGCGTCACGAACGCATAAACGATATCTCACAACACACGGAGAGTTTCACTCACCAGATTGAAGCAGTTCCTTCCAGACTCGAAAGCGTTGCTTTGAAGGAACAGAAATATATCCTGATCTTTCCTTTACCTGTCCCGTTCCGAATGTGAAATTGTCTGACGCCACCTGACGTTGCACATAACCACGGAGAGCGGCGATGGATGAAATGCCCCGGTATTTTTCACTTGCCGAAATGAAGCGTCGAGGCGTTCGCCTCGACCCGAGCGATCTCCATCGCGCCGCCAAGGAGGCTTGGTCCGACATACGTCAGGGACGAGCCCATGGCTTGAAGTCCGTCCTTTCCTTCAACGAGGCCGAGCTGTGGAGACAACGCCAGTTCGAAGATTACCGCAATGCGTTGAACGGCGAGCGATTGGGCTGGAAACTCTCGGCGCTATCCGGCGTCGGGAGGCGTTATGCCGCCGTCAAAATCGTGGGCGCCAATGCAATAAACAGACATCTGGGTCAGCCACGTTCGACCTCGACAATCCTGCTGCTCGACAGTTTCACCTTGCGCCCCCTTTGCGTAATGGACGGGACGGAGCTATCCGCGGCGCGAACGGCCACCTATGCCTCAATGGCGCTTGAGCTCTTCTTCTCCCAGCCGACTGAACTTTCTGTCTTTCTTTTCGGAGCGGGCCCCATTGCCGAACAGATCGTGAAAGTGTTCGGCCATTTCGGAACCGGCATCATCTCCAAGATCTACGTTCGCAGCCGATCCGGAGTTTCGGCGCGCAGGCTCGTCGAGGGTTTGGCCACAACTCATGAAATTCCGCTTGAAGCAGTTGAGGACAACCGAATGCTGCGAGATTGCCGCTTCGTGATCACCGCCTCCAACTCCAACGCGCCCGTCTATCAAATGGAAGACATAAGTCCGAATGCCGTCGTGCTGCATCTTGGCGGAGACGAGACGCCGGCCGGCTATATCCAACATGTCCTCCGGACAGGGGTGGCACTGTGCGACGACATTTCCATGGTTTCACGGCGAAACTCGCAAAGTCTGGCCCTCTATTTTTCGCGCATGGGCTCTACGCTGGAGCAGCTTGGCCCGGCGCTCGGTGTGAAGAGCATAAAGGACTGCTTTGACACCAGCCTCGTGGCGGAAGGACCGATTCTTGTGACCTGCGTCGGCCTGCCGGTGCTCGATCTCTACGTTGCCGCTCATGTCTATGAAACGTGGCTGAGGCCTGACGCCGAGATGGCGCCGTCCGCTCAGGTTTCCGGCGCCGCTGGAGCGCCAATAGCCTGACGTTCAACTCGTGCCGGAGGGGACATACATGTACACCACCGAGGCACTAGCGGAATTTCTGGCTAACTACTCCTCCGCGACCTTGCCAGCCGGCCTAAAGCGACGTGCCATTGCTTGTATCCTAGATGCGCTGACCGCCGCGGTCGTCGGCTGCGAGCTTCCAGGCGTGCGAGCCGTGCAGGAAATAGCTCGACATGCGTTTGCGCCTGGCCTGGCACCGATCTGGTTTACTGGCGAATGCCTTGAGAGCACGGCTGCTGCCTTCTGCAATGCCGCTTCGGCCTCCGCGCTCGATTTCGACGATGGGCACCGCGGCGCCCGTGGTCACCCTGGTGCGGCGGTCATACCCGTGGCACTCTCGGTCGCGTCTGAGATCGGCGCATGCGCCGACGACATTCTCGCAGCGGTTGCTCTAGGGTACGAGACCGGCATTCGGATCGCTGTTGCCCAGAACCCGCAAGCAACAAGAAGCCGGCAATCGGGGCGCTGGACCGGCTATGCTGCCGTCGCTGCGGCTGGCCGCCTCCATCGAACCGATCCATTGAGTCTGGCACATGCGCTTGCGGTGGCCGGTGTTCTCGCGCCGAACCAGGAGGCAAACGGCAGTTCGGGCTATGCTGACCTCACGGGAAATGACGTCAAGGAGGGGATCCCCTGGAGCGTGGTGACGGGGTTGACCGCGCTGCGCCTCGCGGAACGGGGATTTACCGGCCCGCTGGACCTTCTCGACCATAGATCACATTTTGACTGGCCAAGTATCATTGATCACTTGGGCGAGCCCGTTGAGATTTCGAGTGTTTATTTCAAGCCCTATTCCTGCTGTCGATACATCCATCCCGCCCTTGATGCACTCGCCGACGTTTCTGCGGGTGTCCACATGAGGCCCAAGGAGATAGCTTCCGTCGAGGTTCAGACGTTTCAATGGGCTCTTCGGCTTTCAAACTCCGCCTCGCCCGCGACACTGACCGATATCCAATATAGCCTGCCCTATTGCATTGCCATTGCTATCATCGATGGAGCGGCAGCACTGGCGCCCGTCAGCGATCATCTACTCGGCAGACCCGACCTCCGCGAATTCGCCCGTAAGGTTCGTATTTCGACCGATGGCGAGCTCGACGCGCGCTTTCCCCGAGAGACGCTTGCACGGCTGTGTCTGCAAAAGGCAGACGGAACGCTGATCACTTCCGATGTCACTTCGCCCCGGGGAGACGCAGCGCGACCGATGGGCTGGAACGATCTGGTCGAGAAGTTCTGTGCGGCCACACGAAGCAAGCTTTCCTCCAATGCACAAAACCTCATCCTGAATGCTCTCGAGGCGCTCAAGGCTGGTGACGCCGATCCCCTCCTCCACAGCCTTCGGATGCGGTTAATCGACTGAACTCCCGAGGTGTCTTGCGCCGCTCAAATCGGACCACATCTGTTCGCTTGTGCCCAACCGTAACCACCGATCCGCCGAAATAGATCGGGGTGTTAGAAACACGCATACAGCCGTCTGATCGCAACGAACTACCTGCGGTCAGACAGGCAGACCGTTCCTCATGACAATCCTGCCCGCGATGATGACGTGCTTGACGCGGCTCAGATTGACCTCATCGACAACAATCAGATCTGCGCGTTTGCCCTTCGCGATCAGTCCGCGATCCCCGGCCAGCTCCGGGAAGGCGTGGGCGACGTTTCCCGTCGCAAGTGCTACGGCCGCGGGTGCCGAGAGCTGCTTCTTCCTGACCATCCGGTGGATCGCCTCGAGTATTCCATCCCAGTGCCCTCCCGCAAAATCGGTCGAAATCGTGTCTACGCAACCTGCGTCGATCAGTGCATCGAGGTTGACGGCGTCGTTGCGCCAGCGCGTGCCGACGCAATCCAACGTCGAAACGTCGATGGTTGCCCCCTTGCGCCTCAGGTCCCGGGCTATCGACACCGCTTCTTCCGGCAGGAAGCTCGGGTGATTGCTGTGACCAGCAACGATCCGGGCCTTCGGATGCTTCTCGACCACTGTGGTCAGCCGCTTCGCGGAAGGCGCGGCGTTGTGGAAGATGGCGGGATAACCCACACGCTCGGCAACCGCCGCGATTTCATCGAACCCGGCCAACGACAGCGCGACCGATGGCATTACCGATCGCGTGATGACGTCGCGAACACGCTCTGCGGGAATACCGGCGAGGCCAGAACGCTCGAGTTCATCGGTCAAGTCGGCGTCGGAAGCGCCATCCGCAGGGTCCAGGAAGCGGCCGAGAACAGCACTCTTCAAGCGCCTGGCAGCAACCGGCGTCACTTCGACCCCGGTCTCTCGACGGATTGCTTGCGGGATGAATCGGTATTCCTGAGCTCCGAGTGTCTGGCCGCCACCGACCTCGCCAAGTGCGACGGCGCCGGCTGCCAGCAGTTCATCGATGTTGGCGTTCAAATGCCGCGGGGACAGGCCCTTGCCGTCGACCGCAAGTGCGGCCTGGATGTTCTTCGGCGTATGGGCCGTTGAAACACGGATCTCGATCGGATGCCTTGCTCCAACAGCATCGATTTCGTCGACCATTGCCAAGCCGCAAACGTTGAGGAGGGTCGTCGTCCCCTGAAGGAGATGGCGGTTGCGAAAATAGGAGACGTCATCGCCCTTGAACGGCTTCGAGCCGCTCGGCATCGAAGGCCCCGCGATGCAGCCATGCGCATGGGCATTGATGATGCCCGGCATGACGATTGAACCCGCTGCATCAATGGTTTCTCGCGCGGCGATCTCTTCACGGGAATCGGTTGGGCGATTGTCGACGCCGACAATCTTTCCTGCATCGATGTACACGGTAGCCCGCTTGTGAAACGCCTTGCCGTCGCCCGTGATAAGAGTCCCGTTTCGGATCACCATGTCCATGGTCGCCCTCCCTTTCGGACTTCTAGATACGCTCTAGTCGCCTGTCTCTTCGTTTGGCCGATCCTTGCTGGCGCCGGGGATTTCCTCGTCGCTTTCATCCAGCATGTAACCTGATGACCGAACGGTTCGGATTACGTCCGGACGGCCAACGACGTGTAGCGCCTTGCGCAGTCGGCCGATGTGGACGTTAACCGTTTTGGCATCCACGTAGCGCCGTTCGGGCCAGGCCGCCTCGATCAGTTGTGCGCGACTGCACGCTTGCCCCCGATTGTCGAGAAGGAACTGCAGCAATCGAAACTCGATGGGACCAAGCTGGATGGCTTTTCCGAACCGCTTCACGCTGTGTCTGAGGATGTTCAGTTCGATCCCCGCATACGCAAGGATAGCGCCGCCGCTTTCACGTCGCTGTTCGTCAGGTCGAGGCGGGATGCGGTCGCGCAGAACCGCGAGCAGTTTGGCTGGCGCGATCGGCCTGACGAAGTTTTCGTCAATACCGGCCTTCAGCAGCTCGATGAACCGGCCCTCCGCGCCGGGCCCAATCAGCGCAAGAGTCGAAATTCCGAATGTGCGCGGCTCGCTTTTCAGCCTGTAACAGGCCAGGGGCGCCAAATCGTCACCGGGTCGGCAATCGAGAAGAATCGCCTGGACGTCACCTGCGCCGGCGAGATGCACGATTTCCTCGACACCGGAACCAAGCATCACGTCATAGCCCTCGGCTTCCAGGATGTGGACCAGCAGAAGGTAATAGTCTGCGTCGGTTGAACCGATCAGTATCTGGGGACGCTTTATATCCACGACTCTCTCCCTGCAGGGCACCGTGTCAGTTGTACTCGAAGCTGCCCTGACCAATGAGAGGTTACAACCGTATACCTCTTCACGATGGCGGCGCTCCGCCAATTGCCGACCAGTAGCCAACCGGACGCACACGTTGGAAGACGACAGTGTTGACAGGAAGGCTTCCCGCAATAGCGATCGTGTTGCCAATAGCGCAAGGCGCGCCGAGGCGTTGCATTGGCCATCCGGCACGCTTCAAAATGCGCTCGAAACGCAAGTCCGTGGCCGTCACAATCTCGCGATAACCGTTCGTGATCGACCATTCGATAATGCCTGCAAACATCATGAGCGTAGTGTTGTGGAGAAAGCCTGCGGTGCGGTTTCCGCCAAGCGACGTGTCCACGCAAAAGCGCGAACTTTCGACCATCTCCGGGTGGGCCAGGAGGCCTTGCGAGGGGAGCAATTGCGGAAAGGTCGTAGCCAGCATTGTCGGGCCCATCGCCGGCAGAAGCCTGGCGCAGCCGACGACCTCGCGCTTTGCGCAGACGGCCAAGATATATGTTGGATTGAGTTCATCGTAGTCGTCGTGTTCACGCCCCTCCCGTATGACTACGTCCCATTCCAGCCTGTGTCGAAACACACGGGCGCGCAGCCGGTGCATGGAATCGATCAGGTCCGCAGATTCCGGACAGTCGGCTGCCCGGACAGCCAATATCTGCATAAGCGATCTCCGATGAAATTCGGTTCGCCGCTACTGCACACGAGTCTGTGCGATTAAGCGACTAATAGAATTAGCAGTCGAAGTGCCTGTCGCTCCGTGTACTACAATCACACTCCTCCCCGGCCGAAAAACGAAGTGGCGTCTTCCGTAAGGTCGCCACACACAAGCCAGATAGGCCGGGGTTGATCCGGCTAGGCAAGGTGGACGACCGGCGATCGCTGTCCATCCTGCACAAAACAGAAAGTGAGGGGCTGACGTGCCTGCTTTTTCGACGCAGCGAACTAGAGCAGTGAGACCGACAAGCGCGTCAGTGAAGAGAATAAACAAGCATGTTGCGGAGAGCTATATTTTCGCCTCGCATCCTCGTCAGCTCGTCGAGCGGATTTCTAAATGCGTTGCCGGCTTGTGCGATGCGATCACCGGGAGCGATAAGGAATGCATGCTGGTGTTCAACCCAGGTGACGCAATCCTTAGAGCGATTGAGGGCAGTCTTCTTTTGCGGGTAAGTGCAAACAACGTTGTCGCTTGCCGCTCTCTTCAAACTATGATCGAAAGCAGCCTGTTCGAAAACAAATCGGGGGCGCCGGCCGAAATCCGTTGGTTTCCCGGCGAAGACACGCCGTTCGCCGTGGTCGAGCGGTTGCTTGCGAAGCTTCAAACCTCTACTGCCTCGGAGTAACGCGACCGCATCCGTTGCTCCACATCTTACCAATCCTCCGCACGACCTCACCGAAGTTTGAGGGCGACGCCGCCACTGACTTGATTGCTCGCTACATTCGCGTCTCACTGATGCACCCGTGAGGGGCTTGATGTACGCGAGCCTCGGCGAGCTTCGTCATTTTGTCTGATAAACACGAGTTGCTGTGGAACGCCGGAACGCCGAGGCGACGAACAGCCTTTTTCCTTTCTCGTCTTCTACCGATCGACGCCACGCGCGTGGTTGATGCTGCGCCGCCGCCGCTCGGACAGGATCTGCTCGCTGCTCTGCATTCGGACGGTCTGCTGCAGGACCTTCAGCCTCTCCTGCATCGCCTCGAAGGCACGACGTTGCGCCGGCGGCACGCGATTGATCAGGTCCTTCCCGCCACGCAGGATGGCGTTGCGTCCGAACCGTTCATCGAGCGCCCTGCTGACCGCGGCGAGCTCGCCCCAAATGGCGGGATTGAGAGAACCGGCGGCCACGTCGAGCTTGCTGTCCTTCTTGTTCATCTGCGATACCAGTTGGCGCAGCACGTCTTCGGCGGCTTGCGACAATCCGGGTATGGCGACCGCCATGCGGCGTCGCTCTTCAGTGATCGCCTGACGCTCCGCATCGAAGGCGCTGAGGTAAGCCGCGCCGAGCGAGCGCAGATGGCCGGCCGTTTCCGGCACGGCCCGCAACGCGTCCTTCCTTTCTCGGCCGGAGGCGAGCATCCGATCCATCAAGCGACGTGAGCCGCGGAGCCCCCCGTAGGCGGTAGGGTCATTGACTACGGCGGCGGCGATCCGTTCGGCCGCAAGGCCCTTGACGATCAGTCCCTCGATCTTGTCGACGGCGGCGGCCGGATCGCGCCAGATGTGCACCGCGGTCTCGGCGAGCGCCGTGCGGTGATGGCGATAGTGCGCCGAGGTGAGCGCGCGTGTTCGCGCCTCCTCGTCCACAGGCGTTTTGAACTCTGTCACGGCGGCAAGCATCGGCAGCACGGCTTTTGCCTCCTTCCCGAAATCGACACTCGCGCCGGCGACGATCTTCGACCGATCCTTCGTCTCGGCAAGATGCTGCTCCTCGGTGAAACGCCGGACGGCCTCGAATAGCAGCGTCAGCTTTCCTCGTCTAATGTCCGTGAGGTCTTCCGGCATGCGCTCGGCAACGTTGCGCTCGGCAATTGCGTCGGCCTTCGCGGTGAATGCGCTCCAGCCGAAACGGGCGGTCAAAGCGTCGCTGACGGCCTTGATCTCCTGCACGATCGAGCGATCCTCGACGGCGAACGCAAAGGCGGTCTTGTAGGCGTCGTTTCCGCCTTGCTTGCCTACCGCTTCGATCTCCATGAGACGGGCTATGGCGTGCTTCGAGATTGCCGGAATGGACAGGGACACATAGGCGCGGCGCGTCTTCTCGCGCTCGCAGAAGCGCTCGACATTTCTCCGGAACTCAGTCGCGTGGGCGCGAGCGAGCGGCAGCAGTTCCTTCAAAGCCGCCATCGCTGCCCCACGCTCGTCGCGTGCCGCCCGGCCTTCGACCATGAGGTCTGAACCGCGCAGGCGACCGAGCCGAGCGGGCGCAATGGCAATTTCGTCGGCGAGCTTGCGAGGTTCGATGCCGGCATCTGATGCCAGCGTGTTCAGTGCGGAAAGCGCGGCATCCGGATCGCGATAGACCCTTTCCAGCAGCGGCCGCAGGAATTGCTCACGCTCCTTCCAACGCGGCGACGAGAGTTGCGCAAGGCGTGCATCGTCGTCGGCGCTTCGGGCGAATTCGGTGGTGGGCGGGATCAGATAGTGACCAACGATGGGTAATCCTTCCGAGAGCGACCCGGTCCGTTCCTCACTATATGAAACGCGCCGTTCCCGCTCGATCGCAAAGCCGAGCGCCACGCTCGCCCGCTCCCACAGCTTCGCCAGCCTCTCCTTCTTCTCGGCAAGCCACGCCAGCCGCCGCGAGACGCCCTCCTCCATCCCGGCCGCGGCCAGCGAGAGATGATCGAGGCCGCGCCGCCGTGCGAAGTCGCTGGCGTGCGCCATGTACCCGGCCTCGCTCTCGAAATCGAGCGTCGTGGTCTTGGCGCCGAAACGGGACAAGCGCTCGACGAGCTGCCTGAACAGTTCCGGTCGATGGCTTTCCCGCTCGATACGCTCCCGGCGCGCGTCGGCGGTTTCGACCTGCCTGGCGGTCCAGACATTGCGATCGACCTCCCGTTCCTCGAAGCGCTTCTCACCCGTTTCCTCGTCGATGAGGGGCACCGTAACCTTGACCTTCTCGACGCCGTCCTTGCGCAAGGTGACGGTATCGCCGTCCGAGACGCCGGCCTCCTCGAGTGCCTTCGGTAGGCTCACGCCCCAGAGACGATGGACGGTTCCGTTGTCCGCTCTGATGTCGGCATAGGGGCTCTCGTCCGCCTTCTCGTCATCTGGTCGGAACTTCGCCATCCCTTCTTCGACCAGTTCGCCGGTGACGCCGGCGGCATGATCGACGCGCGGCTTCCGCCCCCATTCCGGCTTCGCCTCGAAGTCCTCTTTCGCCGCATAGAGATCGGCGCGGTCGCGATGCCTGGTCATCGCCACATAGGTCAGATGCTGATCCATCATGCCGGTGGCGAGCACAAAAGTCCGGTCGACCGTCGCTCCTTGAGACTTGTGGATGGTTGCAGCATAGCCGTGATCGATATTGGGATAGCTTTCCTCGCTGATGACGACGTCACGGCCATTGTCGAGACGCACCGACAGCAACGAATCGCCCCGTTTGTCGCCGGTGGAAACGACCGTGCCGAGCATGCCGTTCTTGACATATTGCGGGCCGAGATGCCGCGCGCGCGGTTCCAGGAAGCGGGCGTTCTCGAGGAAGATGATGCGGTCGCCCGCGGCAAACTCCCGCGGGCCTCGCGCGGTCTGAAATTCGCGTGCGCCTGCCAGCGCATCCTCGTTCGCCATAACCTGGCGCAAGGCCTCGTTCAGCTTCCGGACGTCGTCATTAGTGTGGGCGAGCACAAGCAGTTCGTCGCCACGAAGGCGACGGGGATTTCCGTCAGAAGCGAATTTCTGAAGCAGTTCTCGGCGTGCAACCGCCCAGTCGGCAACGATGCGACCGATGATCTCGCCCCGCGTCTCCGTCTCGACCAGCCGGCCATGCGCGGCATAGGCGTCGAGGCCCTTCTGGACCTCGCCGCGGGCAAAGAGCCGCGAGGCATCGCGCGCCCACCCATCGCGCTGGCGGCGTACACCGGCAAGTTCGGCAAAGCCGATCCGTTCGGTGATTGCCCTGAACGCCGCTCCCGCCTGGATCGGTTGAAGCTGCATCGCGTCACCAACGAGCACGACCTTTGCACCAGCATCCTCCGCGGCTCTGAGGACACGCGCCATCTGCTGCGAGGAGACCATTCCGGCCTCGTCGACCACCAGCACATCCCCGCGCTGGAGCATTTCGCGCCCGCTGGCCCAGGCCAGTTCCCAGGACGCGAGCGTGCGTGACTTTATGCCGGAACTGTCTTCCAGCCCTTCGGCCGCCTTGCCGGCAAGCCCTGCTCCGATGACGCGACGGTCCTCGCTTTCCCAGGCGACGCGTGCGGCGGCGAGCAGCGTCGACTTGCCGGCGCCCGCGAGCCCGACGACGGCCGCGATGCCGCTGTCGCCTGTGACGTGGCGAACGGCGTCGACCTGTTCCTGATCGAGCCTGAAGGGATCTTCCGGATCGGCCGTTTCGATGCGTCGGACGGCTTCGGCGACCTGAGCGTCAGAGACGCCGAAGCCCCTGCGCTCCGACAACACTCGAGCGGACTCTGCCATGTCATATTCAATGCGCAGGATCTCCCGTGTGGTGAACACCGCCGGTTCCAACGCCTTGCCGGTCTCAGCGTCAAGCTGCTGCGGCTTCAGCGTAACCAACTCGTCCGACGCCATCAATCGCGCGCGGATATTGGCGAAATCGACCGGATCGTCGACATAGCGGTGCAGCGCCCTGGCGATATCCTTCTCATCGAAAGTGGAGCGTTCGTTGCCGAGCTGCTTCAAGAGAAGCTCAGGCTCGGCCAGCAGCCGGTCGGCCATCTCCTGCCGCCGGGCGAGATCGGCCGGCGCGAAATACATTTCGATACCCTTGCGGGCGAGCGCGGCCTTCTCGGGTCCGAGATGCTTTTGCGCGATGCCGTCGAGGCCCTGCTCGGCGTAGGAGCGGCCGTCGAGCCGGATCTCATGGCCGGCAAGCGCCAGATGCCGGTTGGCGGTCTCGGCCCAGGCGATCTTCCACGCCTTCATGGTTTCCTTGTCGCCCGCCCAGAGCTTGTAGACGATCTTGCCGCTTGGCCGGTCCGGCGTGACGACACGCAGCGGTTCGCCGTCCTCGCCAAGCACAGGAACCTTCTTGGGTCCGAACCCTTCCTCCGTCAGGGGACGCAGCGTGATCATCAGATGAATATGCGGATTGCCGTCCTTGTCGTGATAGACCCAATCGGCAACCATCCCCTTCGACGTGAAATTGTCCCGGACGAATTCGCGGACAAGGGCGACGTTCTCTGCTCGGGTCAGCTCTTCCGGCAGGGCAATGATCAGCTCGCGGGCAAGCTGTGCGTCGGCCCTCGTCTCAAAGGCATCCACCGCATTCCAGAGCGCCTCGCTTGCCTTGGCGACGGATTGCCCGCCGATCGCCGTCTTCAGCCGGGCGGGGATCTGGTCCGGCAGGGCCAACTCCTCATGCACCAGTTCGCGCGATCCACCACGATAGCTGAAGGATGTCCCAGCCTGTTCGTCCATCATCCGGGCGCGGTGACGATAAGCGGCGGCCGAGACGATGCTGTGTCCCGCTCCCCTGCTGATCACCTGCGCTCTGACGAACATGATCGCCACTGATGTCTCCAGACCTCTCAAGCACGTCGCGCCAGCGACGTATATTGCGCCCTCAAACCGATCCACCCGCCCAGGGCCGATGCCGCTTCTCCGGAGGCGTCCACGGCTAGGAATTCCCGCGGCGATGTTTTCAGGAGCGGCTAGAGATAGCCTATTTAACTGACTTAAACTAGCGTGTATAAACGAGTCTGATGTACTATTGCAAACAGAAGGAGACGAGGATTGGCTGCAAAACCATCGATTTCTGACCTCGATGCGCAGATCAGGAAGCTGCACGAACGTAGGCGACTTTTGATAGTTAAAGCCGCCGAGCGCTTTGCCCGTGCGGCGACGAAGTCAGGCTTGGCCGAAATGGAGATCGCCGACGAGGAGCTCGATCGGATCTTCGAAGAGATTGCCGCGCGATTTCGCAACGAGGAGAGGAAGGGGGCATCTGGCACAACTGCTTCGTTGCGTCGACAGCCAAATGGCGGGTCTGGAACGCCGGCGGAGGTTTCTCATGACGGCTGATCGCAAGAAGGAGGCCCGCGAGAAATTCCTGCTTGGCGGCATCGTCGTCAGGGCGGGACTGTCGAGGGCCGACCGGGCGTTTCTGCTCGGCGGCCTCCTCGAACTGGCAAGCGTCGCGCCGGGCACTGCCGAGCATCGGCGGCTGCGCGATATCGGCGAGGAAGCCTTCAAGGCTCCCGCGCTGGATGGCGGATCACCTCACATCGCCGAGACAGCGGAATGGCACTGAAGGCAAAACCGCATCCGAGCCTGTTGCTCATTCTGGTACCGATCGCCGTCACCGCCTTTGCCGTCTACGTCGTCGGCTGGCGCTGGCCGGCGTTCGCCGGCGCCCTGTCCGGGAAAGCGGAATATTGGTTCCTGCGCGCTTCTCCTGTGCCAGCGCTTCTGTTCGGACCCCTGGCAGGACTGTTGAGCGTCTGGGCGCTGCCATTGCACCGGCGACGGCCGGTCGCGATGGCGAGCCTCGTCTGCTTTCTGGCTGTGGCCGGCTTCTACGCGCTGCGCGAATTCGATCGGCTGTCCCCATCCGTGGAAAGCGGCGCGGTCACATGGGACCGCGCGCTTTCCTATCTCGACATGGTCGCCGTCGTCAGTGCGCTCGCCGGCTTTATGGCGGTGGCGGTGGCCGCGCGCATCTCCACCGTGGTGCCCGAACCGGTAAAGCGCGCTAGGCGCGGAACCTTCGGGGACGCGGATTGGCTGTCGATGGCGGCGGCGGGAAAACTGTTTCCGCCGAACGGCGAGATCGTCGTCGGCGAGCGCTACCGCGTCGACAAGGAAATTGTCCATGAACTGCCCTTCGACCCAAACGATGCGGCCACTTGGGGGAAAGGCGGCAAGGCCCCGCTGCTGACCTACAGCCAAGATTTCGATTCTACCCATATGCTCTTCTTCGCCGGGTCGGGTGGATACAAGACCACAAGCAATGTGGTACCGACGGCGCTGCGTTATGCGGGGCCCCTGATCTGCCTCGATCCTTCCACCGAGGTCGCGCCCATGGTGGTCGAGCACCGCACCCGCGTGCTCGGCCGCCAGGTGATGGTGCTTGATCCGACGAACCCGATCATGGGCTTCAACGTACTCGACGGGATCGAGCACTCGCGGCAAAAGGAAGAGGACATCGTCGGCATTGCCCACATGCTGCTGTCGGAGAGTGTGCGCTTCGAAAGCTCAACGGGCTCCTACTTTCAGAACCAGGCGCACAATCTCCTGACGGGCCTGCTCGCGCACGTCATGCTGTCGCCCGAATATGCCGGACGGCGAAACTTACGCAGTCTCCGGCAGATCGTGTCCGAACCGGAACCGTCGGTGCTCACCATGCTGCGCGACATTCAGGAGCACTCGCAATCGGCCTTCATCCGCGAAACGCTCGGCGTCTTCACCAATATGACCGAACAGACGTTCTCCGGCGTCTATTCGACCGCATCGAAGGACACGCAGTGGCTGTCGCTCGACAGTTATGCCGCGCTCGTCTGTGGCAATGCCTTCAAGTCGAGCGATATCGTATCGGCGAAGAAGGACGTCTTCCTGAACATCCCGGCATCGATCCTGCGCTCCTATCCGGGCATTGGCCGGGTGATCATTGGCTCGCTGATCAACGCCATGGTGCAGGCCGATGGCGGCTTCAAGCGCCGGGCGCTGTTCATGCTCGATGAGGTCGACCTGCTCGGCTACATGCGGGTGCTCGAGGAGGCGCGCGATCGCGGCCGCAAATACGGGATCAGCATGATGCTGATGTACCAGTCCGTCGGGCAGCTCGAGCGGCATTTCGGGAAGGATGGCGCGACCTCTTGGATCGATGGCTGCGCTTTCGCGAGCTATGCGGCGATCAAGGCGCTCGACACGGCGCGAAATGTCTCGGCGCAATGCGGTGAGATGACGGTGGAGGTGAAGGGAAGCTCTCGCAATATCGGCTGGGACACGAAGAACAGCGCATCGCGGAAATCCGAGAGCGTGAACTTCCAGCGCCGGCCGCTGATTATGCCGCACGAGATTACCCAGTCGATGAGGAAGGATGAGCAGATCATCATCGTCCAAGGCTACAGCCCGGTCCGCTGCGGGCGCGCGATCTACTTCCGGCGGAAGGACATGAACGAGGCGGCGAAGGCCAATCGCTTCGTCAAGGCGATCCCTTGAGGGGCCGCCAGCGTCACGTTGGCAGTAGCCCTATCGATCCGACCGGCGATACAGGGCAACGGGTCCTCCGCGCCGAGCGGCGTCAACCAGTCGAGGAAAATCGTATAGCCGATCGCAAAGGCAACGAGCCTCAGCGCCATCAGACCAAACGCCCAGAAGGGCAGGCCGTTGGCCGCGTCGGGATGGGCGTAGGCGACGATCGACATCGGCACCATGACTATCGCCGTAAGAATCATGAAACCTGTGAACGGGAGAAACATGCAAAGGATATGGAAGGTGAGATACCACGAGCTGTAAACCGCCGCCCTGACGACGCCGAAGGCGATCACGAGCGGAAGCCCGACGACGAACCAAAGCGCGCGGAAAGCGCCGCGCGGATCGCGTGGGCAATTCTCAGACAGGAGGAGATCTATCGGTCCGCGGCCGCCTAAAGGAATCCCGTTCGGTCCCGGTCGGACGGGGGAAGTGAATGACCGAGTTGTGACGGCGAACCGGTTAAGCCGCGGATGGAGTGAAGCCTTGCCCCCCAGCGGATCGAACGCGCAAAATGGATTGGCTCTCCGTCCGCGGACTTCATCATCAGGGCCAGTGGCAATGGACGCCACGATTATAGGCCGGACACATGACTGAACCTGATTGGTCGCTGCAATAAACAAAATCTTGCATTTCACGGGCCAATGGTATGGACCCCGCCCTCGCGGCGAGGTGGAATCTCGAACGTCAACTGCGATGAAGGAGGATGTCATGCAGGTCGTTCGGATAGGTCTGGATTTGGCGAAGTATATCTTCGAGGTTCACGGCG